>DUBW01000076.1 GCA_012960135.1 Methyloprofundus sp.
GCATTGTTATTCCTACTTTTATTATGCAAAATATTGCTCTGGTAAAAGACTGGATCGAACGGAAATTTTTCCCACATTTGTATCCTCGCTTTAACTACCACTCTATTCGTCTATTAAATTGTGGTAAATATGGCACGCATACCCGCGCAATCAATGAACTGGGGTTACAACCAACACCGGTTAAAGAAGCGTATCGTGATTCGGTGCAATGGTTTAAAGAGCATGGCTTTATTTCTAAGTAGAAGCCCTTCATAACAAAGCGAAAAACAAGGGCCTCTAGCTAAAAATAGCTGGTTTCATATTAAACCAGCTGGCTTGGTGCACTTTTTTTCTGAGTGACCAAGTTTTGATAAAGCGACCGCGCATACTGCACACTGGCATCAAACGCATAAGCCTGAGCCCTTTCCAGATAAGCTGATTTCGATGCTTGTAACTCGGCTTCATGTGCTATCCAGTAGTCTAATTTACTGACTAAACTGTCCACATTACCTGCCGAAAATAAAAATTCATCATTCAATGCAAACTGCGTGGAAGCGCTGTGTTTAGCATCACTGATCAATGCTGGTAAACCACAGCCTATCGCTTCTAAAACAGCCATACCCTCTAACTCAATCTCTGAGGCGTGAATAAATAGATCTGCGGTATTAAATAGCGAAATTAACTTTTCCTGACTTACGTATTCAAAAAAAGCAGGATTAGGTAAAGTATTACCCAAGTCAATCAGCTCGGATCGCAATGCACCCTGGCCTGTAACAACCAGCTGAATTTTATCTTTAAATTTAGATTGCTTGATAGCCTGCATCACCAGATCATGACGTTTTTCCTTCGCTAATCGACCCACCATCAAGATAACAAACTTATCTAAAAATTCTGGATCTCTAACACATTGCTTGGGTTGAAACTGCTCAGGTAAGCCATTAGATACTATCTCTACCGGAACCTGGATAGAAAACTTCTCCAACATATGCTTACCAAACTCACTCGGCGAGATTACCAGGTCTGCCTTATTGTAAAAAATTTTAATAAAAAACCGATACAGAAAAGCATTTAACCAATCATAATCCAGACCGATATTCCACATCAGATTTTCAGGCTGTACATGAAAGCCAATCACCACGGGCTTATTCAATTTACGGGCGATTTTTAAAGCCTGATACCCTAAAAAGAAAGGAAATTGTATATGCACCAAGTCTGCTTCTTTAATCGCTGCAGTTAATTTCTTCTTATTTGGCCAGGCAAATAAGAAATCCATTTCCTGCATCTGCTGTTTAGCGAATGGCAAATAAAAAGCAGGAAAAACCACCTTATTTTCTTCTTCTTTACCGGTACTAATAATTGTTAGATCATCTGTTTTTTTGAAATAATCAATAAAGCGGCGTGTCGAAACCACACCGCCTGATTTTTCTCCATCCACATTATCTGCTACAAAAACGATTTTCAAAGATTTTCTCCAGGCAATCAATTAACAGCGCCATTAAAGGGGCACACGCCTCACGCTAAACGCAGGCAAGACTATTAAGGTACAGATTAAAGTAAAGGCAATACCGATGGCAAGTAGCAGCCCCATACTGGCTATTCCTTGGTGATTGGTAAATGCCAGACTGGTAAAACTCAGCAGTGTAGTCAAAGAACTAAAAAACACCCCTCGCGCCGTACTGGTTTGCAATAAATGCTCATTAGCCCCTAAGCCTGCATGCAAGCGGTGCATAATATGAATACCACTATCAACACCCATCCCCATTAATAAAGGTAGGGCAATAATATTGGCGAAATTAAATGGGTTCTGCAGAAGTACATTCGTTGCAGCAGTCAACAAACCTGCAAGCAGTAAGGGCCAAACCACGAGCAGTGTATTGCGAAAACTTTTCAGAATAATCAGTAATACCAGAAAAATGACCAGTATCGCCGTGGTAAATGACTGAATAAAGACTTCGGCTATCACATCCCCGGCAGCCAGGTCAGAAACCGGAAGACCAGTCACAGAGTCATCGACACTCTGTACTTCCCTGGCAAATGCTTTCAGGTTTTCAGGTTTATTAAGATCATATTTGGGATCTATGATAATTTTATAAATTCCCGAAGGGCTAAGCCAGTTATGACTGATATAATCCGGAATATCCGCGAGGCCAAATTGGTATGCTTGCAATCCTGTATTCAATTGCTGCATGGTATAGGGAAATAAGCCCAAAACACTCTTATCAAATTGTTGATATTTAGCGGTAGATAATTCTGCGCCATCGGCAAAAACAATAAAGTCTGTAATATGTTGATGCAATTTCGCTAATAGCTCAGGTGTTGCCTTGGCGCTAGGGTTTACTAGAGCGCTGTTAATTTTTGCCTGTAGTTCCAGCAAAGCCTGACGAGTACCTGCAGATTCCAGTGGTCGATCGAAGCTCATTAATTCAGGGCCCATGACTAGGCTTAAGTCTTCTATAATCGCCAGTTTTTCATCTTGATCTGTTGCGACAAAACTTTGCAGAGTAATCGTTTTACTGACGGTATCCAAACCCTGCATTTTCAGAGTTAATTTCTCTGCATTTGCCTGGGAATCACTTAAGGCAATCAATACAAATGGAGACCTGGTTTTAGACTGTAGCAGGTCTTTAAACGCGACCACAGACTCGCTATTTGGATCTCTAAGATTAACCGGGTTTGAATCGAGATAAACATAGTGTAACGAAAATGAAGCTGCAATGGCGAGTAAGATTGATGTGTAGCGAATGAGCCTCGCATAGTGAAACGGAAAAGTACAAATCCAGCCGGGAAGTTTGGTGACCTGTTGCTTCGCCAGTTTTTTTATGGAAAATACTTTCAGTAATGCAGGCAATAAAGTTAAGGAAACAATCAATCCTATAAACATTCCCCCACCGGAAATCAACCCCAATTCGGACACGCCTTCATAATCCGTAGGAATAAAGGCAAAAAAACCAATGGAGGTAGTAAGAGCGCATAAGAACAGAGAAAAACCAAGCTTGATAACACTCTTTTTAATCGCATCTTCGCTAGTCATACTGCCTTCCCAGCATTCACGGAAAGCCAGGCAGATATGAATCGCAAAGTCGACACCCAGGCCAATATAGAGTATCGCAAAGGCAACCGATAATACATTCAAATGTCCAACCGCAACTGTGGCAAATCCAGCGGTCAGAATTAGCCCCATAATCAGAACAATTAATGTACATAGCACCAGCTTAACCGAACGTAAGCCTACAAACAGTACACCGATTATTAGAGATAATGCGAGCAGACCAGAATAGACTGTATCTTCTGCCAGGACGCGCATCTCATCTTCTTCCAAGGCCTTTTTACCGGTGATACGAATACTCACTTGCGGGTCTATCGCTTGAATTTCTCGCGCTATTTCTCGCGCAAAATTGAGCGATTTCTCCACTGGCTTCATACTATTAAAGTCAGCGATAGGCCTGGCGCTGACTATACTGCGTAAAGTATTTCTATCACTGGATTGATTGAATGCCAGTAATTTCTGCCAGGATAATGAATAGGGTTGCTCTAACTGTACTGCAAGCAAGGATTGGTCTATACCTTCCAGCAGAGGATTTAGATTCATCGGCAAGCCAGTATCAGTATTGTCTAATGCTTTACCTAATATTTCCAGTAACCCTTGTAGATGATAATTTTGCGCTAAATAACCAATAAAAGGCTGTGCATTTATCAGTTTGGCAGATAAATCCTCAAGTTTTTCTGGTGTCAGATAGAGTAGGCCCTGCTGCTTTAAGAAAGCATTATCATCAGGAATATAAACATACTCAAAAAGCTGCTTATTTGCAGCAATGCGTTTTGCCAGTATATTTGCAGCTATGCCGGTCTGTTCCGCCGTGGGCGCTTCAACAACAAAAATGATGGTCGCTGCGTCTTGTGGAAAAGCTTTTTCCCAGCGTATGCGATTTTTCTGGAAAGGTAAATCCTGAGATAACAGCGTCGATGTATCGGTATTGACCCCTAAATTATTGACCGTGTAATACAAACTGGCTGCACATGAAAAAATAAAAAGTACGATAAGCAGCCATGCAAAGCGAAGTACACGAGTACTCCACCAGAAAAAAAATTTATCCATCAGGAATGCGGAACGATTACTCATATACGTTTTACTAGGGTAGCCTGGAATTACAATTAATGATTTTTATGCGCCATTATACGGCTAATTTTCTTTAGCTGCGCTGTGCATATCAAATAATTTGGCATCGACTTGTTAATTCAGCCAAGAGGGGTGAAATAGCTCAGACAGCATAAGCAATTCTGCTTGGTGTGGCTGAGTAATGTGTTTGGGGCAATACCGGCTTTTTAAATATACGCTACTATGCTGCGCATAGTTGGTTTTCTATAGCTTTCTTGTCAAAGTGCTGGATAATTTCTTCTGTTGTAAAGCCATAACCTTCAACAGTATACTTATGTGTACTATGGTATGCCTTGGCAGCGATGCAATCCTTGCGCAATCACCCCATATATTCAGTATTCAATAACAGACCAAAATACTGATAAATTGACCTAACCGTTTTTTCGGGGTTACTCACCAGATTACCGTATTCGATATCAATCAAACTTTTAGGCTTAAAATTATGTCTATAGTTAATTATCCCCTGATGATTGGTACGTACCATTTCTATCACGCTGATACTTTCATACTTTCTTTGATGGCAGGCAGGCGAGTGAAAAGACCAAGGCTCAGAAAATATACTCAACGAGGATGCAACAGACCTAAGTATGTCACTCTTGATATGAATAACTCGCATATCAGGAAATGCCTGGTGATAAATCCCTAACTGGCCTCCGGCAGCTGCATTTTTTAGCCAGGAACATGGCGCTGAACAAATAGGCGAAAGCTTTTGATCACGCGTTGCCTCGCTCAATTAGGCAGATTATCCAGTGCAAAGATATCTCCTACTTCGTGCAGGTAAGGAAAAAATAAAATAAGGCCGGGGGTTAAAAAGAACTGACAAATAAAAACTCAACCTCTTCTGAAAAACGTAATCCCGCTTTATGCAGACCATCCCAGCCTTTAAAAAAATGTCTATCAATCGCGTCAATCATCTGTGCAATTGGAGAGCTAATTTTTTACCCAACGCACCAATAATACCCACAAATTTGTACAGAGTCATTGAATTAAATAGCGATTGCCATAAAGATAGGTAGGTGTATTGCTGATCTTTTTCCAGCATTCGATGCAAGAAAGTCGGACTACTGTTATCCAGGATAAACAGAGGCGACTCAACCTCTTGCTTCCAAAACCTGGGAAAAAGGATATAGACTAGCTTCTGAAAAAAACGACGATCAGGCGAAACCATAATAATGGCTGGAATAATGATAAAGCCAACAAAAAATACAAATTTTGGTCTAAAATAGCGCAGCGTAAACATACGCAACATTAATTTTAAGAAGATGGGTCAATAAAGAAAATACATATGAACACCTCATGTGTAATGTACTTCTTTTGACAGTCATGATTATTTGCTATTTTAAGTTTAAAATAGCGTGTTACTAAGTGACTGAAACAGAGCACTTTAGTAATGATAAAAAATAGAACCGCTAAGCTGTTAACAACAGTATTACTATAAACTTGCTAACGCAGCTTTTGCTTTAGCCTTATGTTTAACTTTAATTTTAAATGATCTATTTTTAGGATCTAATGTTGCACCTATCGCTCTATTTAGATAACTTACAGCCTGATCATCTTTACCTTGTTCTAACAAGAATTCGGCATAAAAGTAATTACTGGTAACACCATCGGGGTTAACTTCTAAAGCTTTGCGTAAATAAGTTTCAGCCTGATCATTGTCACCAAAGGCAAGCGGCCAGCCAGGGACTTTATAATACAGAATCCCCAAGGTAACCAAAGCTGAACCACCCCTTGCTTCAGGGTTTATATCTATCGCCTTCGCAAGCAAAGTCTTAGCTTGCTTTACCAGGCCAAGCGCCACAAAACTGGATGCATCTTCAGCCATCGTTAATAAAATAGCTGACTTCAAAATCAGTGGTTCAGCCTGAGTAGGAAAAGCGACCACAACATCAGTAATATCATCTGCTAGTTGTAAAAACAAATTCTTCCGTTCTGGCGTAGATTCAGTTTCACTAGTGCTTACCCAGTTGGCTTCAATTTTTGACACACTGTCTTGCATAGTGTCCGCGCAGGCACCCTGAGCAAAAAGTAGTAAAAAAACAACAAAAATTAAATTTTTCATGTTTAGAGTATAGTAGTCAGAGCCTGACAATTCAAGTTTTATCATTTAAGGTATAAATCATTAATACCAAATAAAACCATAAAGTACTGTTATACATAACTATTAATATATATACCACATAATAATAATGCTTAATTGTGTTAAATGCATCACATTCTGTTGCACTTGTTGTATAATTACAACGACTAAAGTTGCAACAATAGACTTTAATACAAACTGGAATCGTAAACTAAGCCAACATGCCGCAAACTAAATCTAGCTGGGATCACTGGAAACTTTTCACCAAGAATGGCCGCCAAATATGGGCATTTAAGGCTGATTCGCAAAACATTGATGACCATTTGAATAATGCAGACAAGTATTCTGATCATGAATTACGTGATTTCAGTAATGACTTTGCATTCGATCGCCAGCAAAACCCTTCCGCTTCCGATAAAGTCTTTAGACAACAGGCTATACAAGAAAATAGTTCTAGCTTTCCTGACGAAAAGCCATCTGTCCAAAACCCTGAAGAACAAGTATTAATAGATAGTCTGATTAAAGGCATGCACTATTTTAGTCAACTGCAAAGCGAAGACGGACACTGGCCCGGTGACTACGGCGGCCCGCTATTTTTACTACCGGGTTTATTGATAGCGTCTTATATTACTGACACCCCCTTCCCTAAGCCGCATCAAGAAATGATGAAGGTATACTTATTCAACCATCAGCATACTGATGGTGGCTGGGGCATGCATATAGAGGGACAACCCACCATGTTCGGCACAGTGATGCAGTACGTTTCTCTACGTCTGCTAGGTGTTGATAAAGACGATGCCAGATTATGCAAAGCCAGCGCATGGATTAAAGAAAATGGTGGCGCAGCAGGCATTCCTTCCTGGGGAAAGTTTTACCTGGCACTGCTAAACCTCTATGACTGGACTGGATTTAATAGTTTATTCCCGGAAATGTGGTTATTACCCAAGTGGCTACCGGTACACCCCTCACGCTACTGGTGTCATACGCGCATGGTCTATTTACCCATGGCATATTGCCAGGCTCAACGCATACAAGTGCCTGAGAATGATTTAATACGCTCTTTGAGAGAAGAAATCTACAACGAAGATTTTGCATCCATCGACTGGCCAAAACAGCGAAACAGAGTGTGCGAAAAGGACTGCTATACAACGCAATCTCCAATCTTGAAATGGATGAATCTTTTCACCAATGGCTATGAAAAAATCAGGCCTCAGTGGTTAAGAACAAAAGCCAGTGACTTTCTCTTAAAATATCTTAATGCTGAAGACGCACAGACAAACTACCTTGATATAGGTCCTGTTAGCAAAGCAATTAACTCGATCTGTATCTGGCATGCTTATGGCAAACAATCAGAGCCATTTAAAAAGCATGTCGCCCGTTGGTATGATTATTTATGGATAGCTGAAGACGGCATGAAAATGAGTGGCTATAATGGCTCGCAGTTATGGGATGCTGCGCTTACAAGCCGTGCGATGCTGGAAAGTGACTTAGGCCAATTATTTCCCGACACAATCAAGAAAAGTTATCAATTTATTGATAATATGCAGGTCAGAAAAGAACACGAGACACATAAAGAATTTTTCCGTCACCCTATGATAGGTAGCTGGCCATTTTCTACTGCCGAACAAGCCTGGCCAGTAGCCGATTGTACAGCAGAGGGTTTAAGCGCTACCTTGGCTATTCATAAATCCGGGATACTCAAGCCGGGCATTAGTGATGCACGCATAAAACAAGCCGTTGATGTTATCCTGTCTTTTCAGAATAAGGACGGTGGCTGGCCGACTTACGAATTGAGTCGCGCACCTAAATGGCTAGAAAAACTAAATCCATCGGAAGTCTTTGCCGACATCATGATTGATTATTCATGGACTGAGTGTAGTTCGGCCTGCGTTATCGCACTACTAGAAATTTTAGAGCTCTATCCGGACTATAAAAGCCAGGAGATACGCGAAGCCATTTCCAGAGGATTGCAGTTTGTCGTAAAACAGCAAAGACAAGACGGTTCCTGGTACGGCGGCTGGGCAGTTTGCTTTACTTATGCAAGCTGGTTTGCAGTAGAGGCACTGGTACTGGGCAAAGAGCATATCGATGCAGACACAAGATCAAAATGCATCAGCAAAGCCTGTGACTTTTTGCTTAGCAAGCAAATGCCAGACGGCGGCTGGGGAGAAACCTATGAATCTTGTGCGAATATGGAGTACACACAAGCAAAAACATCACAAGTTATTAATACCGCCTGGGCATTGTTAGCCCTGCAGGCCGCAAACTCAGATAATAAAGAAGCGATTCAGCACGGTATAAACTTACTGCTAGAGAGACAATTAGATGATGGTGATTGGGAACAGGAAAACATATCAGGTGTGTTTAACTATAATTGCATGATCACCTATAGCGCATACCGAAATATTTTTCCTATCTGGGCCTTAAATCGATTTTATCAACTTAAAACTATTAAAGTTTAGTAATTCATATTAAAATTAGACAGTTAAAGTAAAATTAAAAGATTGCTTATGAATATTCCTTCTGAAGATACTGAAGATAATGAATTTTATGATATCTGTATCATCGGCGCAGGCATGGCTGGTGCCACGATTGCTGCATACCTTGCTCCTAAAGGCATTAAAATTGCACTTATTGATAGGGAGTACACTGAGAAACAGCGCATAGTAGGCGAATTACTCCAGCCTGGTGCTGTGCAAACCCTGAAAAAAATGGGTCTAGAACATTTACTTGAGGGTTTTGATGCACAGCCTGTTTATGGTTATGCACTGCTTAATAATGATAAGAAATTTCCCATTGCCTACAATCAGGGTGACAGCACAGATTTTAACGGAGTCGGATTACACAATGGACGTTTTTTACAGAAGATAAGGGAAGATGCATTAAAGAACGACAGTATCACTCAGATTCATGGTACTGTTTATGAACTAATGGAAGATAGTAAAGGCGTGGTTACAGGTGTTAAATATCGCGAGAAACACACCCGCGATGTTAAGGCCGTCAAAGCAAAACTGTCCATCACCAGTGATGGTTTTTTTTCCAGCTTCCGTAAAGACCTGAGTAATAACGTTAAAACAGTGACCTCATTTTTTATCGGCCTGGTTTTGAAAGACTGCGTCCTCCCTTACCCCAACCACGGCCATGTTTTTTTATCTGCGCCAACCCCTTTTGTCTGCTATCCGATTTCCAGCACTGAAACCCGTTTACTCATTGACTTCCCTGGAAAAAAAGCCCCCAAGAAAGATGATATACGTGAGCATATCCTGACTAAAGTCGCCCCATTCTTACCTAACGAGTTTAAAGAATGCTTTGCCAACGCGATGGCTGAAAATAATTTTAAAGTCATGCCTAATCACTATATGCCTGCAAAGCCGGTACTTAGAGAAGGAGCAGTGATGTTAGGTGATGCACTCAATATGCGCCACCCAATAACCGGTGGAGGTTTAACCGCTGTATTTAGCGATGTCTATCTACTGAGCTCGCACTTACTGGCAATGCCTGATTTTAACGATTCCAAACTGCTACACGAAAAACTGGAGTTATATTATCAGGATCGCTATCACGCCAATACCAATGTCAACATCATGGCAAATGCACTCTACGGTGTAATGTCAAACGACCTACTTAAGCAAGGCGTGTTTGAATATTTGCGCAAAGGTGGTGACAAATCCGGCGGCCCCATCTCTTTGTTAGCAGGTCTTAATAGAAACCCTACCTTGCTGATCAAGCATTTTTTCAGTGTCGCCTGGTTGTGTATTTGCAATCTGGCCGAGAAAAACAAAATGAACCTACCCAATATTTTTAAAATTATCAAAGATGCCTTCTGCATCATCGCTCCTTTAGCCGTGAATGAACTGCGCCCAAGTTCATTTTACAAGAAGAATACCCAGCACTGATGCAACGATTAAAAGACACTATTCGTGATATACCTGATTTTCCAAAGCCTGGGATCGTTTTTAAAGATATTACTCCCTTATTAAAAGATCCCGTAGCCCTGCGTTTTGCAATACAACAGCTAACAAAACCTTTTGTGGACAGGAATATCACTGCTGTTGCAGGCATGGAAGCCAGAGGCTTTATTTTCGGATCACTGGTCGCTTGGGAACTTGAACTTCCGTTTATTCCCTTAAGAAAGCCGGGGAAACTCCCTTATCATGCGCAAAGTGTTTCCTACGATCTGGAGTATGGCTCAGCGAGCCTGGAGATACACACCGACGCTCTAAATAAAGATGACCGAGTACTGTTAATCGATGATTTACTCGCGACAGGTGGCACTGCTAAAGCCAGCTGCGAATTAATTGAGCAATTAGGTGCGACAGTCGAAGCACTGGGCTTTGTTATCGAATTAGATTTTATTAATGGTAGAGAAAAACTAGAAAATTACGAAATACATGCGTTATTGCATTACTAAAAACCAGACTATATTTAATGCCTGAATTACCCGAAGTTGAAACGACTTTACGTGGCATCAGCCCACATATTAAAAACCAAACTGTACACCAAGTCATCATCCGCCAACCTAAGCTACGTTGGCTTATTCCTGCTGAACTGCCGCAATTAATTGAACAGCAAACCCTGCTCAACCTTAGCCGCCGGGCAAAATACTTATTACTACACTTTGCCAACGGTACATTATTAATCCACCTCGGCATGTCGGGTAGTCTGCGAGTTATAACCGACAACACCCCAGCTGCAAAACACGATCATTTCGATATTGTCTTTGCGCATAATAAACGCATCCGCCTAACCGATCCACGACGTTTTGGCGCTGTATTATGGCTAGGCAAGAATCCTGAATCACACTCGCTGATTAGTAAACTTGGCCCCGAACCTCTCAGTACCGAGATAACCGCTAACCATCTTTATCAGAAATCCCGCGCTAAAAAAGTCAGTATCAAGCAATTTTTAATGGATCAAAGCGTGATTACCGGCGTTGGTAATATTTACTGCACCGAAGCACTCCATACTGCAGGCATCAGCCCCATTCGTGCTGCTGGCAATATATCCCTAAAACGATACCAAAAGCTACTCGTAACAACACAGAAAATACTCACTCTTGCAATCGAACAAGGTGGTACCACGCTGCGTGACTTTGTTGGTGGTGATGGTAAGCCAGGGTATTTTAAGCAGGAACTAAGTGCTTATGGACGTGCAGGTCTGCCTTGCAAGAATTGCCAGCGGACACTAGTTGAAATAAAACAGGCGCAAAGAACCACGGTTTATTGCACCAGATGTCAAACTTAACCGCCCCTCTATTTACAGCTCGAAGATATAATCCCAGAAGATATGAACCCAGAAGATTTAACCAAAGATAAAGTTAATCAGGAAACGTCAAAAATTGCCTGGCCTGAATTGCAACGCTTTTTTGCCCAGGGATTAGCCGTGAATGTCGCCCCTGAGTTGGATCTTGTAGAAGTGGCTGACGCTTTCTCCAAAGATGACAAACCCCGTGTAGAGCAATGGATGAAAAAACAGCTCGTTCACCTGGTTACTGATCAGCAAGCGACGCTCTGGTTTAACAATGATGCGCAAATGTGGGCTGTCGTTATCAAGCCATGGGTGCTTGTGCAGGCAGTTTAAACCAATCTAACTGAAGCAAGACCTAATTCTGTATACAGCGAAACTTATTGATCGTAACAATGCGCTCCAGAACCAAAAGATATGATAATTCATTTATTGGATTCTAATAAAATTTCTGGAGCCAACTAAATTACGAAAAACTCTGTCAAAATAAAACGGCCTCCGCCTATCAAGATTTATTATTCTTAATCCCAAAACTATCTTGAAAAACACCGCTATGCTGCAGAGAATACACAAAAGCATTCCCCCTTCTTAATTAACACTATACCACCCAAAACGTCAGGACAATTATTTAAAAATTCTTATTTCTTTTCTTTAAGCCTCTTTAACCATGTAATGGTCAAGTAAAACAGGACACATTCTTAGACTG
>DUBW01000077.1:0-32284 GCA_012960135.1 Methyloprofundus sp.
GCATTTTTAGTCTATTTTATTACAGCAAATAGAAAACTACGCAAAATAGGTTAATTGCTATTTGCATGACTGCGTAGCGATAAGAGTTCCTTTATTAGCTTCGGCGGTGATGCTTGAGATTTCAAACGGTGTAGAGGAAAGATGAGAGCTGATTAGCAACTGTCTGCGTGCAAATCGAGAGCAACAGATTGATCGTTACCCTGCGTATAAAGTATTGACTGATATGGCCAGATGCGTGCAAGATAATGGTGATGCAGCTAAATATATCAATACACAATTTGTTGTCAATATATTAGTCTGGTATCATCTTGCTTTGATGGGTGAAACCGTTAAATTAACTGATCCTCGATTGCAGCGTTTGATCTGCAAAGCCAATAATTTTACTTTGCAAGAACTCATTGAAATAGTCGAAATAAATGGTGAGTTATAATCTATTGTTATTTATCGCTATAATGCGCTGGTAAAAAGGGACGTATAGAACTGTCAGTAACGCCTGATGCACACCCGGGTGGAGAAGAAAGTGTTAAGTGGCATATCGAACAAGGTAAGGCTGCTTTTGAGCTTTTTTTGGCGCAGCCCCTCAGGGCTTGTTGGTCATCTGAAGGAACGGTAAGTGACGCAACTTGAAAGAACTGGGCGATGCAGGTTTTGCATGGGTCGCGGCGGTTAGTCGGGTCTTGCATAATAGACTGCATATTTTCGATGCTGATAAAGCGCAGAGCATACACTGTCCTTTTTAGGTAAAAGATACACAAACCCCCTGTTTTTTTCGGGATGATGGGCTTTCTGATTTAATCGGCTTTAAATCATCCAAGTGACATGCCGATGATGCTGTAGGTGATATGATACAGCATATTAGAAAATATTGCGGAGCATGGACCCGAGGGCAGCATGGTAACTATAATTATGGATGCTGAGATTATCTGGGCCTATTTCCCAGAAAATGGTTACCATTTTTTGTCTGCTTTTTATAAGCGTTTAGCGGAACATCTGAATATAGAACTAACCACTTTCTCAGAGTATTTAGCGGCAAAAGTGGAAGTCAAGCAGTTAGAAAAATTGATAGCTGGAGGTTCGGTGATTATAACCCTGACCAGGTGGTGAGTAGTTTTGAAAAGCAATTTCGTTTGAATTTAAGTGATCTATATCACTTGCTAGGTGAACATGCACCCGCTTATTTATCCTTGTCGTTCACACAAGGTTCTGGTGAGCCCGTGATGGGTGGTACTAAGCATAAAGGAACAGATTAAAGAATGCTAGAGCAGGAAGAAGATTTATTAGCGCAACGCCGTGCCGGAGTGCTATTGCATATTACCTCATTACCTAATGACCATGGCGCGGGAAATTTGGGTAAAGAGGCTTATAACTTTGTCAATTTCCTGCATACCGCAGGTATTAAGGTTTGGCAAACGCTGCCTTTAGGCGTGCCGCATGGCGATGGTTCTCCTTATCAGTGCCTATCAGCCCATGCAGGTAATCCAGCACTGATTTGTCTGGAAGAATTAAAACAGAAAGGCTGGTTACAAGAAGCAGAGCAATACGATATTTGTGAGGCTGGCGATGATTGTGGTCGAGACCGTCTAATTGCGAAAGCGCATACCGGATTTGAAAACCTGGCGAGTGCTGAAGAACAACAGGCATACTTAAATTTTTGTACCGATAAATCGAGCTGGTTAGACGATTATGCCTTATTTTATGCGCTGCATAATGAAAGGTCCCAGCAATGCTGGAACCAATGGCCTAGTCCTTTAAAAGAACGTAAGCCTGCCGCGCTTAAAGCCGCTCGTAAAAGAATGGCATCGGCAATTGAGATGATCAAGTTTGAGCAGTTTCTTTTTTTCCGGCAATGGATGGCACTTAAAGAGTATGCCAATAGCAAAAATGTTTTGTTATTTGGTGATATCCCTATCTTTGTTTCCTATGATAGCGCCGATGTTTGGGCAAACCGTAAAGTCTTCAAACTAGATGAAAGAGGTGAAATGTCTGTTGTTGCTGGTGTGCCACCTGATTACTTTTCTGTGACTGGCCAGCGCTGGGGAAATCCGCATTACGACTGGCCTTACTTAATAAGAAGCAAATTTTCCTGGTGGAATGCACGTCTGCGTAGCCAATTAGAAATGTTCGATATATTACGCATCGATCATTTCAGAGGGTTTGAAGCAGCATGGGAAATCCCGGCTGATGAAGATACCGCAATCAACGGTGAATGGGTTAAAGCTCCTGGAAAATCTCTATTAGCGGCACTGCAAAAGGAATTTGGTAAGATTCCTCTTGTTGCTGAAGATTTAGGTGTTATTACAGCAGAAGTTGATGAACTTAGAATGGACTTTAATCTTCCAGGAATGAAAGTTCTGCAATTTGCCTTTGGTGATGATGATACCAATCCCTACTTGCCGCATAATTATGATCAGAACTGCGTTGTCTATACCGGAACACATGATAATGATACAACAGTAGGCTGGTATAATTGTTTAAATGATCATGAGAAGCATCGCGTATACAGTTATTTAGGCGACCCCCAGGCTACTATGCCATATTTATTGATCGGTACAGCATTTTCCTCGGTGGCTAATCTTGCAATTGTGCCTATGCAGGATATTTTAGAATTAGGCGGTGAACACAGAATGAATATCCCTGGAACTGTCGAAGGAAACTGGAAATGGCAATTCTCCTGGGAACAACTGAAAGAAGGCCAGTTAGGAAAGCTATCTAACCTGGTAAGAATGTTCACCCGTTAGGCTTACTGTTTTAATTATTGTAGGGCGGACTTCAGTCCGCTACTCTAAATGTCCAGATCTAACTATAAAGACTTCAATAAACGGATGAAGATTAAATCAATAATTTTTTAAGCTCTTCATGTTGCTTTATGTTAAAACTTGATATTAGCTAATCTGCATTTGACCATAGCGGACTAAAGTCCGCTCTACATACACTATCACATGAATTACTCCACAATCGAAGCCTTTGTTGGCAATACACCCTTAGTTAAATTACAGCGCTTAATCAAGTCTGGCTCTAATACTGTTTTAGTAAAACTGGAAGGTAATAACCCCGCCGGTTCGGTAAAAGATCGCCCGGCAATCAGCATGATTCAACATGCAGAAGCACGAGGGGAAATCAAACCAGGCGACCGATTAATCGAAGCAACCAGCGGCAATACTGGTATTGCTTTAGCGATGGCAGCCGCTATTAAAGGTTATCAATTAACCTTGATCATGCCGGATAATATGAGCGCTGAGCGCCGGGCGTCGATGATAGCCTATGGTGCTGAAATTATTTCTACGCCTGCAGCAGGCAGTATGGAAGGCGCAATAGATTTAGCCAGAAAAATGGAAGCAGACGGAAAAGGGCGCATATTAGATCAATTCGCCAACCCTGATAATCCCCTGGCCCATTATGAAGGAACGGGGCCTGAGATATGGCGAGATACCCAAGGTGAAATTACCCATTTTGTCAGTGCTATGGGTACGACCGGTACTATTATGGGGACTTCAAGATATTTAAAAGAACAAAATCCCAATATTCAGATTGTCGGCGTGCAACCGGCTGATGGTGCAAAAATTCCTGGTATACGCTGTTGGCCGCAAGAATACTTACCTAAAATTTATCAGGCATCAAGAATTGATATAACTATGAATGTAGATCAACAGTTGGCTGAACAAACCATGCGTGATTTAGCCAGCAAAGAAGGTATTTTTGCCGGCGTGTCATCAGGTGGTGCCGTCGCCGTAGCACTAAAGCTTGCACAGCAAGTAGAAAATGCGACCATAGTGACTATTATTTGTGACCGTGGTGATAGATACTTATCTACAGGCGTTTATCCTGGTTAGCAATATGATTGAAACCGATCGAATTATCAGTGCCAGTAGTCAAGTTGACGAAGAACGACAAGACCGTGCCATCAGGCCGAAAACGCTACAGGATTATATTGGTCAAGAGGCGTTATGTGATCAGATGGAAGTCTTTATTCAGGCCTCGGTCGCACGTAAAGAAGCGCTGGATCATGTCTTGATTTTTGGCCCGCCAGGGCTTGGAAAAACCACATTGGCAAACATTATCGCTAATGAAATGAATGTCAATCTGCGTCAGACTTCAGGACCTATAATAGATAAAGCAGGAGATTTAGCCGCTTTATTAACCAATCTGGAAGCGCACGATGTTCTTTTTATCGATGAAATTCATCGCTTAAGTCCTGTTGTCGAAGAAATCCTCTATCCGGCGATGGAAGATTATCAAATCGATATCATGATTGGGGAAGGGCCGTCGGCCAGGTCAATCAAACTGGATTTACCACCCTTTACTTTAGTGGGCGCGACCACCCGGGCCGGGCTTCTAACATCTCCCTTACGAGATCGATTCGGTATTATTCAAAGACTTGAGTTTTATACGGTCGATGAATTGATGCTTATTGTTACTCGATCGGCACAGGTATTAGGTATACAGATTGATAACAGTGGTGCCCATGAAATTGCTAAACGTTCCCGCGGTACCCCGCGTATTACCAACCGCTTACTCAGGCGGGTACGTGACTATGCGGAGGTGAAGGGCGATGGTACTATTAATCAAGGCGTCGCTCAACAGGCATTAAGCATGCTAAAAGTGGATCATTGTGGCTTTGACCAATTAGATAGGCGCTTATTAAAAACCATTATCGATAATTTCGATGGCGGCCCGGTTGGTCTGGATACTCTGGCTGCCGCAATTAGTGAGGAGCGGGGTACGATAGAAGATGTGCTGGAACCTTATATGATTCAGCAGGGCTTTATCATGCGCACGCCGAGAGGACGTGTGGTTACAGGAAAAACCTATCAACACTTTGGCTTACAAATACCTAATTCCGATGCGGTAAAAAATGTAGATATTTCTACTGATTGATGCCGAGGACTCAAACTCAGGACGGCTTACCTTGAAGGGGTCTCAGCCTAATTCAAACGTTGTAATGGCAAATATTTTCTCATCATCCAGACTGGGCTGACCTTTTAAGTACATCCGGCCGGTGCAAAAAACTTCCTGCATTTTCTGCTGCTCAACCAGACGTTTGGCTGCTGGGTTAATATTGGTAATATCCACAAATACTGACTCACCAATAATACCTTGTTGCAAACTGTTTAATAAGTGCTTGGCAATTTCAAAACTATCGGCAAATAAGGGGCCAATTTTATGGCCTTCTATGCATTGCCGGCGTACCGCGTAACCCATCAATTGCCCCTGTTTAACATAAGCGATAGCCTGTGAATCCGCTTGTTCGATCCATGCGCATAAAAATGTATCGCGTGGTGCGGGAAAGCAGAGGTGATCATAGGCTGCCAGATCAGCGAAGTTAATTTCGGATACGGCAACGATTGTATTTTGATCGAACTTAGCCTCTCGCGCCAAACCCTGATAGCGCATATTATGATAAGCCACTCGATAGCCGATACGCTCATAAATACAAATATTTTCTATCACACCATCGATACCGGCATTACGCAGAGCAACATAACGCAAGCTTTCCTGAGTTAATTGCAAGCCGTATCCCTGGCCACGAAAATCAGGGTGGACGATATATAAGCCGCAAACAGCAAAGTGCGGGTCATAACAGATAGCACTGCCTATACCGTGATGATCTGGTGATCTAGCTCACCGATAAAAAAGCCATTCGGATCGGCTTGGTAAAATGTTTCTGCGTCGTGCAACCCTGGATTCCAGCCTTCCTGTTGTGTCCAGTCGAGTGCAGTTTGCAACTCATCCGCCTGCATGCGCCGGATATGATATTGTTGTTTCATGTATGAGTTTCCTTGGCTACATAACTACATCAGGATGCTGCTGATACCAGTGCTGGGAGATTTTCTGCCGGGTACAGATCCATATATCCGGGGAATCCGCCAGATAATCTAGAAACCTGTGTATGACTTCAGCCCTGCCAGGGTGCCCGCTGATCCAAGCATGCAGAGCAACAGTTATCATTTTAGGCGCTTTTTTACCTTCGCGATATAAGCAGCGCACTGTGTTGATTAAATAATTTTCCGAGCCCGTATTACCCTGCAAGATATTCTGCTCCGCACCTTCCTCAATATTAATCACAAAATTAATGGCCAGGCGTTCAGTATTTGGCCATTGTGGATGAGGCGGTGTTTTACCATAGCCAATCAGGTCACGTTGAATATCAGCCGTTATTAGAGCCACCGAGTAGGGTGCGTTATACGCACCCATGCGAAAAGGTGTGCCTGTAATGTAAAACACATTCTACGCATATAAATAATAACAAGCGGCAGTGGCTGCAATAATACCCACTAGATCTGCCGTTAATCCTGCAGCTAAAGCATGACGAATTTGCCTCACCTGTACAGAGCCAAAGTAGACTGCGAGCACATAAAAAGTAGTTTCGGTTGAGCCTTGCAGAGTACTGACTAAATAACCGACATAGCTATCGGGTCCAATGGCTGGATCTTGCAGCGTCGCGGCGACTACCCCGTAAGCGCCTGAACCTGATAAAGGCCTTAATAAAGCCATCGGTAATGCTTCTGCCGGAAAGCCGACTAGCGATGTAACGCTACCCACAGCGCCGATCATTACCTGCATGGCACCACTTTCGCGAAACATGGCAATCGCGACTAAAATAGCAATTAAGTAGGGAATGATTTTAATCGCAACATTAAAGCCATCTTTCGCCCCTTCGACAAAGACTTCGTAGACACGTACTCCTCGAGATGCTCCAAAACTCAGCAAGGAGACGACAAATAGCGGAATTATCCACGAACCGATGCTGCGCCCGTAGACGATTGCCAGGGGGACAAAAGCAATGATACACAGCAATGTTAAGTATGAAACCCAGGCCGGATAGGCTGTTGAAGGCGCTGCGGGTAAGTCCTGCTGTGGCTCTTGAGTAAGCAGATTTGCAGTTTCTGAATCTGTATCGGGGGTAGTCTGGCTTGCATCAACCTTAAAAAAGCGCTGATAAAATTTTGCAGCCATTATTGCCGCAGCGGTTGAACACAAGGTCGCAAATAAGGTGGTGGAAATAATGCCGGCAGGGTCAACTGAACCAGCTGATGCGCGCAATGCGATTACGCCGGTAGGCAGTAAAGTGACGCTTGAGGTGTTAATTGCCAGAAACAAAACCATAGCATTACTGGCCGTCCCTTTCACCGGGTTGAGTTTGTCCAGTTCCTGCATGGCACGAATACCAAAAGGAGTAGCTGCATTGCCTAGACCCAGTGCGTTGGCAGACATATTCATAATCATCGCGCCCATGGCAGGGTGATCTTCGGGTACATCCGGAAATAAGCGTACCATTAAGGGGCGCAATAAGCGGGCTATGATTTGTAGCAATCCACCTGCTTCGGCAACTTTCATCAGGCCAAGGAAAAAGGCCATGACACCCACCAGCCCTATTGCCAGTTCTACCGAGCTTTTACTGGCTTCAATCAACGCTGTCGTTAATGCCTGCATCGGGGCGATATCATCAGCCGTTGCAGGTATCCAGGCCAGTTGATGGTAGGCAGTGGTGAAAAAGGCAATCAAAATAATTACCAGAAAAATAATATTCATAGCTGAACAATTCTCTTATTCATATTAACAGGCTCTATTTCTTACTTATCTGTACTGCCAAAAGACATCACTAAAATGACTAATGTGATGATTAGCAGAATCGGCCAAAAATAAGGAGCGAGGAAAAAAATGCCCAGCAGAATAAGGCCTAGTCCGCCGATAAATATAAACATACCCACACCCAGAAAGGCGAGAATGATGAGTATCACGGAAAATAACAGGGCAATGATCAATGTTGGCAGCGCTGCCAGGCGTATTAAAGGATCGGCTACCTGTTCGCCATTGATAATCAGGCTAAATTGACCCACGCCTGGATGGAAATAATAAACAAGTGCGGAGATCAGTACACTGATGATTATAATTTTTCCAACGAAATGTGATTTTTGTGCTTGTCGCATGAAGTTTAAACTCCTGTGAGATTAAGGTATCAGTTTATTCTGATTTAAAATAAATTAATGCTGATGCGTAGCAGAGGCATCGGGATGTAAAGTACAGATATGTTCGGTGGTTCCCTGTTCCATTTGCAAAGTACTGTGCTGGATAGAGAAGCGTATTTTCAGCGTAGATATAATATCATCCATAAACTCATCGCCCGGATAACCATCGGGAATAACCAGATGAGCGCTTAAGGCTCCTTCGCTAGTACTAATACCCCAGATATGCAAATCGTGAACATCGACAACGCCAGGACATTTTTGTAAATAGCTTTCTACTTCAGTTACATCTATACCGGCAGGTACAGCACCTAAGGCGAGGCGTAAAGAATCGCGTAATAAGCCCCAGGTACTAATGGCGATAATCACCACGATTAATAAACTAACCACAGGATCCAGCCAGTACCAATCGGTATACATCATTGCCAGACCTGCGATTACAACGCCTAAAGACACGACTGCATCAGCCATCATATGTAAATAGGCCCCGCGAATATTCAAGTCCACTTTACTGCCTTTGACAAATAACCAGGCGGACAGCCCGTTGACGATAATGCCGATACCAGCAACCAGAGTCACAGTGAGACCTGCAACTTCAATTGGTTGCTGGAAGCGCATGATAGCTTCCCAGGATATTGCGCCACAGGCGAGTAACAATATCATGGCATTTGCCAGAGCTGCTAAAATAGACGTACTACGCAAGCCATAGCTATAGAGCGGGCTAGGAGCTCTACGAGAAAGAATGGCAGCTCCCCACGCGAGCACCAGGCCTAAAACGTCTGAAAGATTATGTCCGGCATCAGCCATCAATGCAGTTGAATTGGCAATAAAACCATAGACGAACTCAACACTAACAAAAATCATATTCAGTATGATGGCAATAACAAAAGCCCGACCATGATTATTTGGGTCGACGTGATGGTGAGAGTGGCCATTATGGTCATGGGTATGAGCATGCGTTTTTTGCGGCTGCTTTTTCTTTGCCATGGTATTATTCCTGAGGGTGTGTGTCAGATTGTACGATAGATCTGATAGATTCTATAAACTATAGTCGGAAATAATTTTAATCTGGATTAGTCACGTTGTAAGGATTTGACCTGCTGGCGCAGGTTTCTGATTTCATCCAGTAGTTCTAGTGCTAGGGCCGTGCCCGCTAAGTTAATCTCTAGGTCGTGTTGCAGCCTGACTGCTGTCTGTATGCGGATAATACAGTCTCCCGAAAATTGCCAGTAGCTAGTAGTCAACAGGGGTTCCAGCGGTTCGATAATGCCATGCTCTATCATACTGATTATCTGCTCTTCGGATAGTGAACAACAATGACATAATTGATTAAAAGAGACATGGCTGTCTTCTTCGACAATCGCACCGGATAACAAGCGGGTGATTTCATTTTTCATGTTTATACTCCCAGTTTTACGCGTGGATTAAAACTACCGGATTCTTGTTGCAATGCCTGGTATAGGGATTTCTCACGTTCATTGAGTTTATCAGGAAGTATGATTTCCAGAGTGATATAAAAATCTCCGGCAATTTTGGCGGGTATTCCGCGCCCCTTTAGGCGCATACGTTTACCGCTAGAACTAGCAGCCGGGATGGTAAGGTCGACCTTGCCGGCAGGCGTCGGTATTTGTACTTTAGCACCCAGCATCGCTTCCCAGGGAGTAATGGGCAATTCCAATGAGACATCCAGCCCTTTTACTTTGTAGTTGGGATGCGGGTTAAATTCAATTTTTAAATACAGATCCCCTGCTTTACCCTCTGCCGTACCTGGGCTACCTTGCCCTTGTAGACGAATGTTTTGACCTTCTTTGATACCCTTTGGTATTTTTATATTAAGAGTGCGGCTTTTGATTTCAGGACGACCATCTGCACCTAATACACTAGTACGCAGTGTTAGGTTACGAGATGCACCATGATAGGCATCCTCCAGGTCAATAAAAACTTTCGTATGACTATCTTCACCCCGCGTATGTCGCGCTTGATGACTACCCTGAAAGCCTCCTGTCTGTTGGCCAAAAAGGCTGGCAAAGAAATCACTAAAATCTGCTGCATTGGCTTGGTCACCTGTCTGGGTGCCGCCATGAAATTCAAATCCGGCATCCCAGTCTGGAGGTGGTTCAAACCCTGCCTGCCCTGATTTCCAGTTGGCTCCTAGTTGATCATAAACCGCTCGTTTTTTAGGGTCTTTCAAGACTTCGTAAGCTTCACCCACTTCCTTAAATTTGTCTTCAGCATCTTTTTCTTTACTAACATCAGGGTGATATTTACGCGCTAATTTACGAAAGGCACGCTTAATTTCAGCCTGTGTGGCTTCTTTGCCTATACCCATTACTTTGTAATAATCTTTGTATTCCATTATGAATAATCTCTATTATTTTACAGCCCACTAATTATCATACGTCCCAGCAATAGCTGTAATCTATAATCCATACCGTATTATCCGTGTAATACTGCCTACAAACATTGACGGTTCCTTTGACGGTCTTTTAATCAATAAACTATAGGTAATGACATGAGTCTTACAGCTATTGGTGTGTTAATCAGCGTTGAATATTTGCCACGTATCAGCGTCAGCCATTACCAAATGAAATATTTAAGCGGCTGATATATAATGAAATTTAAAACCCCATGGCTGGAAACTCTTTGCTGAAACTAGAAAATTTACCGTGCTGATTAACACTTATATAAGGTATATGTGCCACTCCCTGCAAACGTCATATAGGGATAAATAGCATCAGTTGAAGCAGCGGATTTTGCAGCAGTAAAGACGTTTTGCATTTCTTGATCAAGTGAATGGTATACGTCGATTTCGTCCACAAGCGGGGTTAACATTGCCACTTGTCCAAATTCTTTGATTGTTTGTCCAGGAGCATTGATCCAGGTCCTTATTACACCATCCTCCACCCCGATACAATTTCCTGTTTCTGCATAACATACATGAACAATGTCATTAAACACTGCAACTGGTGATGGGTCTCCAGGAAATAGTTCTGGATGAAGACTAGAAATATAATCGAACACATCACCTTCAGAAATCTCAACAGACACCGATAGGGATAATGATGATAAAAGTAGTAACGTAGCTGTTTTTTTAAATAAAGACATAAATCCTCGCCGTTGTTTTGATTATTTTTAAGTGTAAATTTATTTCTCTTTGCTTCTAGATTGATTATGAAATGATAATAACTTATAGCAACTTAAATAAAAACAAGAAAAATTAATATGGATATAGGCAGATAAAATATAAGTTCTTTAGTGACAGGGATAACACCCTTTTCTACGAAACAAAACCGATGTTTTCAAGAATTTCATGTACATCTGTGCGTAACATAATTTTTCACTAACTCCGGGTGTGAAATTCATAAGCAATAATTTTATAGGTACTTATATTACCTTTTAAATTTTACGTTAATTATTACTGGGAAAGTGAACTGTTTATTGTTATGCTCAAATCAGGTCTTATTTAAGGAGAGCGCTATGCAGTACATCAGATTTTTTGCAACGATAGGTATCAACGATGTTGGTTTGGTTGGAGGGAAAAATGCCAGTCTGGGAGAGATGTATCAGAATCTAACTCAGCTAGGAGTTAACATCCCCAATGGTTTTTCAACCACGCGTGATGCTTATGATTTATTACTCGCACAAAATAATCTAGCCCAGCGTATAGATGCACTGATCAAAGACCTGGATATCGAAGATGTAGCCCAGCTCCAGTCTAGTGGTAAAGCGGTGCGTGAATTGATTCTTAATGAGCCACTGCCTGTTGAGATTGAAGTCGAAGTATCTGAGGCATATGCACAACTTTCTGCAAGCTACGAGGAACATAATATTGATGTGGCAGTGCGCTCTTCTGCCACGGCTGAAGACCTTCCCGATGCTAGCTTTGCTGGACAGCAGGAAAGCTTCTTAAATATTCGTGGTGAATTATCATTACTAATTCATGTACGTAAATGCTTTGCTTCACTGTTTACTGATCGAGCGATTAGCTATCGGCACAGTCGTGGCTTTGACTATCGCCAGATCGCACTTTGTGTGGGGATTCAGAAAATGGTACGTAGTGATCAGGCGAGTAGCGGTGTTATGTTCACCCTTGATACGCAAAGCGGTAACGACAATGTGATTATGATTAATTCTATCTTTGGGCTGGGAGAGAATATAGTCGGAGGCCGGGTAAATCCGGATGAGTTTTTTGTTTTCAAACCCACTCTAAAGGCTAATAAATCAGCGATTATCAAGCGTCAGATCGGCTCTAAAGAGATGAAAATGATCTATGATGATAAACTCAAGACGCTGAATGTTTCTACCACGCTTAATGAACGGACGCGCTTTTCGTTAAGTGATGATGAGGTGGTGACTCTGGCTCGCTATGCGCTTTTAATCGAAGCACATTACGCCATGCCGATGGATATAGAATGGGCAAAAGATACTAGTGTAGGGGAGTTCTATATAGTCCAGGCACGACCAGAAACAGTCCACTCCAAACGCTTACATGATAATAAGCCCAGTACTATCAAAAAGTACCTGATCAAAGAAGATACCTCAAAATGTACTCAGTTAGTCAAGGGCATCGCCATTGGTGAAAAAATCGGTGTCGGTGTCGTTAAAGTCATTAGTGATTTAAGTGAAGCGGCACGATTTAATGCGGGTGAAGTATTGGTCACCGGTAGTACAGACCCAGACTGGGAGCCGTTAATGAAAAAGGCGGCAGCTGTGGTTACTAATAAAGGAGGGCGGACATGCCATGCTGCCATTGTCGCCAGAGAAATTGGCGTGAGTACTATCGTGGGAACTGTGAATGCAATGAATGTGTTACAGGATGGCACTGAAGTGACTGTCTGCTGTGCCGAAGGTGAGACAGGCTATGTCTATCAGGGACGGGTTGATTTTGAGATTGAAGAAATTGCTGTGCAGAATCTCCAGGAGACGAAAACAAAATTATTTATGAATGTCGGCAATCCTGAACAGGCATTTGGTCTGGCAAGTATTCCTAACCACGGGGTAGGATTGGCACGTATGGAATTTATTATTAATAACCATATTAAAGCACACCCGATGGCGCTATATGATATGCAGCAAGGCCGCTATGTAACAGGAAGCGAGGAGATAGAGCATTTAATGCAGGGATTTGCAGATCCTGAAAGTTTTTTTGTTGATAAGCTTTCAGCAGGTATAGGCATGATTGCCGCCGCTTTTTACCCTAAACCAGTGATTGTGCGGACCAGTGATTTTAAGACCAATGAATATCAGCATATGCTTGGTGGCGAAGCATATGAACAAGATGAAGAAAATCCGATGATCGGTTTCCGTGGAGCCAGTCGCTATTATTCTGATGCATATAAAGAGGCGTTTAAATGGGAATGTGTCGCGCTAAAAAAAGTGCGTGATGAGATGGGCTTGACCAATGTTAAAGTGATGCTGCCTTTTGTTAGAACTCCGGATGAAGGTCGTCGGGTAATTGCCATCATGAACGAGATGGGTCTGGTTCAAGGGCAAAATGAACTACAGGTCTATGCCATGTGCGAGGTTCCCAGTAATGTGATTCTTGCTGATGAGTTTTTAAAGGTATTTGATGGCTATAGTATCGGTTCTAATGATCTAACTCAGCTGACTTTAGGCGTAGACCGCGATAGTACGTTGGTTGCACATATCTTCGATGAGCGTAATGAAGCTGTGAAGCGGATGCTAAAAATGGCGATCGATGCCTGTAAAAAAGAGGGGAAATATATTGGTATCTGCGGTCAGGCTCCCTCAGATTACCCTGAAATCACCGAATTTCTGGTGGAGCATGGCATTAGTTCAATTTCGCTTAACCCTGATTCGGTGTTAAAAATGCGCCAAGTGGTTGTCGAAATTGAAAAGCGGTTGGGTAAAAAGTAGTACATTTAAAATATCAGTACGGAAGATTTTTTCGTCAATTAGCAAAGAGATAGGCTCTTAAAATAAACTCGAAAACAACTGCACATCTACCCAGTCTCCTATTTTCACTTTGTCTTGATCATGCCGCAAAATAATAAAACAGTTCGCCATACTGATCGAGCTTAAGATTCCGGAGCCCTGTTTGCCTGTAGTTGTAACCTGCAATTCTCCCGTATCAGTCTGGGTCACTATGCCACGCTGAACTTCTGTTCGCCCAGGCTTTTTACGGATAGCTTCGAGACTGCGTGCTTTTATCAGGGGGGCAATTGGCTTGTCTGTGATGCCGAGCATTTTTTCCAGAGCGGGAAGTACAAACTGATAGAGCGTAATTAAAACCGCGACGGGATTACCTGGCAGGCCGAAGAACATACTTTGCTTGATCTTGCCAAAGGCGATAGGGCGGCCTGGTTTGATGGCGACTTTCCAGAAAGTAATATCACCACTGGCTTGTAATGCGGCTTTGGTAAAATCAGCCTCACCAACAGAGACGCCACCTGTGGAAATAATAACATCTGCATAACTAGCTGCTTCATTAAAGCGCTCTAATAGTTCAGCTTCTTTATCTGCAATAATGCCTAGATTAATAAGCTCAATATCAGGGCGGTCCAGGGCAGCTAGCAGGCAGTATCGATTACTATCATAAAGCCCACCGTCTGGAACAACAGATGCGATGCTATAAATTTCATTACCGGTAGAAGCAATGGCAATGCGTAATTTACGCCTTACTTTAATCTCGGTGATGCCTAGTGAAGCGAGCAAACCTATATCGGCAGGGGATAACATTTTGCCTTTTTTTAATACGCTAGTACCCTGTTGAATATCTTCTCCCGCCTGACGTACGTTTTGCCCCTTGCGATGCCGGTCATCTATTTGTATTGCATTATTAGTCATCTGGCAATGCTCTTGCATAATGACTGTATCCAGGTCTTTAGGCATAGCTGCCCCGGTCATAATCCTGATGCAATATCCAGACCGGCAACTTTCGGTCGTGAATTGTCCTGCCAGGACGGTGCTTTGAATTTTTAAACGGACGCTAGCGTTTTTAGCTGCTAAGTCACTACTGCGTATAGCGTAACCATCCACTGCAGAATTGGTATGTGGGGGAACCTGGACCGGGCTGATAATTGCTTCAGCTAGGCAACGCCCTTTGGCTTGTTCTATAGGAATTTTCTGAGTGTCTAGCACGACAGGTATTGCTGCCAATATAGTATTTTTTGCCTGATCTATATGGAGTAAGCCGGGCTCGTTAATATCAGTGCAGCTGGGTTGATTATTAATCATTTACGTGTCGAAGGGCCATTAAGTGGGAGTCCATAGTCCATAAAGCTTAAATAATACTCTAATTGGCGTAAAGCTGTGCTTTGTGCTGGATCTACCTTTGCTCTAATCAGCTTGTTACAGACCATAAAACGTTTGTGCAAAGTACTCATCTCTCCGGTGTTTAAACGATAGGCTGGCCAGTGAGTTGTATGCCCCAGCGCCGGGCTGAGTATTTCCGAGCGGATAAATTTACCGGCATTATCAAGATGACAAATCGCACAGGAAAAATTAAGCTGGCCACGCCGCTGATAAAAATAGGCTTTACCCTGCTGATATGCTGCAAGTGCAGCCTGGGAGTCGTTTGGAATGCGGGTGTTAATTTTTTGACCGCGTGAGGTATAAGCCATATAGGCTAACAGGTAACTAATTTCACCTTTGCCATAGGCAAGAGGAGTGAGCTGGTTGTCTAGCCGGCAATCATTTAGCGCACTGGCAAGCGTGACGATTTGTTGTTTTTTCTTATCCCAATAGGGATAATTTTGGGCAATGGCAATACCCTGATTTGGAAAGCAATTTGCATAACTTGAACCATTGGCAAACGGTTGCTTGAATAATACTTCACCTTCTTCAAGCGCTAACTCGTAGGGGGGGAACTCTTCGATAGCCAACCATGATTCTTTGGCATCAGGGTCGATAGCATATACACCTGCCGCATAATCAGCGAGTGGTAATTGCGGAAACAAGTGTTGATAAAAGGCACGCATTTTTTGCCTATCTTCAAACGGGTCGGCGTAGATTGAAGCACTAAATGTGATAAAAGAACAGACAATAACAACAAGAGTTGCTTGTAATCGTTTAGAAATCATCATCGAATAATATGCTCTGCTGTATCGCTATAGCCCAGATTATCTTGCCAGCTAATGCTGATGATATCTCCGGCTTGAGCCGACTTGATATGATAGGAAAAAAAAGGATTTTTTGCAATACCGGGGCCCATCTGACACTGACTCATCAGTTGGTCATTATGCTTGAAGCTTACAGTTTGTATGAAATGCGCGGGGATAAGTTCGCCGGTATCATCATCTTTACGTTTGCCTGTCTCCATCGGGTGAGCTATCAGGGTACGCACCAGGGTATAGTCAGCCAGGCGTTTACTGCGAATTTTTATTGTTGACATGTCATCCTCCGCAACCGCCCAAAGTAACTTTTACTTTTTGTCGGGTTTGGTAATATTGATTATCAGCTCGAATAACGACTATCACATCACAGGTTTCCTGCATTTTAAAACGTGCGCCTATAAAGGCATCTAATTCAGGATTTAAGCTAAATTTAGCAATCAGGGGTACCGGATTTTTTTCTGAAAAAATATACACGGTATCGACATTTTCAATGCTGCTGGTGATGGTAATGGGCACGACAGAGCCGTTTTCAGCGATGCGCGGCAATTTTAAATGGATCTTGTTCGTTTCTTTCAATGCCTGTCCAGGAAATAACTGTTTAAGCGTGCTGGCAAATGTTTGCCGGCTAAAGTCTGCTGCTGCCCAACTTGCTAACCCTGTTTTAGAAAATGCCAAAGCCATCGTATAGCCGGCTAGCGTCAGCATTTTGCCTATAAAATCACGTCGAGTTGTGGGCATAAATCATCCTGAAAAATCAGCGAGTAAAATAATGAATCGTTATTATATCGGGTATAAGGTAAGAATAAATATCTGGCAATAATATTAGACGTTAATTACTTAGTATTTCTAGAGACTAGAGACTATTATATGAGTATAAATAATATAATCCTAGAAACTGTGAGTAACTGACCTTCCAGGATAAAACAATAGACAATCATCACGGTGAGTTTGGGGAGTAGAGCATGGGATATAAAAACATTGACAGTATGCTGGATGCGGTAACGCAATATATTCGTAGTGAAATAAAAGATCAAAGTGTTGAGCAATTAACACTGTTTGCCAGACAATATTTTAGTTTTAATGCGTTTGATGAAACTGCAGATATCTCTGTAGAAGACTTGTATGGCGCGGTATTATCCCACTGGAATTTATTTCTGTATTTGCCTGATGGCAAGGTTAAAATGCATCTCTACAACCCCAGTGTGGAAGAGCATGGCTGGCAAAGTTCGCACACGGTTATTGAAGTGGTTTCACCCGACCAGGCATTTATCCTACAATCCATCACCATGGAAATTAACCGCTATGGTTTTGTTAATCAACTGGTGTTTCATCCCGTTTACTGGGTGCACAGAGATAAGTTAGGCAAGTTACTGGAGATTAGTAAAATAGAATTTTCCGGTGCAGTGCAGGAAAGTGTAATACATATAGAGATTAATCGACAAAGCGATGATAAATTAATTAAGCAACTCAAAAATAGCTTACAAAAAATTCTGATCGATGTCTGTGCTGCGACAGAAGATTGGTCAGCAAGCTTGCTGAGAATGGATTCGGCAATCTCGACACTAACAGCACAAAAGAACTGCGACCTAAAAGAATCGATTGAGTTTTTACAATGGCTAAAAGATGACCATTTTGTGTTTTTAGGCTATCGAGAGTATCGCATTATTGAACAGGATGAAGCTTATGGCTTTAGTGTTATTGAAAATACCGGGTTAGGTATACTTCGAGATAGCATCGCCAGCATTTCTGAAGCAAATTTTCTGCCGATGAGTGATGATGCCTATCAGTTACTGAATAATGATAACCCGCTGTTGATTACCAAAGCGACCAGCAAGGCCAAGGTACACCGACCCGTTTTTATGGATTATATCGGCATTAAGCAATATGATGCTGCGGGGCTGGTTAGCGGGGAAATTCGTTTCTTAGGGCTATATTCTTCATCTGCCTATTCCTGTGAGCTAAATAGTATTCCTCTGGTGCGCAGTAAAATGAAAGCGCTATTGCAACAGTCAGAATTTGTTAACAGTAGTCATACCGAAAGAGCCTTATTATTTGTTATTAATTCATTGCCCAGAGATGAATTATTTCAGGCTAATCTAGATGATTTATCAGAATGCGTGACCGGTGTGTTGCAGTTACAGGAACGCCAGCGAGTGCGTGTATTTGTACGCCATGAAGTCTATAGCCATTTTGTTTCACTGTTAGTATTTGTTCCTAGAGAACGCTACAACACAGGTTCTAGAAAAAAAATACAGGAAATTCTACTGGAGATTTTTCAGGGCAGTGACCTGGATTTCAGCGTGACACTTTCAGAGTCTATTCTGGCTAGGATCCATTTTATTATTCATAGTAAAGTTAAATACTGTATAGATTACGATGTTAAAGAAATAGAACAGCGGATTATTAGCTCATTATCTAATTGGCATGATGAATTAGAAGATGAGCTGCATTTTCAATACGGTGAAGCAGAAGCAAATAGCTATTTACAAGCCTATAAACATGGCTTTTCTGCCGCTTATCGAGAGGCTGTTTCTGCCCGTACGGCATTGCTAGATTTAAAACGCCTGGAGCAAATTGAGCGGGATAACTTATCAGTCTTGGGTTTTTTATATAGCCCGCTCACAGCGAGTGGCCAAAAGCAGCTTTATTTTAAACTCTATTGCTTTGGTCACATAGCCTCGCTTTCGCGCAGTCTGCCTATGCTGGAAAATATGGGGGTAAAAGTCTGTAGTGAACACCCCTATGAAATTAATAAACATAACCAGAATAAACCCTTCTGGATTCACGATTTTGGTCTTACCTATGCGTATGTAGATCAACTTAATCTTGAAGTTTTAAAGCCACGATTTCAAGAGGCATTTGAGCAATGCTGGCTGGGACGTGTCGAAAATGATGGCTTTAATGCATTGGTCATCAGTGCGAGTCTGTCATGGCAAGATATCAATATACTAAGAGCCCTGTATTTTTACCTGCGTCAAATTGGCATTACTTTCAGCCAAAGCTATGTTGAATGTACCCTGGTAAATAATACGAGCGTTGTCACGTTGCTGATTAATCTATTTTACCAGCGCTTCAGCTGTAATTCTGAAAATGAAAATACAGTTGCACAAGAGTCTGAGCAATTGACAGCAGATATTGAAATGCAGATTGACCAGGTCAAATCTCTGGATGAAGATCGTATACTCCGACGCTACCTGAATTTGATATTAGCAGCAGAGCGAAGTAATTTTTTTAAAAATGCGGTTGACGAGCAGGGCGTTCCCTATTTATCGATTAAATTTAATTCTGCCAGGGTCAATGAAATACCCTCGCCGGTGCCGTATTATGAGGTTTTTGTCTATTCTCCGCGTATGGAAGGCATACACTTACGCGGTGGAGCAGTTGCCAGAGGAGGCTTACGCTGGTCTGACCGGCGGGAAGATTTTAGAACAGAAGTGTTAGGGCTGATGAAAGCCCAGATGACTAAAAACTCGGTCATAGTCCCGACAGGCGCGAAGGGCGGATTTGTGGTTAAGTCAGTGACTACTAAAGAAGCAATGGCTACCGAAGGGGTTGCCTGCTACCGTTTGTTAATACGCGGCTTACTGGATATTACCGATAACTATGCTGTCAATGAGGTGATCAAGCCGGAGCAGGTTAATTGCTATGATCAGGACGACCCTTATCTGGTCGTGGCTGCGGATAAGGGCACGGCAAGTTTTTCGGATTATGCCAATGAACTATCTTTACATTATAACTACTGGCTGGGTGATGCATTTGCTTCGGGCGGATCGGCTGGATATGATCATAAAAAGATGGGTATTACTGCACGCGGTGCCTGGGTGTCTGTGCAACATCATTTTGCCAGTTTAGGTATAGATATCCAGAAAAAAACCTTTAGCGTCGTAGGTATCGGCAGCATGGAGGGCGATGTGTTTGGCAATGGGCTGCTGCTCTCCAATAAAATAAAATTGATCGCAGCGTTTAACCATGAATCTATATTCTTGGACCCTAACCCACATGCTGAGAATAGCTTTCAGGAACGGCAGCGATTATTTCACCTTATTAAAAGTAAATGGACTGATTATGAGCCAGGCTTTATTTCTAAGGGTGGAGGCGTATATTCGCGGCATGATAAAACGGTCATTTTAAGTAATGAAATAAAGGAAGCACTGGCTATTAATCAGACACAGCTAACACCCAATGAATTAATCAAGGCAATATTATCTGCGCCGGTAGACTTGCTCTGGAATGGCGGTATAGGCACTTATGTTAAAGCGGATGCCGAGTTAAATAGTGAAGTGGGCGATCGGGTCAATGATTCCTTGCGCATTAATGGTGGACAATTACGGTGCAAAATCGTTGCAGAAGGAGGGAATCTGGGCTTTACCCAGTTAGGGCGTATTGAATATGCACTGCATGGTGGCTGTATCAATACCGATTCAATTGATAATTCAGCAGGTGTTGATTGCTCGGATCATGAGGTTAATATAAAAATCCTGTTAAATAATTTGGTATTACAGGGTGACTTGACGGCAAAACAACGCGACAAGTTACTGGAAAGTATGACTGATCAGGTTGCTGACCTAGTACTAAGTAATAACCATCAGCAAAACCATGCAATCAGCATGATCCAGAAAGAATCCATTATCGAATTATCCGGCTTAAAACAATTGATTATTACGCTGGAGAGTAGAGCAAATTTAGACTGTGTACTGGAAAAACTTCCCAATGATAAAGTATTACAGGCGCGCAAGATTTCAGGCAAAGGTATGACACGCCCTGAAATATCAGTATTACTGGCGTACACCAAACAATTGTTAAAAACAGACTTACTATCTGAATCCAGGTGTATTAACCTGAACCTTTATCAGCACGTTCTGGTAGATTATTTTCCGACCCAGTTACATAGCGCTTATGCAGAGCAAATACAACAGCATCGCCTGGGTAAGGAAATTGTTGCTAATCAGTTAATTAATAGCTTGGTAAACAGGCTGGGAATCGTATTCCCGCATCGATTTATGCAAGAGTTAAATTGTAGCGTTGCCGAACTGGTTAATACCTATAATCTGGTCTGTCGCGTGTTTGAAATAGATGCCATCTGGAAAATGCAAAATGAGCAGGAGAGTAATGTCAGTGCACAAGTGCGGGAAGAAATTAAGTTGAATATCAGAAGGTGGGTCGAGCGCGCCATGTATTGGTTTGTGCATAACGAGTCCAAGGATGAATTAGCAGAGCATTATGTAACCAGCATCGAAGAATTAGATCAGGGCTTGAGTGGGTTAATTACAAAAACTGAGCAAAAGATGCTTGATCAGGCGGTTGATAAACTGATTCAGTCAGGTGTTAGTGCGTCATTGGCATTGAAGATTGCCCAGAGCGATGCCTTATTTGCTTGTTTAAATGCTATAAAAGTACAAAAGAAAAGTAAGTATTCACTTGCTGAAGTGACTAAAGGACTATTTTTTCAAGCGGAAGTACTCAATTTATATTGGTTGTATCAACAGATATTGGTATTGCCCAAAGAATCGGCCTGGGAAGCCTTATCTCGTCGCGCTATGATTGAAGAGTTTAATCAGGTCAGCTGCGTATTGCTGCAAAGTGTACTCGCTGAAGAAGAACATAACATTGCCAGCAAACTAGAAGCCTGGCAGAAAAATAACAGTGCTACATTTGAGCGTTATATGGCTCTGGTGCAAACGTTACAAGCTGATGATAGCGTACAATTAGAAAAGATCGTGGTCATTTTAGGGGCTAGCTGGAATTTAACGGTATATGGCAATTAGCGGGTAGGCAATCATGAAAGTTTTATTAATTACCCCACCGATGACCCAGCTCAATACACCATATCCCGCAACGGCGTATTTAACCGGCTTTTTAAAGTTACACGGTTATGAGGTAGCGCAACGTGATTTAGCGATAGATCTGATACTTAATATCCTATCCCGCCAGGGCCTGGAACCGCTATTTGAGAAAATTGAAGAGAATTACGCCGATATTGATGACCAAGATTTACCCGATAGTATTTATCATTTTTTAGCCCATTATGCAGACTATTATCAATGTATCGATGCGGTTATCAACTTTTTACAGGGCAAAGATCCCAGTTTAGCTTTACGTATCGCATCGCGCCGGTTTTTACCTGAAGGCCCGCAATTTGAAACGTTGTATCAGATGGAAGAGAACAACAGTGAGGTTTTAACCCAGGCTTTTGGCTTACTGGGCGTACAGGATAAGGCGAAATATTTAGCCACTTTATTTATCAATGATATCGCTGCCGTTATTAAGGAAGGTGTCGATGCGCATTTTGAAATTTCGCGTTATGCAGAGAGACTGGCAGCGTCCAATCCTCAGTTTGATGATTTATATAATGCATTACATTCCACTGAATCACTGTATACCGAGACAATCATTGCGCAATTTATGCAGCAATACATAGACGCAGAAAAACCTGATGTACTGGGTATCAGCGTACCGTTTCCAGGGAATATGCTAGGCGCATTACAGGCGGCTAAATACTGCAAGCAATATGCACCGCATATTAAAATAGTGTTGGGTGGCGGCTTTGTAAATACCGAGTTACGCGCCTTAAAAGAGCCGCGCTTATTTGAGACAATCGACTATGTATGTCTGGATGATGGTGAGCGGCCGTTATTAACGCTATTAGAGAATCTACAGGGAAAAAATAGTACGTTATTTAGAACTTATCTTCTGGAAGCAGGGCAGGTGATTTTTAAAACTACTACAGATCTACACGATATCGCGCAAAAAAATGTCGGCACGCCCGACTACATGGGACTACCAATTGACCGATACTTGTCATTATGCGAAATGCTAAATCCCATGCATCGGATCTGGAGTGATGGCCGCTGGAATAAAATCACCATAGCTCATGGCTGCTACTGGGCGAAATGCAGCTTTTGTGATATTAGCCTGGATTATATCGCTAACTATGATGATGCAGGTGCTGATATTACCGTGCAGCGCATCAAAACCCTGGTCGCTGAAACAGGACAGACGGGCTTTCATTTTGTCGATGAAGCAGCACCTCCTAAAGCATTATTTGCTCTGGCTAAAAAACTAATAGAGCAAGATATCGTGATTACCTGGTGGGGGAATATACGCTTTGAAAAAACTTTTACCGCTGAAAAATGCCAATTACTGGCTGACTCGGGTTGTATCGCCATCAGTGGTGGTTTAGAAGTGGCATCAGATAGGTTGTTAGCCTTAATGCAAAAAGGAGTGAGTGTAGCCCAGGTAGCCAAAATAACCAAAGCCTTTGCTGATGCCGGTATATTAGTCCATGCCTATTTGATGTACGGCTTCCCCAGTCAGACCGAACAGGAAACTGTAGATGCTTTGGAATATGTCCGGCAACTTATGCAGCATGGCTGTATCCAATCTGCCTACTGGCATCGCTTTGCCGCCACGATACATAGTCCGGTCGGACTTAATCCTGCTGAGTTCGGTGTGGAACTAATCGCCAATAAAAATGTATTATTTGCTGAAAATGATATCGCTTATATCGATTCGGTACTGACCAATCATGAAATGCTGGGGCTAGGCTTGAAAAAAGCTTTGTACAATTATATGCACAATACAGGTTTTGAGTATCCTGCTTCGTTCTGGTTTGCTAATAAGGTTCCGGAAAGCTGTATTGCAGAGGATTATATTGAGGGGTGTTTGTATTAACGAACCAGAGTTTAGTAACTAGACTCTGGTTTGAAGTTACTTAAAATGTTTGCCCGATTTACAGGCCTGTGTTTTTCAAGGAAGTTGTCGCCTAAATTATTGAGGAGCCTCTTTATTACGCCCGTGCAACAAAGACAAAGTTTACTCAATGTGGCTAAAAAACCTACAGGAATACTTGACCATTACAGATTATTTAGGCTTGATTGCTACAAATATATTTCCAGCTAGAAACCCAGAGTGGCAAACTATCCCTCCGAAATGGGAAGAAAATTCCAAAGAATTTTTTGGATATAGTAGGGTAACTTCATGATGCATCTGGAAATATAGTCAAATCTCATTAAGAACTGATTAGAAAAGTAAGGTTTAAACTTTGAGCATGAAATCAACCTTTCGACTTTAAGTGGATAGTATTCATAAATAACCTTGGATCTTCAATTTTATCCAGCATTGAAATATCCGGCAAACAATCGTCATCGACATAGTCAACAAAATTGGCTGCCGAATCAAAAACTAAGATATCCAACGCTAACCTATCCAATCCGTATAGACCACGGTGGATCATATCAGCCGAAAAAAGTAACAAGTCGCCCGCAGCTAACTTAATTTTCTTACCGGTAGAGAGACTTTCACTACTCACTCGTCCATTTTTTTCTTGTCGCACATCAAATTCTTCATCACTATCCCACCGCTTATGCGTTCCTGGAACTAGCTCCATTCCGAGCTCATCAAATAAAGGGACTCGAAGATGTAATACTTGAGTGTCATGAATGACTTTTTTTTGCACTTCAACGTCATGATCATATTGACAGTCTCGATGCCAGAAATCTTTTTGTTGAGGATTAACTGGGTTGAAAAATAATTGGGTATTCATAAAAGCTGGATTATCCGATATAACGGAATCGACAACATTCATTATTTTTTTTGAACTGATAAAATTAAAAAACATCACCCGATCATCGAACTCTAAGTACTTACTTCCGGTAATTAAAGAAGAATTGAACGCTTCCTGCTGATAGAAATCAGCATTGTCATGTTTCCATAACTCATGAAATTTTAAAATGACTTTTCTAAGTGATGAAATTTCAGCCGCATTGAAATAATTTCTAATTACAAAGTAACCTTGATCATCATAATTGCTATTCAATTGACTTCGATTGACTACCATTGTCTCCACTTTATTATAAAAATAATTGGGTTCATTTTTTTTATTATCATATGAATCATATTGCTTAACTATCGGGTTTTACGACGTTACTACAAGCTGAGGGGTGAGTATCTGTTCTTTTGTAATATTAGTAATTGAGACTTCATATTGCTGCATCGTGCTGCAAAACCAGATTTGTTGAAAAAAGTAATACCAGAGTTTGAGGCTAGTCTTAGTTTCATTATTGTTGTTTCTTTTTTGTTTTAAAACCCTAATACGTATAGTAAGGAGAAAATGTTACAGCAATGTAAAAAAAGATTCGTAGCAACTCTGCGTAGTTAAACAAGAAGCTTATGTTGCGTTATTTATTCTCAAGGGATAGAACGCCACTGATTATCAATCATCCCTTGCATGGGTTGGTAGTTAATTTTATAGGACATTTTTTGACAGTTTTCTATCCAGTAGCCTAAGTATAGCCAGTCTAAGCCAAGTGATTTGGCATGCTCGACTTGCCATAGTACGGCATAGACACCCAGGCTTCGGGAAGAATATTTTGGGTCAAAAAAAGTATATACAGCAGAGAGTGCATTATCTAGCAAATCAACAACGGCAATACCTGCTAATTCATTATTACAGGAGAATTCGACAAACAGGGTGTTACACCAGTGACTACTTAAAAAACTGATGTAGTTTTCTTTAGTGGTTTTCGACATTTCTCCATCTGGGTGACGGCTGCGTTGATAAAGTTGATAGAGATCATAGTGTACTTGTTCAAATTTAGCGGGTTTGATATTGACTTGAATGTCAGAATTCTTTTTTAAGGTTCGGCGTTGTTGCCGTGAAGGGCTAAACTTATCGACAGCTAAGCGTGCAGGTATGCACTTTTGGCAAGTGGAGCAGTAGGGTTGATAAACATGACTGCCACTACGTCTAAACCCCTGGCTAATCAATTGTGAATAATGCTGACTATTAAGAGAAAAATCAGGGTGTATGTAGGCAAATTGTGCACTAAGGCCATCTAAATAGCTGCATTCGTGAGGATTATCTAGATATAAGGGAATTGAAATCATTGTTGCCAAGCTGTGGCGGAGGGTTGACGCTGGTGATATTGCTGGAGTAATGCAGAAAAACGCTGGCGTGTTATTTCTTCTGCCCCGAGGCTTACCAAGTGTGGTGTGTGAACCTGGCAATCTATTATCTGATAGCCCCAGAGGGAGAGCTGCTTAATCAAGCTGACAAAAGCGACCTTTGAGGCATCAGTTTGGGTATGGAACATGGATTCACCAAAAAAAACCTGGCCGACTGCTAGTCCGTATAAGCCACCGACCAGTTTATTGTCCTGCCATGCTTCTATTGAATGCGCGTAGCCTTCCTGATATAGGCGTATATAGGCGGTCTGCATCTCTGGGCATAGCCAGGTTCCGGTTTCTTTCGACCTAGGGTCAGCACAGGCTTTTATTACTTCGGTAAATGCAGTATCAATGCTGATCTGGAAAACTTGCCTGCGTAACGTTTTATGTAAGCTTTTGGAAATATGTAATTGTTCAGGAAAAATAACTAGGCGAGGGTCAGGTGACCACCATAAAATAGGATCTTCATCACTATACCAGGGGAATATTCCCTGGCTGTAAGCGTTAATAATACGCTGCGTTGATAAACAACCACCCACTGCTAACAATCCATCAGGGTCACTTAGAGCGAGCGCAACAGGAGGAAAGGCTTGGTCTGCCTGATTAGGATCAAGATGTGTCAGCATGAGTAAGTGTAGAAATTAATTTTTGACCATTATATAGGGCTTAGGTTCGACCACAATATTATTCAACATTAATTCGTAATCCGTATGGAGCTAGCGAAACACGGGATCGATTAATTGAAGTATATGTGAAACAGTAATATTGTAGAGAGGGCTTTAGTCCGACACCTTTTGAAACATAGCGGACTAAAGTCCTCTCTACAAGTAAGTTGCTTCACTTTTAATCATATCCGTAGAATAGAAAAGAGAGGTATTTTTTTGAGGAATATGCTATATTCACTATTAGTAATGAGAATGATTATTAATTAGATAAATGTTTACTCTTAATAGGAGAGATAAATGGACATGAGAATATTCGACCTAAAAGATTTAGCCATCGGTGATAAAGGGCGTGTAACAGGTTTTAGCAAGCAAGGGAAAGCCTATAGGAAACGTTTGTTAGCGATGGGCTTAACCCCTGGAACCGAATTTTCTATTGTACGGTTTGCACCGCTCGGAGATCCAGTGGAAATTGCTTTACGCGGGTTTTCATTGACTTTACGCAAAAATGAAGCGGATATTTTAAGTATAGAGAAGATTTAATGCAGATTGATTTTACAGTTGCTGTTGTCGGTAACCCTAACTGCGGCAAGACAACACTTTTTAATGCCCTGACGGGCGCACGCCAGCACGTTGGCAACTGGCCGGGTGTGACAGTTGAAAAGAAAACGGGTGACTATGCATACCAGGATAAGCTGGTTGAAATCGTTGATTTACCAGGAACTTATTCCTTAGAGGCAGATAGCGAAATTTCGCTGGATGAACGTATTGCCAGAGATTATGTTGCTTCTAGAGAAGCTGATTTAATCATTAATATTCTGGATGCTTCCAATATAGAACGTAATTTGTATTTGACTTCACAGTTAATAGAAATGCGTGTGCCGATGATTGTTGTCCTGAATATGATGGATGTCGTTGCACAACGGGGTCTGGAAATTGATATACAGCAATTGTCGCAACAGCTAGCTTGTCCGGTTATCCCGGTTTCTGCTTCTATACGACAGGGCATTAAGCTGCTAAAAAATAGTATTAATCTTGCGGCAGTAGAACAACCCATACCTCATTTAGATATTGAATATCATCCACAAATTGAACAGGCGATCAGTACTTTATCTAAAGACTTGCAAGCAATAGCGGCTACCCATCATTGCGATACGCGCTGGTTATCCGTGCGTTTATTAGAAAGAGATACCCTGGCACAGAAGATTGCTGGTACGGACTATGTTCACCATGCAGCCGTTCTGGAGCAGACGATTGAAGAGACTACGGATGATGAAGTGGATATCTTAGCGGCTGATGCGCGCTATGGTTTTGTTAATAAAATCAGCCAGAGTTGCGTTAATAAAATACATGAAATCAGTCGTAGTATGACTAATAAGATTGATCAATGGGTGTTGAATCGTTATTTAGGTATTCCCATTTTTCTATTAATGATGTATTTGATGTTTATGATCACTATTAATATTGGCAGTGCCTTTATTGATTTTTTTGATCAAGTCGCCGGAGCCGTCTTTGTTGATGGCTTTGCAGTGCTGCTAAACGCACTGGCTATACCGGAATGGTTAGTGGTCTTATTAGCGGATGGCGCGGGAGGAGGAGTACAGGTTGTCGCTACTTTTATTCCTATTATCGGCTTTTTGTTTCTGGTCTTGTCTTTACTGGAAGATTCAGGCTATATGGCGCGTGCGGCATTTGTTGTAGACCGTTTTATGCGCATGGTCGGTTTGCCAGGCAAATCTTTTGTCCCGATGATCGTGGGCTTTGGTTGTAATGTGCCTGCGATTATGGCGACTCGTACTCTGGAAAGCCAGCGCGATAGAATATTGACCAATATTATGAACCCGTTTATGTCTTGCGGAGCGCGATTGCCTGTTTATGCTTTATTTGCAGCAGCCTTCTTTCCCGTTGGTGGGCAGAATCTGGTGTTTGCTTTATATGTTTTTGGCATAATGGTGGCGGTTTTTACCGGATTGATTATGCGCCATACCTTGTTTAAAGGTGAATCCATGCCGTTTATTATGGAGTTACCGAATTATCATTTACCAACCGTGCAAAGTATCGCTATACGCACCTGGGATCGGTTAAAAACCTTCCTGGTTAATGCCGGTAAGGTGATCGTCCCGATGGTGCTGGTGCTTAATTTTTTAAACTCTCTGGGAACCGATGGCTCTTTTGGTAAAGAGAATTCGCAACAATCGGTACTCAGTGAAATAGGACGCACCCTAGTCCCTGCATTCCAGCCTATGGGGATTCGTGAAGATAACTGGCCAGCGACAGTTGGTATTTTTACAGGAATATTGGCTAAAGAAGCCGTAGTCGGCACCTTAGATGCTTTATATACGCAACTTGCCTTGGATGGTGTTGAGCAACAAGAAACTAAATTTAATTTACAGCAAAGCTTAATCGATGCAACGCTGACTATTCCTGAAAACCTAATGGCAGTGGCGGATAATCTGCTCGACCCCTTAGGGCTTAATATTGGTGATGTAAGCGATATGCAGTCTGCTGCTGCCGAGCAGGAAGTCAGTCATGGGACATTTGGAGAGATGCAAGCGCGTTTTGATGGTCAGGCGGGGGCATTTGCCTATCTGTTATTTATCTTATTGTATGCGCCCTGTGTTGCGGCAACAGCCGCAATTCAGCGAGAAACAGGTACCAAGTGGGCGATATTTGTGGTTTCCTGGACTACCGGGATAGCCTATATGACAGCCACTGTTTTCTATCAACTGGCAACCTATACTCAGCATCGGGAAAGCTCACTGCTCTGGGTTACCAGTTTAATCATGATGTTTTGTAGTGTTATTTTTGCTTTCTGGTTGGCTGGCAAAGCAGAGTTAAGAAGAGACGTCGCATGATTTTATCCGAGTTACGCGATTATCTAAAACAGCAGCACCGTCTTTCTTTGCTGGAAATGGCTAATCATTTTGATATTGAGGCCGATGCATTACGTGGTATGCTACGTAAATGGGTTAGTAAAGGCAAGGTCAAGCAACTTGATCTCGGGGCTTCCTGCGGTACGGGTTGTTGTAAATGTGACCCTGCTATGACTGAGCTTTATGAATGGGTGGATAAAGTTTAGAAGCGCTGAATTTCGATGATCAATTAATTAAGTAGAAGTAAAAAAGCTGCTGCTTTTTTTTAATGTCAGTAGTAGCTAAAGCTATTACACTCCTTTTTTTCAATGTTGCTGAACTAAAACAAAAAACTGGGCTAAGCTAACACTATTATCTAAATAATAGAGGATTTTAATGGCAGAGCAGCAATCCAGTATTTTAATCGGAATTCTCACTGAAGTGAGAGGCGATGGCATGAAAGCGCGTGTTGTTGATAAATACGCAACAGAAACTCCCTTACTGACCATTGGTAACGAGTAAATGTATCGGCTCCTATGTCGTTATTCGTCAGGCTAATATAGCGGTTTTGGCAATGGTGTTCAAAGTGCACGAAGAAGATCGTTTTGAACAGGGCAAGCATCTTTCTGATCGGTTCTTTTCTTTCATTCCAGTTGGTGAATTAAAGCCAGATGAAACCTTTATTCGTGGGGTTCGCCATTACCCAACCCCCAGTGCTAAAATTTATGCCGTGGGTCTTACTGAAATCAATGCTATTTTTTCTCAATTTAGAAGTTATGAGTTCTTTATAGGCCAGTTTTCTGCACATAAAGATTATCATTTAAGTCTGGATCCTCGTGCGCTGTTTAGCCGGACAAACAGGTTTTGGTAAGTCGTGGACTGTGACCAGCCTAATCCAGCGCACTATTAAAACCATGCCGAAGAGTCATTTGATTTTGCTGGATTTACATGGTGAATATTGCTGGGAAGATGAGGCTGGCAATATTCAATCTGCCTTTCCAGATAAATCCGTCAACTATGTCGAGGTAACTAAGCTGGAAATGCCTTACTGGATGATGACTTATGCTGAGTTAATCGATTTATTTATTGACCGTGCGGCGTCTATTCAGATGGTGTTTATGCGCGAGGTATTACAGTAATTAAAGCGTGAATCTGCCAGAGAACTCGGTCTAGGTGTCGTGTCAGTTGATACACCGGTTTATTTTTCCTTAGCTGAGATGTACCGGCAATTTAAAAATGCTAATGAAGAACGCAAAGACTTTGGTAAGGTAACCGGCGCATTATTTGGTCAGTTTGATGGATTTTTAGTGCGTATGCAAAGCCGTTTCAATGATGTGCGATATGACTTTTTATTGAAGCCTAAAAAACGTAATAAATCAGAAACAATGGCGGACTTATTACGTGAATTTATCGGTATAGGTAAGCGAAAATCTAATGTAACGGTAATTGATTTAAGTGCGATTCCCACCGATGTAAGACCTGCAGTTTTTGCTCAAGTAGGAAGGCTGGTATTTGAATTTAATTACTGGAATCCAAGACGACGTGAATTTCCTATCATTTTAATCTGTGAAGAAGCACAAGCCTAGATCCCAAAAGAAAAGAATAGCCAATATGAAGGTACCAAGCGCCAGATGGAGCGTATTGCCAAAGAAGGGCGGAAATACGGAGTTTTGATAGGAGTTGTCAGTCAAAGACCTACGGAGCTCTCAGAAACCATGTTGGCACAGTGTAGTTCGTTTATTTGTTTACGTACGACAAACCAGGATGACTAGGACTATATCAGAGGTCTGGTACCTGAGGCAGAAGGCAATTTGGTGGATATATTGGCTTCATTAGGTCGAGGTGAAGCATTAATTTTAGGTGAAACGGCACCGTTACCTACACGGGTACAAATATATAAGCCCGACCCTGAGCCTAAGAGTAATGATGTTGATTATTTTACTAGTTGGCGCGAAGGGGGTGATGATATTGATATCGATTAAATAGTACACTTGTGGCGTACTCAGACACATAAATAGGAATTTCATAACTGGCAATAAACTGATGTAGAGCGAAGCGTTAGCCCGCCTTTATCGATCAGTGGACATTGACAGGGAAGAACAGTTTATTAGGTTATTTTACGGAGCAAAAGTTTAAAATATGGATCAGCCAAATCACAGTGATAAATCAACTTCTGATGCGAATGACATAAGTCATGGTATTCAAGCCGTTCATTCCGATAAAAACATGTTAATACATGTCGCTATAAAATTTATTTTATTGTTTATCATTATCTTCAGTTTTGATTTTCTGATAGAGTTAATGTTGATGGCATTGGATCTTTTTTTTGAAATGATTCATTTACTGATTGAGATTATCGAGGAATTGCTAGAATCAGTTTTAGAAGAGACTTTGCCGACTAGTAAACATCAAAATGAAGTAATTATTGTTAATTTCGCAATGATCGTTGTTTTGTTTGGCCTGTACAAACTATTTCATGGCGTAAGATTTGTTTATCTTCTCAAGAGGTATATTAAGGCTGATTGGCTTAGATATACAAAGCGTAAATCGCTAGACTGGAAGGTGCTCTCTTTAGTTAGTAAAATTAAATTGGTTACGGCTTATTGCGTAGGATTTAGCCTCATATTTTATCTAGTCTTTTAACATACGCTGCCAGCTATGGAGAGCGAACGCGAGGGCTGGTAGTCTCCAGAAGGCGTAGGGCCGTTGTTTTGTCGGAATCGGAGCGTTAGCGTAGGTGGAGACAAAATAAAAGGCATTCCGAAACGCCGTCCAGTCATTTGAGG
>DUBW01000077.1:32350-64554 GCA_012960135.1 Methyloprofundus sp.
TGGGGCGCCGAAGGCATTAGCGGTCGCGTTAAGTTTTTGCCGCTTGCTTGGGCTGGGATGCCCAAAACAAGCTTTCGCAAAAATAGCGACTCCCCGTTGCCTGCTTTAAAGTTAATGAAAATCCTGCTCATCTTCCTGATAGCAAGTTTTTTAAATGCCTGTGCTGAGCAAGCAACTCGGCCAGGAAGCCTGACCTCCACCTGTGTATTTCCCAATAAGTAAGTAGCACCGGGATGGGTTTGTGGGCAGCCAGATAATGTTATTAAAGCTGGAGCCGATAAGTACCATCAAAGGGATTAGTACTGCAACAGTTGTAGGTGCTGAACAATACCGCCAATGAAATTGGGCCAGAAGGTAGAGCATATATGTTATTAGGCCTAGATGGAAATAGCAGTAGCACTTTACTGGAGAGTACCATAAAAACCAGTATGCAACAGGATCAGGCTTTATGGCAAAAATTTAAAGGTAGTAAATCATTCGCTGATTTAGCTGCTAATATTGCTTCTAATGAAAGATTAGAGCAATAAATAATCAAAAGGAAACAGAGGGCAACTGAGCTTCGGTTTTTTCTGTAGTTAGTTCCCCTAATAAAATTATTGTATATCGTGTACTGTTACTAAGAGTAATTAATAAAATGAAAAAAATCGCTTTACTTATTTGTCTTAACTGGCTGTTAGCCGGCTGTAGTGGTTTTGCCAATAAACAAGAGCCAGCTCCTGTGTATGGCAAAAGTGGTGCAAAGGATCGCTCCACAAGTAATAAGCAAGCGGATCAAACGGCACTGCTTAAAGGGGTGCAAGATTCGGTTATTCTTAAGCAGCAGGAACTTGCTGTTAAATCACAGGCGCTTTCATCATCATCTTTTTCTGTCGTTGTCGCACTGCTTACAGAAGCGGATGATAGTTATAAACAGGGTAATTTGGATGAGTCGGTAGCTACTATTGAGCGTGCATTACACATAGAGCCACGCAATCCTTTTTTGCTGTATAAATTAGCCGCTTTACGATTAGAGCAAAGGCAGCCTGATCTGGCTGAAAATCTGGCAAAAAAATCTGCATTATTAGCGGAAGGAAATGCAAGTTTAAAAAAACAGAACTGGTTATTGATTGCAGAGGCCCGTGATCAAAAAGGTAATCAGGCTGGAGCCAAAGCAGCAAGAAACAAAGCGAGTAAATTCTAGGATATAGTGTGGGACGTTACATTATGCAAGCATGGCAAGCGGTCATCAGGCAGATTGAACAGGCAACCGAGGAAAATTTTAATTGTCAAAAAGTCATCGCCATGCATGGCGGTGATATTAATCAGGTCTATCAGTTGCAAGGCGCGGAGAAAAGTTACTTCGTAAAACTTAATCGCGCCGAGTTACTGGTCATGTTTGAAGTAGAAGCATTGGGCCTGCAGGAATTGGCGCAAACTAAAACATTACGCATACCGGAAACTATTTGCTATGGCATTAATGGTAGTCATGCGTTTTTAGTACTGGAATATGTCGCATTAAAATCAGCAAATTCGACCACGCAGCGGCAGTTAGGCAAACAATTGGTACAGCTACATCAAACTAGGCAAGACTATTTTGGCTGGCATCATGATAATTTTATAGGCAGTCATACGCAGAAAAATACTAGAGCAGGAGATTGGGTCACATTCTGGCAAAATCAGCGCTTGCAAGCACAGCTGCAAATGGCTGCAGATAATGGATATACAGGAAAAGTACAGCAATTAGGTGAGCAGCTTTATCATTATATCCCCGATTTTTTTTCCTCCTATCAGCCACAGGCTTCATTACTACATGGTGATTTATGGTCAGGCAATGCTGCGTCAGATTCCTCTGGGCATGCGATTATCTATGATCCCGCCTGTTATTATGGGGACCGCGAGGCTGATATAGCCATGACAGAACTATTTGGTGGCTTTGGGACAGATTTTTATGCCGCTTATAATGAACATTGGGCTTTAGATGCTGATTATAAAGCCCGTAAGACTTTATATAACTTATATCATATTCTCAATCACCTGAATCTATTCGGTAGCGGTTATTTACGTCAGGCAGAAGCAATGATGCAGCAACTGATAAGTGAATGTAGTTAAAATATTAGTTGTCAGTCTACTATCGGTGGATTACTGATAAGCAAAAAAAACGACTGCTAACCTGAAAAGGTTAGCAGTCGTCATTGTAGCTGAATAAAATTAAATTACTCTGCTGCTGGTATTACTTCAATTGTTTCAGTTACAGTATCAGATGTTGGCGTAACTTCTTCAGTGACTGTTTCAACAACTGTAGCCACAGGTGCAGGCTCTGTTACAGGAACAAGTATTTCAACTTGTGCGCTACTAAGCAATGAATCAAGGTAATTAGTCAGTTTTTCTCTTTGTACTAATGGCTCTAACTGCGCTTTAACTGCTTCAAATGGAGGCGGAGTCTGTACTCTAATATCTTCAAGAATAATGATATGCCAGCCAAACTGTGTTTGAACAGGTGTTTTTGTATATTTTCCTTTTTCTAGTTGCGCGACAGCTTCTGAAAAAGGAGCAACCATTTGCTTAGGACCGAACCAACCTAAATCTCCACCCTGAGTATTAGACGGGCCCGTTGAATTTTCTTTAGCCAATGTTGCGAAATCAGCACCTTTATCAAGCTTAGCAATAATCGCTACTGCTTCTGGTTCATCTTTAACCAGGATATGGCGTGCTTTATACTCTGTACCACCAGCAGTATCAGCGATTTGCTTGTCATATGCAGCTTTTAAATCAGCATCAGTCACCGGATTTGATTTGATATAGTCTTCTACAGCAAGTTGAGATAATACTGAAGCTCTCATCATTGCCAGGCGTTCTACTGTTTCAGGTGTTTGATCCAGGCCTTTGCTTTGCGCTTCCTGAACTAGCAATTCTGTTTTAATCAACTGATCAATCAGTTTGTCTTTTGGATAGTTCTGGCCTTTAACGCGTTCACTGACTTCTTTAGTTAGAGTATCTAGAGCTGATTTACTGATATATTGCCCGTTTACCACGATTGCAGCATCTTCTTTCTGGATGTTTGGCGTTGCAGCATTATTGGTATTTTGCTGGCAGCCTGTTACAAATATTGTGCTGGCAAGTAAAAATGGAATTGCTTTAAGTTTCATAAATGTAATCCTTTAGTTTGACTCGGTTGGTGTGAAAGCTTCTATACCCAGAGCGTGGATTTCTTGCTTCATTAAATCACCCAGGGCTTTATAAATTAATTGGTGACGCTGTACCAGTGTTTTCCCCGTAAAGGCATCGGATACAATCGTTACATGATAATGTCCACCTCCACTTTGAGTGCCAGCATGCCCGGCATGAGCCTGGCTGTTATCGGCTATTTCAAGGCGTTCGGGTGCTAAGGCAGCGCTTAGTTTTGATTTAATTAAATCGATAGTCATTGTGGGAATACTTGTTTAAAGGGCTTAACGGAAACATGTGCATAGACGCCAGCAGCTACATAAGAGTCAGCGTCGGCCCAGTCTTTGGCTGCTTCCAGGCTGGAAAATTCTGCAATAACCAGGCTACCAGTAAAACCGGCATCTCCAGGTGTATTGCTGTCTATAGCTGGATGCGGTCCTGCAATAACCAGACGACCTTCATCCTGTAAGTTTTGCAAGCGCAGTATATGAGCCGGGCGTACAGACATTCTTCTGTCCAGACTGTCTGCAACATCTTCACTTAAAATGGCATATAGCATGATATTTATTCCTCTGCTTCAGAATCTGATACGTTTTCAGGATCAGGCATATAGCGATACATGAAAACAACCTGTAACAAAATAAACACAGCCATTAACGCAGGCACACCAAAGGTTTTAAAATTTACCCAGGCTTCGGTGTCGTAATTAAACATTACATAGATATTGATACAGCCTACACTGATAAAGAATAGGGCCCAGACAAAATTTAAAATGGACCAGACCTTGCCGGGAAGTTCAATATTTTCCCCCATCATTTTTTCGATAATGGTCTTTTTTCCAATAAAGTGACTGCCGAGTAATACTCCGCCAAATAGCCATTCTATAATGGTGAGTTTCCATTTGATAAATTGCTCGTCTTGTAAATATAGCGTTGCTCCGCCCATAGTCACCATTAAGCCTAAAGTAACCCACTGCATAGTCTCAACTTTTTTGTGTCTGAACCAGTTATAGGTAACCTGGATAATGGTAGCGACAATCACCACACCCGTGGCAACGTATAAGTCATAGTTTTTATAAGCAATAAAAAACAGGACGATGGGGAAGAAATCAAAAAGTATTTTATTCATGAAAAAAGAAGTGGGGACTAGAAAGTAAAAATCAATACTTTTAACGGGTATATGCTATAAATTGATTGATATAGGTTAGTTTTACTAGACAAATAATTTCGTAATTGTAGATGTTTTTTTTACTTTTGTACATGAACTATCAAGGCTTTCTGCTAGAATAAATTGTTTATTTAGGGGTAATGATGGACGCTAATATACAAACACAGCTAGAAGCAGCTGCTTTTAGACAATTAGTCGCGCATTTACAAGCGCATACCGAAGTACAAAATATTGATCTAATGAATCTGGCTGATTTTTGTCGTAACTGTCTGGCCAAATGGTACCTGGCTGCAGCAGAAGCTAACGATGTGCCTATGGATTATGATGCGGCGCGAGAATATGTTTATGGCATGGCATACAATGATTGGAAAGATCAGTTTCATAAACCGGCTACAGCAGAGCAACTCGAACTATTTGAAAGCAAAAAAGGGGCTTAGTTTCATGGATGATAGCCAGTTTGATGCTATGTTTTCGGGGGTAATAGGCGAGGAATATGAGACTCTAAAATTAATTTGCCCTTTGGCAACTAAGATGAGTCAACTTGTCGGCATGACTGTACAAGAATATGCTGACACTCATCCAGGTCAGGTGCTTTCTGTGTTGGAATTAGGCGGTGGTACCGGAATTACTACTCTGGCAATTCTAAACGCGAGTGACGCAGTTAATGTTATGTCGGTTGATAGTGAGCCTACTATGCAGAGCCAGGCAAAAAAGAGTCTAATGCAATGGGCGAAGCAAGGGCGCCTTTTGTTTGATGGAAGGGATGCCTTAACGGCATTAAAAAATACCCCTGATGCCAGCATCGATCTTATGGCTTCCGCGTATACCCTGCATAATTTTCTAGATACTTATCGTGCAGAAGTCATCACTGAGATTTTTCGTGTGCTAAAACCAGGTGGGCAATTTATTAATGGTGATCGTTATGGTCTGGATGATATTTCAGACCATACCCGCCTTCTGCAAAATGATATAGCCGGGTATTTTGATGTGCTGGTAAGACTTAAAAAGTTTGCTGTGTTGCAGCACTGGATTGTACATTTATTTGCTGATGAATCAGAAAATCATGTTATGCGTGAGTCGTTCTCTTTACAACAGTTAAAACAAGCTTGCTTTAAAGAAATTAATCTAAGCCATCGCTGTGAAGGCAATGCCCTGGTAACAGCGGTAAAATAATGGCCCTTGTAAAGCATGGCTTTAGCCCGCTTTTTTAACAGACTTTTAATAACTGGCGGACATAAAGTCCCATGTTACGTTGGAAATTATCCATAGCGGACTGAAGTCCGCTCTACGAAATATAAGCTATGATCATTTTATGGACTGATGCGCTGATTTATATATTGATTGCGATTGTCACCCTGCTATTTTTTAGTTTACGCGGCAAACAACACTTTGTACGCCCGTGGAAAAAAATTTCGCATAACAGAACAGCAATGGTTGCACTGGTTTTTTTAGTGTTTTTTTTAGTCATCGGCCTGCTGGATTCAATACATTTTAGACCCACAAATAGTCAGAATAATGACATTATCAGTGTACTGGATTACTGGGTCAATCCGATACGATTAAAGCAAGAAAAAAGCTATTCAGCGCCTTTCTCAGCTAATCTATATAGTAAAGAATTGATCATGAATTCAGGGCAGGCTCCTTATTGGGGTTACCCCCGCTTAGAATATGGCGGTAGGCATTTAAGTGATGTTCAGGCACAGAAAGCGGGTGATATTTTAGCCAAAGCCACCCTAGGTTTTTTGAAAGGAACCGCTGTTATTTTTATCCTTTTTTATGCCTATCATTTATTATGGCAACGCACATTTTTTAGTAATAAAGCCGTTAACACGATTTTTGCGACTCTTTTTTTCCTGGTGAGTAGTAGTTATATGTTACTGGAACTCACTACTTATTATCATGTGATGGGTACCGATAAAGTAGGTGAAGATGTTTTTTATCAGACCATAAAAAGTATCCGCACCGGGCTGGTTATTGGGTCATTAACTACGTTGATTATGTTGCCACTGGCAATAGTATTTGGTATTTTAGCTGGATTTTTTCGTGGCTGGGTGGATGATATTATTCAATATATCTATACCACTCTAAACTCGATCCCCGGCGTGTTATTAATTGCCGCTTCGATCCTGATGGTTCAAGTGTATATGGCGAATCATCAGGAACAATTTACCAGCCTGGTGGCACGCGCTGATATGCGCCTGTTATTTCTCTGCTTAATCCTGGGCGTAACCAGTTGGACAGGGCTTTGTCGTATGCTGCGCGCAGAAACCTTAAAAATACGCGAAATGGAATATGTCCAGGCCGCACAGGCTTTAGGCGTACCCCGCCGGGTGATTTTATATCGCCATATTTTACCTAATGTGATGCATATCGTATTAATCTCAGTGGTTCTGGATTTTAGCTCTTTGGTGCTGGCTGAAGCGGTACTTTCTTATGTCAATATCGGTGTGGACCCAACTACTTATAGCTGGGGTAACATGATTAATGGTGCGCGGCTGGAAATGGCGCGTGAACCGGTCGTATGGTGGTCACTCGCGGCATCATTTCTGTTTATGTTTACCCTGGTGCTTGCAGCTAATTTATTTGCTGATAGCGTCAGAGACGCGTTTGACCCTAGACGCGTTCAATCATGAATATGCCTCTATTAACCGTTGAGAACCTACAATTAAGTTTCGCTGATGAGCGTGTGATTAAAGGTGTCAGCTTTAATATTTATAAAGGTGAGACGTTTGCCTTAGTCGGTGAATCGGGTTCCGGAAAATCATTAGCGGCGCTTTCAGTTATTCGCCTACACCCCGCTCAGGCAACACTACAGGCTGATAGCATACAGTTTGCCGAGATTGATATATTGCGTACGCCGGAAGCTGAATTATGTACCGTTCGTGGGCAGCGTGTGGCTATGATCTTTCAGGATCCGATGAGCTCTCTTAATCCGGTAATGAGTATCGGGCAGCAAATTGCAGAAACCATACAACTGCATTTTTCTCTCACTAAAAGGCTATGTACTGCAAAAGTTCTGCAACTATTAGAGCAGGTCGGTATCCCTGATGCATCGCGACGTATCAACGAATATCCGCACCAGTTATCAGGTGGCCAACGGCAGCGTGTGATGATCGCCATTGCTCTGGCAGGCGAACCAGATTTACTCATTGCCGATGAGCCGACCACGGCGCTGGATGTCACCATTCAGGCGCAGATATTACAATTATTAAAGAACATACAACAAGAAAATGGTATGGCCTTATGGCTCATCAGTCATGATCTTGCCCTGGTATCGAATATGGCTGACCGGGTTGCGGTCATGCAATCCGGGCGTATCGTCGAAGCCGCTGACAATAATCAGATCTTTAGCCATGCCCAGCATCAGTATACGCAGACATTACTCGATGCTTTACCCGATATAAATTACTCTGCAGAACATGAAAAATTACCAACACCTACCATTCTTAAATTAACCGGCTTTAAAGTATATTACCCGATTAGAAAAGGCTTGTTTAAGCGCGTTGTTGATCATGTCAAAGCCGTCGATGATGTCAGTTTTACCTTGCAAGTCGGTAAGACATTAGCCCTGGTGGGTGAATCTGGTTGTGGCAAAACCAGCCTGGGCAAGGGTTTATTAAACCTGATTCCCAGTACAGCAGGACAAGTTGAGTTTGCAGGTGTTGATTTGGCATCACTCTCTAAAGAAGAGCTACGCGCACAACGATCAGCCATGCAGATTGTCTTTCAGGATCCTTTTGCGGCAATGAACCCGCGTATGCTGATTCTGGATATTATTGCCGAAGGCATTCGGACTTTACAGCCTGATATTGATACGCAAGAGTGCATTACTATCGTGTCAGCTTTATTAAAACAAGTGGGGTTGGATGAAACGGCTTTATATCGCTATCCGCATGAATTTTCTGGCGGTCAGAAACAGCGTATCTGTATCGCAAGAGCCCTGGCAGTTAAACCCAGGTTAATAGTCTGTGACGAACCCACCTCTGCGTTAGATGTATCGGTACAAAAGCAGATTATTGAACTATTAAAACATTTGCAAAAAACCGAAAATATCAGTTACTTGTTTATCACCCATGACCTTGCCGTCGTTGCTGAAATTGCTGATGAAATTGCCGTGATGTATCAGGGTAAAATTGTCGAATATGGAACTGTCGATCAAGTATTAAGACATGCGAAACACCCGTATACACAAAAATTATTAAGTGCTGTGCCGGTGCTGATGCAGTAGCAAAAAAGAGAACATGAAATTAAGTTTTCAACATGCCTGAAAATGGGGTCTTTAGCCCTGTGGTTGATGGCGTGGCTAAAGACCCCTCAAGCGTGCTGGCTGCTAGATAATAATATGATGTTTTCACCGTTAACATCGTTGTCGCAAATTGTTGCCCGCCCGATGCTAGCAGGCTCATTTGGTACGACGCTATCAAGTTTTGTGTTTTTATTAATGTGCCGTTTTAAACTTGCCATACTTTAATAACATTAGTGGTAAGAGCAGTAAATTTAATAACGTTGACGATACCAGTCCACCAATAATAATGGCTGCCATCGGCCCCATAATTTCTAATCCGGGGTTATCGCTATTAAAAGCAATCGGGGCCATAGCCAATGCAGTCACTAATGCCGTCATTAATATCGAAGGTAAGCGCTCTTGCGCTCCTTTTAAAGCCGTAGCCAGATTCCATGGCATTGCTTCTTGCTCTACCAGATACTGGTAATGGGATAGCAACATAATACTATTGCGCACGGTGATACCAAATAGGGTAATAAAGCCAATAATAGAACCTATAGAGAGAGTGGCATCCATGATAATAACGGCGATCATGCCGCCTATCAGTGAAAATGGGATATTGAGCAGGGTAATGGCTACGTGACGTAGATTCTGGATCGCAATATAGATAAATATCAGCACACCAATACTGGCGAGTAGTGCATGCAATATCAGCTTTTGTTTGGCTTGAGTCTGCTCCACTGCCGCACCGGTAAATTCTGGATAGATATTATCTGTAAAGTTAATAGATTCGGTGACCCGTGTTTTAAGTTCCTGCATAAACGCCGCCATATCTCGATTAACTACATTACAGGTAACACTCTGCCGGCGTTGCGCATTCTGATGCAGGATATTGTACCGTCCAGCATGATGCTTAATATCAACTAATTCACCAAGATTAATCAACTTACCTGCCAGTGTTCTAACAGGGAGTTGCTCTATCGATAAAGGCAGTTGACGCAAATCGGGTCTCAAGGTGACACTGATATTGTAACTACTGTTGCCTTGTAACTGTTTGCCAACGATTTGCCCGGCATATGCTGCCTGAATCGTTTGTAACACTTCTGCAGCAGGCACTCCCCAGAATTTTAGTTTTTCCTGATTCAGCTGTATTTGTATCAGCGGCGTACCGGGAGGGGAGCGTAATTGTATATCGGTTGCTCCCGGGATAGTTTGCATAAGTGCTGCTACTTGTTGTGCTTTTTTATCCAGCAGGTTTAAATCACTGCCATAAATATTGACTACGACCGGCGAGGTATAACCAGAAATGGTTTCATCAACACGCTCGATTAGAAAGGTATTGGCTTCAAATAACAGTCCTGGAAAACTGGACAGAATGCCCCGGAGTTGCTGTAAAACTTTTTGCTGCTCAGTACCTGAAAGAGGTTTCAGACGTACTTCATATTCGCTGTAATGACTGCCATAGGTATCTGCGCCACGTTCTGCCCGTCCTGCCCATTGTGAAACAGATTCAATCTCCTCTATCTGCCTGAATTGTGCGCTGACTTGGATGCCCTGACGTATCGATTCTTGCAGCGATGTACCCGGAATGCTGGTGGTGTGGACTATATAATGTCCCTCGCGCAATTCAGGCAAGAATTTATGGCCCAGCGTAGCAAAGCGCATCACGGCGAGTAATGAAAACACCAGGCAGGCAATGATAATCAGTTTGAAATGCGCTGAGATAGCTTTTAACAGGCGAGTATACAGTGGGTTTAGATAGGCAATAACAGGCGGCGTGCCAGTGAGCTGTATATCTTTGCTGAGTAACACGTAGCAAAGCGCAGGTGTGAGCGATAATGCGACTAGTAAAGACATTAAAATGGCGAGTATATAGGAATAACCCAGAGGTGCAAATAACCTGCCAGCAACACCTTCCAGGGTTAATAAAGGAACGAAAACCAGGGCAACAATAAAACTCGCATAGACAACAGAACTACGCACCTCCATGGATGCCTGATAAACGATTTGATGACTGGGCTCAGGATTGGCTAATAGACGGTTTTCACGTAGGCGGCGGAATATATTTTCAGTATCGATAATGGCATCATCGACGACTTCTCCCAGCGCAATGGCAAGACCACCGAGCACCATGATATTGAGATTAATCTTTAATTCTAGTAAGACTAATATTGCGCTGATTAGGGAGAGTGGAATGGCGATAGCGGAAATAAAGGCGGTACGCAGATTATATAAAAATAAATATAAAATGATGACGACAAATAAACCACCTAAAAGTAGATGGCTGGAAAGGTTATGGACTGAGGTTTTAATATAATCAGCGGGTTTAAATAAGTGTGCGTAAAAGTCAATGTGCTGTTCTGCAAATAAGGGCTCAAATTCGCTTAAGGTACTTTCTACCGCATTGGAAACGGTGAGGGTATTGGCATTAAACTGACCAATCACCATCATGACGATCCCCGGCTTGCCCATAACTTGAGCAGCACCAATAGGCGGTTCTGCTGCATATTGAATATGGGCTATATCGCTTAATAACAGCGTGGTGTTGTCTCTGTATTGGATAATACTCTGGCGTAATTGTTCTGGAGTCGTTGCCAGTCCCGTGACTTGAAGCGTAAAGCGCTGATTGCTATTTTCAATAAACCCGCTACCTTGTAAATTTCCGTTTTGCGAAACGGCGGTAATAACTTCGTTAATGGAAATATTATGCTGCTGTAACTTAAGTGGATCTAGCTGGATTTGTAGTTGCCGGATATCACCGCCAAAAATATTGACATCGGCGACGCCATGTACCGATAAGATGCGCGGTACGATCATCTTATCGACTAAATCACGCAGCTGCATCAGGTCTTTATGTTCAGAGCTTAGCCCTATTGTTAACACAGTCGCCGATGATGAGGTTAATGGCACTGGAATAGGTGTATGTACGCCTGCAGGTAATTGTGTCGCAATGCTGGAAAGTCGCTCGGTAACCAGTTGACGATTACGATAAATATCACTACCTTCGGCAAATATTGCGGTGACGATAGACAAACCCTGTATCGATTCAGAGCGTGTCGATTGTAAACTCATTAATCCGCTGAGTGCTAGTTCTATACGCTGAGTAACTAGTACTTCGACTTGTTCGGCTGAATAGCCCGGGGATTCGGCTTGAATAATGATTTGCTTAGGAGCAAAATCAGGAAAGATATCTAAGCCGGCATTAGCACAGCGGTAGCTGCCATAGACTAATATCAGTACGGCAATAGCGATAACAATGCCATAAAAGCGTATGGAAAATCTGACTAAATGTGCAAGCATAGTGAAATCAGTTGTTTTTCAAGGTGTGAGTTGGAAGTCGAATTTGTTCCATAAGTTGTAAATACATTTACCATAAAGGACATGAAGGTAATGAAGAAAAAAACTAGGCTACTGGCATACATAATGTCTTCACTGTTCTTGAATCCACGCAAAGAATCACAAGTATGAGTAGTGATATCTTCATGCTCTTCATGGTAGTAATGTAGTTTTTAGCTGAATATTAATCATCATCTTCAGCAGGAATCTGTCCACTGAATTCTTCTGATAGTAGCATTTGCGCCCCTATACTAACCAGCCTATCACCTGCTTGTAATTCTGTATCGATAAAATAGGCATCAGAGTGGATGAATTTTTTCTCAGTGATTTTTATGCGAGTAAACTGCTCATCATTATCTTGTTGTTGAAGATAAACAAATACCTGACCCAAATGCCAGACTAATGCTGAGGCTGGAATAATAACGCCGGATAATTTTTGCTGGCTAACGGGGAGCCAAGCAACAACACGCTGATGATGTCCTTGTACAGTCTGGTCACTTAAATAAAAAAATGGCGTGCCAGCTTGTTGCTGATTATTTTCATGTAAGGGTGCGGTGCTAATAAGACTAGCGGAATGTGCTTTTTCACGTAGACCAAAAGGCTGAATAAAAATGGTTTTGCTGGGGGAGGCTATCTGCTTAGGTAGATATACAAGGTACAGCGGTTTTTTTAAGGCATTCAGCATAGAATCGGCTGAAGATTCATCTAAAAACCAACGGCTTAATTCATTGCCCCATTTTATCTTCGCATATAACCGGGTATCCGTTGTTTGTAGTCGAGCAGTATTAAATTGCACCTGATTAATCTTTAGCTGAACTTGCTGCTCGCGTAATTTACGCGTGGAAACTGCTTGATCTCGTTGCAGGGATTGTAAACGCAGGACATTTCTCTGGCTTTGTTGCAGTTGAATATTTGCTGATTGCTGCTCTGCTCTTACGCTTAAATAATCTTTACGAATTTTAAATAATGGAGCAAGGTCTACACTTACAGCAAATGTTTCAATTTCAGGGTTAAACTGGTTAGTGCGTAACTCCAGTATTTCTATACCGCTTGAGAGCTGGCTTGCGCCATTAATGCTAACACTAAAATCAGCATGACTAGAGGCGTGCTCATTGCTATCACCATCGTCGTTATCTGCAATACTATTTTGCCAAAATAGAGAAAGAAGCAGTAAAAATATGCATTGTACTGGCAAAGATTTAGACATAATGACTGTGCAAGATAAGTCTGAGTGCGATAAATATAAATTATTATAAAGTATTCGCTTTAATATTAGCTGTGATTAGGAAAATTTAGGATAAAATAGTTGACTAGCAAACAAACAACCGAATAATAATTAAAAAAACGAAGGTGAAACCAGCATGAGCCAAAATCCTGAAGAACTAAAGTATGCAGTCACTCACGAATGGGTGAGGTTGGAAGTAGATAATATTATTAAAGTGGGCATTACGGATTTTGCCCAGGAAGAGTTAGGTGACTTGGTTTATATAGAATTACCTGAAGTTGGTCGTGTATTAGCTATAGAAGAGCAATGCGCGGTAGTTGAATCGGTTAAAACGGCATCGGACTTGTTTAGTCCTGTTGCAGGCGAGGTTGTTGCTATTAACGAAACCTTAGGCGATGCACCAGAACAGGTTAATGACGACGCATTTAACACCTGGTTATTTAGCTTAAGAATAAAGAATGCTGATGAGTTAGATAGATTATTAGATGCAGAAGATTATGAGCAGGCAATCTCATAATTGCCAGCTAAACCTAAAAAAACACATAACGAACTTTAAAACTATCCACATAATCTGTGTATAACTATGGGGATAATTTGCAATAAACTAGGTTAAGTGACTGTAATTATTACAGTTTTGTTAATTTGATTAAATAATATACATTTATATAAATCAGATGCTTACGGTGTATTTAATTTTTGAATTAGCGGAAAGTTTATTATAGTTTCTACTTGACAGGAGTGTGTGGGAAATGGAAGGACAGGTTTAAAGCGTATTATCAATGCACTCTTTTTTCAATGGCAGGATTTAAATCCGTCTGGAAACATGAAAAATCCTTCAGACAAGAGTCGGTGTTACTACTGGTCACATCGCCCTTAGCCTTGTGGATAACAGATAATAATACAGAACGGTTTTTATTGATCGGTAGTGTGTAGTGGGTGTGCTCCTGGTTGAACTCTTAAATTCAACTGTGGAAGTCGCGATAGATAGAATAGGCTTCGAACATCACGAACTATCAGGTCGGGCAAAAGATATAGGTTCGGCAACGGTTATGTTATCTTTAACCTTGGCGGCGTTTACCTGGGCATTAATTTTAATTTAGATAGGAAATAATATATGAGTGCATTGATTTGTGGGTCTATGGCCTACGATACTATTATGGTTTTTCACGATAAATTTAAAAACCATATTCTTCCTGAAAAAGTGCATATGTTGAATGTGTCTTTTTTAGTGCCAGCGATCCGCAGGGAATTTGGTGGCTGTGCGGGTAATATAGCGTATAACCTAAAATTATTAGGCGAGCAGCCTAAAATTATGGCAACAGTCGGTCATGATTTTGAACCCTATGCGCAGTGGTTGAGTCAATGCAAAATCTCATGTGAATATATTAGCAAGTTAGATGCGCATTACACAGGACAGGCTTATATCACAACCGATGAAGATGATAACCAGATTACCGCATTTCATCCGGGAGCCATGAATGAGTCACATACTAACTCGATTCCTCAGGATGCCGGCATAGAGGTCGGTATTGTTTCTCCTGATGGTAAATTAGGGATGCAGCAGCACGCACAAGAATTTGTCGAGGCAGATATTCCTTTTATATTTGACCCGGGCCAAGGGATGCCAATGTTCAGTGGTGACGAATTACTGGAGTTACTTGGTTTGGCGACCTGGGCGACCTTTAATGACTATGAGTCTGAATTAATGCAGGAGCGAACCGGCTTGTCATTAGAGCAGATTGCCGAGCAAGTTGAGGCTTTGGTCATTACTTTAGGTGGTGCAGGCTCTAAGATTTATACGCAAGGGCAGTGTATAGATATTCCATCGGCACAGGCAAAAAAGTTAAGTGATCCTACCGGTTGCGGTGATGCTTATCGTGCCGGACTCTTGTACGGCATCATGAATGAATATGACTGGCCAACGACAGGTCGTATTGCTTCCTTACTGGGCTCAATCAAAATAGAGCATCATGGTACGCAGAATCATTATTTCAGCATAGAGCAATTCAAAGCACGCTACCTAGATAGTTTTGGTGAGTCGTTTTAATTTTCTATACCGTAGGCTGGGTTAGATTTTTTTTGCGAAGCAATAAAAACGTAACCCAGAAAAAACGTACGTAGATATGAAAAATTCCGGATTACGTTATCTGCACTTCACTTGCTAATCTAACCCAGCCTACAAATGATTTATAGCATCCAACTACTGGATGCTTGTAACTAAAAAATATGTTGAATAGCTGTACAACTAAATATATAAAACCAATCAAATTTTCTGCTTCACTTTTAGTGACAGTACTGACTCTTTTGTGTCTATCAGTTGCAGCTGCACATGGTGTCGATGCGAATACTCAGCAGTTTCTACAGAATAATAATGGTCTGGCAATTGGACCATTTTTATATATCGGTGCCAAGCATATGCTCACCGGCTATGACCATTTGTTATTTCTAGTCGGGGTAATTTTCTTTTTATTTCGTACCCGTGATATTGTCGTCTATGTCAGCCTATTTACCTTAGGACACAGTTTAACCCTGTTCTTTGGTGTATTGGAAAATATCTCGGTCAATGCCTATATTATTGATGCAGTTATCGGCCTGACTGTGGTTTATAAAGGCTTTGATAATCTAGGTGGATTTCAACGGTTATTTGCCCATCAACCAAATACAAAAATAGCCGTGCTGATTTTTGGGTTATTTCATGGTCTGGGTCTGGCGACAAAATTGCAGGATTTTGATCTTCCTCAACAAGACTTGTGGAAAAATTTGCTAGCATTTAATGTTGGTGTCGAGATAGGTCAAATTCTGGCTTTACTGTTTATATTATTGCTGCTCAATTTTTGGCGACGCTATAATAGTTATCTAAGTTTTGCAGTGCTGACTAATACTCTATTAATGGCTGCTGGGCTAGTATTGTGTGGCTATCAAATGGCCGGTTATTTTTTAACTACCTAAGACTTATGAATGAAGTAATTGTCCCCGTTCAATCCTTGAAAACACTGATTATTAGCATGGTCTGTGCAATTCTGCTGGCTTTTTTTATACTGATTGCCTTTGTCGCACCCGCTGAATATGGTATAGATCCAACCGGTCTGGGTACGGAACTGGGGCTAACTGAGTTAGCCCCGTCTACACAAGTAAATACCAAAGCTGTGCTGGCATGCCCGGTAGGTAATCAACAATCAGACTGGCAAGATATTGTTATCATTACAGTCCCCGAAAAATCAGGCCTGGAATATAAATTCTATATACAAGAGGACGCTGAAATCGCCTATGAATGGTCGAGTGATAGCTCGGACTTGTACTATGATTTTCATGGCGAACCGGCAGGTGATCAAACCGGCTATTTTAAATCTTACCGGGAGTCAACGGCGAGTCAATCTAATGGTTTACTAACGACACCGTTTACAGGAATCCATGGCTGGTACTGGAGAAATGATAGCAATCATGCGGTACAAATCACCTTAAAAACCAGAGGGCAGTATCAAGTTAAAGGTCTGATTTAAAACAATGGGGAGTAGGCTAAAGCCTACTCCCCATTGTTTTATTGTTTATGTTAAAATCACACTTTTTCACACGCTAGCGATTTTGAATTCAGCAAAAAATAGATAGAGAGAAAACATGGCAGGACATAGTAAGTGGGCCAATATTAAGCACCGTAAAGCAGGTCAGGATGCGAAGCGGGGGAAATTATTTACCAAAGTTATTCGCGAGATCACGGTTGCGGCTAAGGCTGGTGGTGCAGATCCAGCCAGTAATCCAGGCTTGCGCTCCGCGATTGATAAGGCACTAGGCGCGAATATGAAGCGCGATACCATCGATAACACGGTTAAAAAAGCAACCGGTGCTATGGAAGGCGTAAATTACGAAGAAGTGCGTTATGAAGGCTATGGATCTGGCGGCATTGCGGTGTTAGTTGATTGTTTAACAGATAACCGTAACCGTACCGTCGCAGAAGTGCGTCATGCTTTTACAAAAGCAGGGGGTAACCTGGGCACCGATGGTTCCGTTGCCTATATGTTTAATAAGGTAGGCATTATCAGCTATGCCAGCGGTGTGGATGAAGATACCTTAATGGAAGCCGCGTTAGAAGCGGGTGCTGAAGATGTAATCAGCAATGATGATGGCTCCATGGATGTCATGACGGCTTGGGAAGAGTACCTCGATGTCAAAGAAGCAATGGTCACTGCAGGCTATGAATCCGAAGGTGGAGAAGTTACCATGCAGGCAGAGATTTTGAACCAGCTGGATGCTAATGATGCTGAAAAAATATTGCGTTTAGTGGATGTATTAGAAGACCTGGATGATGTACAAAGTGTTTATTCTAATGCAGATATTAGTGAAGAAGTGATGGCCAAATTGGAAGAAGCATAACCAGTGGCCAGAATTTTAGGTATAGATCCCGGCTCTCGACTGACAGGGTTTGGCGTCATAGACGAAACAGCCACTGGCTATCAATATGTAGCCAGTGGCTGTTTGCGTATTAAAGGTGATAATTTTCCGCTGCGCTTGAAACAGATTTTTGCTGGCATTAGCGATATAGTCGAAGAGTATAAGCCTACTGAAATGGCGATAGAGCAAGTGTTTATGCACAAGAATGCCGATTCGGCCTTAAAATTAGGCCAGGCGCGTGGCGCTGCCATCTGTGCTGTACAGTTATTTGATATACCGGTGTTTGAATATGCGGCGCGTCAAGTTAAGCAAGCGGTCGTGGGTAAAGGCTCGGCTGATAAATTACAGGTACAGCAAATGGTTAAGATTTTGCTAGGAATAAGCGGCGAATTACAAATAGATGCGAGTGATGCGCTGGGCATCAGCTTATGTCATGCTAATTTCCAACAAACACAAAGACGATTACAACAAGGCATGCCTTCATGATTGGATTTATACGCGGTAAATTAGTGACTAAAACACCGCCCTTATTAGTGTTAGATGTGCAAGGGGTGGGTTATGAAATCGAAGCGCCGATGACCACCTTTTATAATCTACCGGTTATGGGCGAAACGGTACACCTGCATACTCATTTAGTGGTGCGTGAGGATGCACATATCCTGTTTGGTTTTTCCACAGAATCAGATCGAATGATGTTTCGCACTTTGATAAAAGTCAATGGCGTAGGGCCGAAATTAGCATTAACTATATTATCAGGACAGAGCGCAGATGAATTTCATCGTTGCATCCATGACAATGATACCGCTGCGTTAATTCGCCTACCGGGTGTAGGTAAGAAAACGGCCGAACGCTTGATCATAGAAATGCGTGATAAATTACCGACGCGGGATGATTCTAGTCTTAGCTCAAGTAGTGAGCAAGGCAGTATCGTGTCATCTAGAAGTAACGCTAAGCAAGAAGCAATTAGTGCCTTGTGTGCTTTGGGTTATAAACCACAAGATGCTAGTAAAATGGTACAGGGTATTGCTCAGGAAGATAAAAGCTGTGAAGATATTATCCGCCTGGCTTTACAGAGAAAAACTTAGTTCTAAATGTGCGCGCAATAATTTAAGCTCAATGGGGTGTGGATCTTAAGTCCGCTTTGTAAAACACAGGCTAAAGACCTACGCCCCCATATACTGATGTAAAAGTTATTTCGTATGCGCTCCTTAATAAAATAAATAAATATGGCACGTAGACGATTTCATAAGAAAAGAAAACTTCCCGAAGATCCCGTTAAAGTAACAATTGAATCTTTCACTCATGATGGCCGAGGTGTTGCCCATGTAGACGGCAAAGCGGTGTTTATTGATGAAGCATTACCCGGTGAAGAGCTGGAATTTATTTATACGGATAGCCGCAAAGACTATGCTGAAGGCAGAGTAGATAGCTTATTCACTGAGTCACCAGACCGTGGGGAAGCCGCCTGTGAGCATTTTGGTCGCTGTGGAGGTTGTAGTTTTCAGCATGTTAAAGATGAACAGCAGATTGTTATCAAACAAGGTTTATTAGCCGAACAATTTCAGCGCATTGGCAAAGTTACTATCTCTGAATTCTGGGAACCATTAAGAGGGCCGCACTGGGGTTATCGCCGCAAAGCGCGTATGGGCGTTAAGTACGTGGCAAAAAAAGGCCGGGTATTGGTGGGTTTTAGAGAGCGGCGTAATCAATTTCTGGCAGAAATTGAGAGCTGTAAAGTCATGCATCCTATCATCGGTGAAAAACTGATGGAATTATCGGCGATGATAGGCCTGTTAAGTATTAAGGATAAAATCCCACAAATTGAAGTTGCTATTGGTGATCAGGATTGTGTATTGGCCTTTCGCGTACTCGAGCCGGCGACTGATGCAGACAAGGAAGTCATGCGTGCTTTTGGTAAAGAGCATAATATTTCCATGTGCCTGCAATCCAAAGGTCCCGATACCATTACCCCTATTGAAGGTGAGCCGGAAGTCATGCCGACTTATGCCTTACCCGACCAAGGGATAACATTTCGCTTTAAACCTGCGATGTTTACCCAGGTAAATTATGAAATTAACCGCAAGATGGTTAACCGGGTGATGCAGGAAATGAATTTTACTGCCCAGGATAGAGTGCTGGATTTATTCTGTGGCCTGGGTAATTTTACATTGCCGATTGCCACCAAAGCCGGGCATGTCGTCGGAATAGAAGGTGATCAACCGTTGGTTAATCACGCTAAAGAGAATGCATTATTAAATAATTTAAGCAATGTCGAATTTTTTGCGGCTGACCTAAGCAAAGATGTTAGCGACCAGGCCTGGGCTAGGCAAAAATACAATAAAGTGATGTTAGATCCATCACGTGCAGGCGCTTCAGAAGTGCTGCATAATCTGAAAAAATGGGAGCCCGAATTAGTCATGTATGTTTCCTGTAATCCATCCACCTTAGCCAGAGATGCAGGGATTCTGGTCAATGACTTAGGTTATACTCTGGTCAAAGCAGGCGTGATGGATATGTTTCCGCAAACAGGACATGTTGAATCTATCGCGCTATTTAAAAAATAGACGTAGGGTGTGGCTTTAGCCGGCCTTTAAAATATTGGCGGGCTAAAGCCGCACCCTACAATTAGTAGAAAGTGAGGCTGAATGTTCCATGACGTTGGATAGCTTACCCAGTCGATATATCGCCGTGTGTATTGCAGAGCAAACATTGCGCCTTATCGAAAACAGCATTGTACTCTGTAGCTATACCGTTTCAACAGCCAAAAACGGAGTAGGCGAACGCATGGGTTCGGAATGTACGCCAACAGGCTGGCATAAAATTCGCGCCAGAATTGGTGATAAACTTCCTTTAAACAGTGTTTTTGTCGCAAGGCGTCCTACCGGGGAAATATACACAGCTGAATTAGGCGATGAATATCCAAAGCGAGACTGGATATTAACCCGGATACTCTGGCTAGGTGGATTAGAGCCGGGGGTTAATCGTTATGGTCAGGTTGATAGCACCTGGCGCTATATTTATATACACGGCTGCCCCGATTATTTAATGCAAGGCAAACCGGAATCTCACGGTTGTATTAGAATGGCTAATGCGGATATGCGCGCTTTATTTGGGAAGGTAAACCCAGGTGAACTAGTTTATATTCATACTTAACAGGCTACTCAGAAGTAGCCGTATGGAGCGTACGCAATACTGGAAAATTACTACCGTTCATTTATTAATTGATAGCCAATATGATTTTACCCGCTAAAGAAAGTCTTGAAATAGTCTTTAATCTTTCGATGCTAGGCTTTGTATCAGGCAGTATGATTGCGTTGGGCTTGAATTTAACCATTGCACAAATCATTGCGCCGTTTAAACATTTCAAAATAGTGATTCGTGCATTGCTTGCAAATTTCTTGATTGTCCCGCTTGTTGCTTATGGATTGGTATCGGTATTACCGCTTCCCGAAGGCGTAAGGACAGGCATAATATTGCTTGGTATAGGTGGCGGCGCGCCTTTTATTCCGATAATCGTGACGACAGCAAAAAGCCATGTAGGTAGTTCGGTAGGGCTAATGGTAACTTTATTGATCATTACCATTTTTTTTATGCCGATCGTCGTGCCTCGAATATTGGATGGTACATCACTCGACTCCTGGGATATTGCCAAGTCATTACTGGCCATTATGTTGCTGCCTTTAGTACTTGCGCTTGCTATCAAAGCACACTTTCCAGGGATAGCAGCGCGAGTGCAGCCTTATGCTGCAAGACTCACCAGTATTTCAATAGTCGTGCTAATGGGTACTGTCATTGCTTTATATGCCGAGGTTATTCTTGCGAGTGCCAGTATACTGCCAGTGATCATCTTATTCTTCCTGCTAGCCATGAGTGTTGGCTATCTGGCGGGAGGCAGGAAGCAGCATGCGCGTATCGTATTGGCTGTGGGTACGGGCTTACGTAATCCACCAATTGCTATCCTGGTTGCCAGTCAGTATTTCCCTGCACAGCCTATCGCGGCTTTAGTACCCTTGATGTTTGCCATCATCGGTTTTCTTATCTTGCTTCCTTTGGCATTTATAATGAGGAAACAATTGAGCACTGGTTCTAAGGACATTTAACGACGAGGCCGAGTCTAAAAAAACCATTGTTATCACATCGCATATATTAATTATGCCCCCTGCTTGACTGCCCACAATACATGATCTCTAACTAACTCTGATGGGTGATTCATTTTAGTCAATAGTGCTTGTTTGATAGCGTCAGAGGCAGGCGCATTACCTAACGCAACCGCTATATTGCGTAGCCATTGTTGATAGCCTATACGTCTGATAGCAGAGCCTTCGGTTTTCTGCAGAAACTCGCTTTCTGTCCAGTCAAATAATTCAATCAGATGTTGCGAATTTAGATTATGCCTGGGGCTAAAGTCAGCTTCTTTACTGATTCTGGCAAAACGATTCCATGGGCAAATTAGCTGGCAATCATCACAGCCATAAATGCGATTGCCCATTAATGGTCTTAATTTTTCAGGTATCGAGCCTTTTAGCTCAATTGTTAGATATGAAATACAGCGCCGGGCATCGACCTGGTACGGCGCAACAATCGCCTGAGTTGGGCAAATATCGATACAGGCGACGCATTGACCGCAATGGTTCTGGCTGGGGATATCACTAGGCAAAGCAAGTGTTGTATAGATCTCACCGAGGAAAAACCAGGAGCCAGCTTTTTTATTAATGATATTGCTGTGTTTCCCTATCCAGCCTAAGCCTGCTTTTTCGGCAATGGCCTTTTCTAAGACCGGAGCCGAGTCTACGAAAGCACGATAGCCAAAGACACCTACTTCTTGCTCGATACGCAGGGCAAGTTTTTGCAAGCGCTTACGTAGGACTTTATGATAATCTCGCCCCAGCGCATAACGAGAAATAAAGGCGGCAACAGGATTATTGAGTGTCGTTTCCATAGTCTCATAAGCTTCCGGCAGATAATCCATGCGTACAGAAATAATACTCACGGTTTCCGGTTGTAACAGAGCAGGGCGGCTACGCTTTAAACCATGTTTATGCATATACTCCATATCGGCATGATAACCTTGTGCAAGCCAGTCTTGTAGGTGCTGCTCTGCTTGTTGCAGATTGGTATCGGTTATGCCGACTTGCTGGAAGCCTAATTCATAGCCCCATTGTTTAATTTGCTGGGGCAGTTCATTGCTAGCTGTGTCCATTCTTAGTTTGCTAATGATTAGGGAGAATATCTTTTGTTTTCACTATGAAGAACGTAAAGGGCTTAAAGCTAAGTGGTACATTTTACCTGGGTAACTCATAATATCTGCTCTTCTTCATGTCCTTCATGGTAAAAAAAGCTATAGACTGAATTAAAGAATTCATGAAACATTGTGTTACATTAGCGCCACTATTAATAGTTCCATAAGTATTTGCAGTATAAAGTTCAATAGGTGGCGAGTAGGCTTTAGCCTATACTGGTATTGCCTCATGTAGGCTAAAGCCTACTCGACGATAGTATAGTGTAAAAACTTATGCAACAATAAATATAATACCTTTTAGTAAAATATATTCATTTTAATATGCAAACCTTACCCACCTCTTTGTATTCTGCACAACAGGCTAGAGACATCGACCGTATAGCTCAGGATTCACTTAGTATAACAGGCTTTGAATTGATGACTAAAGCGGCAAGCGCTGGGTTTAAGGCCATACAGGAGCATTACCCGGCTGCTAACAGACTAGCTTTTTTTTGTGGTGCCGGTAATAATGCAGGCGATGGTTATCTAATTGCCGCTATGGCTATAGCAGCAGGCTATCGCGTGCAACTGGTTTCGTTGGTCGCGACACAAAAAATACAGGGAGATTCGGCACTGGCAAAGCAGGTATTACTTGATGCGGGGGGCATAATATTACAGGATTTGGAAACACTTGATAATGCGACAGATCTTGTGGTCGATGCGCTGCTGGGAACTGGATTAGATCGGAATGTCAGTGGTAAATTTGCCGAGGCTATTAGCTATATTAATACTATGGTAGCCCCTGTACTGGCAATAGATATTCCCTCCGGTTTAAATGCCGATACGGGCAATATTATGGGTTGTGCCGTTGTCGCTGATTTTACAATTAGCTTTATTGTATTAAAAAAAGGCTTGTTTACCGGATTAGCTGCTGATTATTGTGGCACAGTGATTTTTTCCGATTTAGAGGTGCCGGATACCATAATTCAGGTATTTCAGAGCCATGAATCAATACTTACACCCGCCTCACTTACTAGACGTAAAGCTTGCTCGCATAAGGGGAATTATGGTCATGTATTAGTGATAGGGGGAGATTATGGTTATGCAGGCGCAGTACATTTAGCAGCTAAAACTGCGCTTAATAGCGGTGCCGGTCTAGTGAGTGTGGCTACGCGTAAAGAACATGCCTTACAAACCCATTTGTTTAGCCCTGAATTAATGGGCCATGCATTAGAGCAACTTGCTGATATTTCCGAATTGGTGAATAGAGCGACAGTGCTGGTATTAGGCCCCGGGCTTGCTCAAAGAGAATGGGCAAAAAGCATCTGGTCGCAACTAGTTACTTTAGATTTACCACGAGTGATTGACGCAGATGCTTTGAATTTTCTGGCAGCAGCGCCTGCTTATTCCGAAAACTGGATTTTGACACCACATCCCGGAGAGGCCGCACGCTTATTACATTGCTCTACAGCTGACATATTGCAGGATCGGTACCAGGCAGTGCACTCTATCCAGAAAAAATATGGAGGTGTCTGCGTCTTGAAAGGGGCTGGGACGCTAGTCTGTGGCGGTGAAGGTATTTATGTTAATCGCACCGGAAATCCGGGGATGGCATCGGGTGGAATGGGAGATGTGCTCGCAGGTTTGATTGGTGGTTTACTAGCGCAGCAATATCCATTAATAGAAGCGGCACAGCAGGGTGTTTACCGTCACGGTCTTGCCGCTGATAAAGCGGCTGCTAGTAAGGGTGAGAGAGGTTTGTGCGCTAGTGATGTCGTTGATTATTTAGTTCAAGTGGTAAAATGATGCAGCAGTTTATGTTACAGTCGACCGAAGCAACCGAAGCATTCGGGGCAAGGTTATTTCAGTCCCTACCTGAAAAATGTGTAGTTTTTTTAAAGGGTGATTTAGGTTCCGGGAAAACGACTCTGGTGCGTGGCTTTATGCGCGCGGCTGGACATGGTGGAACAGTTAAAAGTCCCACTTATAATATCGTTGAAGAATATCAATTGAATCAACGGCTGTTCTTTCATTTTGATCTGTATCGCTTAAACGATCCTGAAGAACTTGAGTGGATTGGTATCGCTGATTATTTGCAGGAACAAAGTATTTGCTTTTTTGAATGGCCAGAAAAAGGAGCAGGATATATAGGCAGTGCAGATGTTATTTTATCATTAAGTACGCAAGGGAATGAACGTCTACTGGAGATTGAAAAAATGCCGCAGGCAATCGAGCTTAATTTGCTTAATTCAGAAAAATAGACTATTAATTAAGCGGACTGCATTTCAATTCAAGGTAATATTACTGAAACCTGAATTCAGGAAAAATATACTGTTAGTGCGTTTAATAAAAAATAATAACAACGGCAATACTATGAATCAATCGATCAATACAAAATTCTATAGCGTATTAATTGTTCTTTTTATCATTAGTGGTTGTACGACAGTTTACCAAACAGTTCAAACGCCGGACTTTGAAGCCTTATACGGTCCGTCCGAGCCTAAGCAACGCACACTAGCCGCAGATACAAAATTGGCTAAGGATGCGGTGTCCTATCATAAAGATATTAAACCCATTCTAGACACACGTTGTGTTGCTTGTCATGCTTGCTATGATGCCCCTTGCCAACTCAAACTCGGATCCACGCAAGGTATTGATCGCGGATCTACCAAGCAAGTTATTTATAGCGTCAGATTAGATGCTATCCAGCCTACGCGGTTGTTTGTTGATGCAACCACAACACAGGGCTGGCGGGAAAAAGATTTTTACCCGGTGTTAAATGAACGCATAGATTCAGCTCAGGCGAATATCAATAATTCATTATTAGCTAAATTATTATTATTAAAGCGAGATAACCCACTAGCCGAATCTGGAAAACTTGCGGATTCATTCGATCTTAGCCTGGATCGTAAATTATCCTGTCCAACGGTAGCCGAATTTTCTGATTTTAAACAGGACCATCCAGGATGGGGCATGCCTTATGCCATGCCAGGTTTAAGCCTGAAGCAGGAATACAAAATAATGCAGTGGTTGCAGCAAGGCGCAGAATTTGATGCCGGGCCTGTGCCAGCAAACGATACCGTAAAAGAAATTGCCCAATGGGAGCAGTTTTTTAATGGACGATCCTTAAAAGAACAACTGGTCTCGCGTTATATATATGAACACCTGTTTCTTGGGCACATACACTTACAGCGACATCATAAAAAGAAATTTTATCGCTTAGTCCGCTCAACAACGCCATCCGGTCAGGAAATTAAAGAAATTGCTACTGTGCTTCCCTATGATGACCCTGGAGTCACCGATTTTTACTACCGCTTGCGTCTAGTTGAAGGTGTCATCGTTGATAAAACGCATTTTGTTTATGAGTTTAGTGAAAATAAAATGCAGCGCTATAAAAAATTATTTTTTCAGACTGATTATCGTGTGACCAAACTGCCCTCATACTTACCAGAGGTCGCAGCTAATCCATTTTTGGCATTTGCTGAGTTGCCAAAAAATGCACGCTATCAATTTTTACTGGACAATGCCCAGTATTTTATTTCAGGGTTTATCAAAGGTCCTGTCTGTAGAGGTCAGGTTGCTTTAAATGTAATACGCGATCGATTCTGGGTGGTGTTTTTTAGACCAGATGGGCGGAATAATGTGGATGTGATTAATGATAAATTTAACACTTTCATTCAACAGCAAGACAAGGTTTTAAGCTTGCCAGGCGCTGCCGGTAAAAATCTTGGGCTGTTTGGCTGGCGTAAATATAACAAGCTCGCTGAAGAGTATCTGAAGAATAAAAACGTTTTTACTAACCAGATAATAGACGAGTATGGCGGTTTTACCATCGATGATATCTGGAATGGCAATGGCAACAATCAGAATGCAGCGTTAACTGTCTTCAGACATTTTAATAGTGCAACAGTGGTCGAAGGTTTAGTCGGCGATACGCCATTAACTGGGTGGATTCTTGACTATCCCCTATTTGAACGCATTCACTATTTGCTCGTTGCAGGTTTTAATGTCTTTGATTCAGTAGACCATCAATTGGCTACTCGCCTGTATATGGATTTTTTACGTATGGGTGGGGAAGATAACTTTCTGAGATTGATGCCTGATGATCAACGTGAACGCATTAATCGCAGCTGGTATAAAGGCATTAGTGGCGATATTGCTAACTATATGAATACTCCCTATTACAGTGCTGGACATGAAACCGGTGTGGTGTATAAAACTGATAACTATAAACAGGAGTTTTTTGCCCAGGTCAGACAGCATTTAGGTAAAGCTGTGAATACCAACAATACTCTTAGACCCTGTCAGCACGAAGCCTGCAAAAAAACTGCGAGATCAGAATTACAGCAAAAATCTTATCTTGCCATGACTGAACTTACTACACTCAAAGGAAGCGAGCTAGCCTTGTTGCCGGAAATGTCCATCGTCAAAATTACTGGTAAGCAGGGAAAAAGTGAGCTAATTTATACTATATTATTAAATAAAGCGCTAGAAAACGTTGCTATTATGACATCTGAAGACTTGCGCAGTGAGCCTGAATTTGACACACTCACTATCGTACCTGGGTTTTTAGGCAGTTATCCGAACTATTTCTTTCATGTGCAAGAACAGCTGTTGCCTGAATTTATTGCAGGGATCAAAAAGGCGCGCAGTAGCGAAGACAGGGAAGCATTCTATGCTAAATACGGTGTTCGTCGAACCAATCCAGAGATCTGGGGTTATGTAGACTGGTTTAATGCAGAGCATAGGAAATACCGTGGGCTAAAGGCGGGTTTATTTGATTTGAATAGATATAATAATTTATAAGCCCGGTTTTGATTTAAAAACATAAAATTTGCACTTTAGACAATATTGCTCAATCTAATGTGCTAAGCTAAACTTTTGAGTGTTTATGGTAGTTCATTTTTATAAAATACGTAAAGGATATTTTTATATGCAACACACTATTTTAAAAACAACGGGTATACTTTTGTTTGTCGTAACAACTCTATCTTCTTGTACGATGATAGAAAAAAGCAATGCCAGCAGTGATGAAAAAAAATTAGCGGCGGCAGGGTTCATGGTTAAATTTGCAGATACCCCTGAAAAGCTGGCACATATTACATCCATGAAGCAGAGAACGATTCTTAGTCACATTAAAAATGGTCTTGTTTTCTATGCTTATGCAGATGCTGAATTTTGTAAATGCCTGTATATGGGAACTGAACGGAATTATCAGGAATATGCAAAACTAAACTTAGAGCTACAGACTGCCGAGATGAACCAAGATGCTGCTATGAACTGGAATAGCTGGGGTGGTTGGGGCGGGGGCTATTATTACTAACAAGCAATAATAGATATCGGGCAGGGTGTTTTAGACGCCCTACCTGATCCTGAATAAATGTGTTTGCTTATCTTAAATTGAATTCACCCAGGTTGAATCTATCCAGGAATTTATCCAAGCCAGAGCTAGGGTTGTAAAACTCCAGGGCATAGAGTATCAGCTGATTCATAGGTTGCTCCACAGACATATATTGCAAATCCTAGGCTTGCGCATAAACCCAATAGGTAGGTAGTTACAGAGCTAAATAATACAACGCATCCACTCCGCTGCCGCTTGCTTATCTGGGCTCTTCAGGCTCACCGTTATTGGCGCTAAATAGGTTGTTAAAACTCACTGAGCGTTACCCATAGAAAACAGAATCAATAACGCACTATCCTCGAATGTTACCGGTAGAGTAACTACTATTAGCTAACACATATTCACCAATCATTTTACCCTGAAACCAGGTTCCTCAGTCACGAATTCCATAAGCTAAGAGACTAAACCCTTCATCCCTCACTGTATCAGGATTATCGCCTTACAGGCTGGTAAAACGGAAACTCAAGGTTGGTGACCAAGGAGCTGTATCAAATACGTAACTGATTTTCGCAAATCCTCCATTCGACTTAAATACGCTGCCATTTTGTTCAAATGCATATTCACCACTAAGACTTAGCTGTGGCCAAAACAACAGCGACGTTACTTCAACTCTGCCATTATCGACATCAAGACCATCAAACGTTTGGTTGTTGGTGTCATAGAAATGAAGATAGCTAAAGCCAATCTTATCTTTTCTGGAAAAGGCATACTCCAGGTTACCCCAGCCCTACCTGCTTCATTAAATTCCTGAGCTGCATGGAAGCGACGGAATGTAGGAATGATTGTAGGGTGCGGCTTCAGCCATCCTTTAGCATACCAGTTCGATATTGTGGCCCTACGCTCATTAAGGTGTCTGGTCTTAAACAAGAACCCCCTGTTTGCATAGTCAATCAGCTACCTATTCAGAAAACATTTCCGGCAGTAATAGATAACGCCCGATAAAAAAGCATACGCTTCCCTGAAAAGTAAAAAATGTGGACAACCAGCTAAAAGTGACAGAGCTGTCGCCAGAAAGCACAGCTAATGCATACAAGGCAGAAATCATAAAACCTATCGAAACGAGCAAATGAAGTACCGTAAATCAACACTCAATATCCCCAGGCTGCCAGCCCCAGTTACCATGACATTCTTCCATAACAGCCAGGCGACTAGCAATCAAAAAAAATACAGCCGAATGATATTCGGTGTACAGATCAATATATCCTGTTGCACCCAGTTCAAATCACTAATAAAGGCATTACCGGTATTAAAGTTAAACATCACCGTGCCAATCAATTGCATTAATGGCTTCCAGTAACTGACAGAATGCAACTGAAGTAAAAAAAGCGAGCCAATAAAAAAATCCAGTCCAGAGTCATACCTGTGTTTATTGCTTTAGGTCTGTTCTCTGGCAGGGTAATCACACTAAATAAAGCCAAACTAATTATAAATATCACGGCACCCCACCAGGTTAGGAGTGTTGGTGCCCATAAATGCAACCAGGGATATTTAAATCGAGGTGATGTCTATTTAACATTCTAAGGTGTAACAAACAATGAGCCGAGCCCTTTGTGTTTTAGGTGACGACGTGAAGTAACCACCTTTCAGTAAATGGACTGCTTTTGTTATATATCCCGGCCCGGAAAAACTAATAGTAGTGTGAACATTTTTCATAAGCAATTAATGATGGAAGTTACCACCTTCTTTTTTACCGATAAATCCTGGCTGTGATTCAAACCATTCCAGAGCACGGCGGATATCTTCGAGTAACATGTCGGCCATATCATGACTGAAGCCTTCTTTTACAACGACTCGTTGCACAAAAAGGTCCTGACGGTTAGGCGGCATCGGATAAGCAGGGACTAACCAGCCACGTTCACGTAACTTATCGGCCATATCAAGTAAGGTGAAATTTGAAGAACCAGCGAAATCATCTTTTAATTTCCAGCAGAAAACAGGAATATCACTTCCATTGGTAATTAATTCAAACGGCCCTAGTTTGGCAATTTCACCCGATAAATATAAAGCAACATCTTGGCAGGCTTGTTGTATACGTGTATAGCCATCCATACCCAAACGAAGAAAGTTGTAATATTGAGCAACTACCTGGTTACCCGGTCGTGAAAAATTGATCGAAAAATCAATCATATCACCACCCAAATAAGTCACATGGAATACAAGGTCCTCAGGTAAATGCTTTTTATTACGCCATAACGCCCAGCCCACACCAGGATAAACAAGTCCGTATTTGTGTCCTGACGCATTAATCGAAACGACTCTTGGAACACGAAAATCCCATTCTAAATCAGGCTGAAGAAAGGGCGCTATAAAAGCACCACTTGCACCATCAACATGAATCGGTATATCAATACCTGTCTGTTGTTGGTATGTATCCAAGGCATCAGCGACTTCTTTAACCGGTTCATATTTGCCGTCCATGGTGCTGCCCATAATAACAACAACACCGATAGTATTTTCATCCACTAGCTTTAACGCTTCTTCGGCATTCAGGGTGAAGCGATTACCTTCAGATTTGACTTCGCGAGCTTCAATATCCCAGTATTTACAGAATTTATGCCAGCAAATCTGGGTATTAGCCCCCATCACCATATTTGGCTTATCGGTGGGTTTACCGGCTTTTTTCATTTTATCGCGCCAGTTCCATTTCATCGCCATGCCACCCAGCATAGCTGCTTCACTGGAACCAATGGTAGAAGTACCGGTCGCAGTTTCATGATCAGGCGAATTCCATAAATTAGCGAGCATATTGATACAACGACTTTCAATTTCAGCCGTTTGCGGATATTCATCCTTATCAATCATATTTTTGTCGAAACATTCCGACATCAACTTCTTTGCTTCTGGCTCCATCCAGGTGGTCACAAACGTCGCCAGATTCTGCCGTGAATTTCCATCCATGATGAGTTCATCATGGATTAGATTATAGACCGTTTCGGGTGCTGTGCTTTGCTTAGGAATAGCATGTTTAGGAATGCTCTCCGTCATTTCTCTGGAAGCATAGGTTGGCGTTAATACACTCTCTTCTTCCAATGCTGCTTTAACCTTCTGTTCACGCATAAGTTGTACTCCAAATATTATTATATTGTTTGAATATGTTAGCTTATTTTATCGTGTGTAAGCAGAAATAAGCACTCTAAGTGCTAATACATGTAATTATGTATCGGGAATATATTTTTCCTTATCGTTTGCCGATGATGAAATTTATTACTTTGATCTTGTATTCGTTTAAAGTATTTTCCAATTAACAAATGAGTCTGAACAGCGCCATTAAGCCAACTCTAAACATCAGCCTTTTTTCTGTTCATTGATTTGTTTAAATAATCGCTTTTTAGCGAGGTTTAGTTGGTCAGCTGATTTATTATCACAGATCCAGTTAGCAATCGTATCCAGCTGCTCAAAGGAGAGTGAAGGTTTCAGAAGGTCTTGAGCACTCTGCAGTGACGTCAGCTTTTCATAAGGCGTCAACATCATCATCATCTTATCATAATGATATTTCTTTCTTTGCTTTCCTTTATCGTCCATGATCACAGTTGGAAAGTAACAGGGGCGATGATAGTTAATAAACTAAATCAAATGGTCTCTATTAAAGACATTAAGTTCATCGCCCCAGTGTTGTATGATGCTCCCCATTGTCAATACCAAATTTAGTAAAAATTAAGATATCCTCTTTTTCTTTTTTTAGTTAAAAATATAATATTGTTCAACTTTCTCATAAAAAGATTGCTTGCAATGAATGATAAACTTAAAGCTAATTTCCTGCCAGATAAACCTTGGCTGGAGTCTGATTATCGAGAGATTGATGAAATCGTTTATTATTATAGAATTCAAAGTACTCCTTTAGACCAACATAGGCCTCGTTTACGGTATTGAAATCACTCAAATAAACTTTTTCATATTTGACCAATCGCCATAAGCGTTCTACGAATATATTGTCCAAAGCTCGCCCTCGGCCATCCATGCTAACCATTATTCCCTTGTCCAGTAAGGGCTGCGTGAACCTTGGTGTTGTAAACTGGCTGCCCTGATCGGTATTAAAAATCTCGCAACTTTCGCCTTCTAATGTTTCATTGAGTGCGGCAATGCAAAAATCAGCCTCCAGAGT
>DUBW01000078.1 GCA_012960135.1 Methyloprofundus sp.
TTTGGTCAAAACTAAAATAGTATCTATATGCCCCAGATGAGCGCCGGGGGGGGGATGCTTAGGTCTTCTAATATAATAATGGGGCTTGATTAGATGGAATGAACCCTTGTTTCCAGGCGTTTTCAACGGCCGTAATGATATATTCTCACAACACCCGAATGCGTATAATAAGTTTAGCCATGAAATTAAAAACAATTATTTTATTATTTTGTCTATCATTTCTAATGATAGATGTGTCTATCAGTGGAGAAAGACAGGGGCAGATTAATCTTAAAGTTAACCTGAACACGCCTGAAATAACACAGCCGGCAAAAATATGGTTACCTTATCCTATTTCCAACAATGAACAATTGATTGAAGATATTAAAATCGAAGGTAATTTTATAAATTCTGCCATTTATAAACAACCTGAGAGCGGTACCTTGTATTTCTTTGCTGAGTGGAATAAAGCTGAGCAGGAGAAAAGGCTAGAATTCATGTTTAAGGTAAGAGCAAAAGAGCGGATAGTTAGGAATTTAACGGATACTGGTGGCGATATTCCGGTGGAAATAATGAAATATCTACAGCCAGATTGGTGGATTCCGACTGATGGGGAAGTAGCAGAAATTGCCAACGGCATACAACAAGGTAAAAGCGGAATTCTTGAAAAGGCGCGTGCAGTTTATGACTGGGTTATTGAAAATACGAAAAGAGATCCTAATGTAAGAGGATGTGGATTAGGCATCGTTGAAGTTACCTTGGCAAAGCGCAGTGGAAAATGTGCCGATCTTAGTTCTGTCTATGTGGCTCTAGCAAGAAATATAGGCGTTCCGGCAAGAGAAGTGTTTGGTCTGAGGCTTGGGAAAAAGGCAGATCAGGATATAACCGGAGACTATCATTGCTGGGCAGAGTTTTATTTGCCTGGTACTGGCTGGGTTCCGGTTGACCCAGCAGACGTAAGGAAAATAATGCTGGTTGATAATTTAAAACTAGTGGATGTAAAGGAAATAAGAGAATACTATTTTGGCGGAGTCGATCAATACAGAATGGTTCTTGAAAGAGGTGGTCGAGGAATTAAGCTACAGGCATCTCAAGAATCTAAACCGCTTAACTACCTGATGTATCCCTATGCTGAAATTAACGGCAAAGCATTAGATTACTTTGATCCAGAAAACTTCCGTTATTCGGTGCATTTTAAACAACTATAGTTTATTATTTTTTTGACGTGTTGAAGAATGAATAGCTTGCACTAAATATCGTTGGCAACTGATTTTTCTTGGGTAATAGGCTTCACGTCTAGCTGTTGTCATCGCTTTTAAGCCGAAGCTTGTAAGGTAACACTGAGAATAAAGAAGCAATTCAATGCTCCTAAAATATCATTATGCTTTTTACTGATTTATTTAGTCACTCTGTACTGGTCAACCCAAACCGGACAAATTAATTTGAGAATTTTCAAAATTGGCCGGTGATATATGGCCATTAACTATATACAGCCGAACTAGCTTGTAATACTTCATGTAACTCGCCACTTATTGTTTCATAAACTCGCGCGTTGGTCGATACACTTTAAAAATCCAGTCGTGTTTTAAACTGCCATAAAACCACTCAACTACGGCATTGGCGTAATAACTTCCCACATCTCCCATTGACGCACGCCAGTCTTAACGAATCAGTAATTTATGAAACGTTGACTTGTATACTGTGAACCATGGTCACTATGAAAAGCCATACCTTTACCAGGCTGTGGAGCTTAACAGCCTGGATTAATGCCTGTGCCATCAAGGCATGAAAGCGAATGCAATTACAATTGATTGTATTGCTCTAGATAAAAAGATCGTTATCCTTATCCATGATGATAAGCTTGGTATTGTATATATAGCGCTGGATAATAAAGAAGGTGATATTTATTCATCTTCAGAATACGAACTTGTCAACATATCAGAAGCCATTATTGTGGAAATAATGGAAGTGAACTTTACTTCATGATTGATTTAGTGCGATTTATCACTCTGGCCAAACCGTTAAAAAAGCGTTTTTT
>DUBW01000079.1 GCA_012960135.1 Methyloprofundus sp.
CTTAATACTAAAACCCATCTTCTTACGAAGATGGGTTTTTTTTTGCCTGGAACTTTGTTGTACAATACGCTTTACCAATAACGAGTTAAAAGAAAACCAGGGTAGGAGCAGGTGGCTTTCGCCCGATTTAAAATACAATAATAGTTTTTTTCTACAAAGAGGGACTAAAGCTGCGCCCTACGGATAAACACATAGTTTAATAATAGAGGGGTGGAATAGCTAAAGTTATTGAACGCCATAAATACTGATAGTTTAATTATTTCTAAATAACACTATGCAAGATGAAATTTCTCTCAGTCGTTTAGACTATGCTTTTAGTAGGTTCTTAGCTCAGAAAAGTGATTTAGAGACAAACAAGGCTAAGCAATTTAGAGCTATTATTGCAGAGCTATCTAATGCAGTTAGTCAGGGACATAGTTGTATAGCAATAAATAAGGAAGATCAAAGCTTAGTACTGGCTTCAGGCATGGCAGATGATTCAGGAAAGCTCCCTATCGTACTGGAAAACAATAAGTTATATCTGCAGCGTTACTGGGGTTACGAGTGTAAATTGGCAAACAAAATTACCACGCTGATAGCTAATGAGCGTTCAATAGACGGTGTAGACAACATCATTGCGCAGTATTTTCCAGTCAAAGATGACGTCGATTGGCAGAAAGAAGCAGCACTAAGGGCGGTAAATGATACTTTTACAATTATTACCGGTGGGCCCGGAACCGGAAAAACCACGACAGTAGTTAAAATTCTTGCCTTATTACAGGAATTATCAGTTCAGCCGTTAAATATTGCACTTGCAGCGCCTACTGGAAAAGCAGCAATGAGGCTGCAAGAATCCATAGGCCAAAACATAGCAAGTTTGCCAGGGTCTCAATGGATTAAAAATACAATTCCGGTGCAAGTTATTACCCTGCATCGCTTATTAGGCGCAAGGCCACCTTCGCCCTATTTTAAATATAATAAAGATAACCCCCTACCCTATGACATCATTGTGGTGGATGAAGTGTCAATGATTGATTTACCCTTAATGTGTAAATTGGTCAATGCCTTAAAAAAAGGTACCCGTTTGATTTTGTTAGGTGATAAAGATCAACTGGCTTCGGTTGAAACAGGTTCGGTACTTGCAGATTTAACGATTGCATTGCCAGAATATACCCAGGAACTAAAAAAAACCTACCGATTCTCCGAGCATATCAAAACATTCGCTGATGCTATTAATCAACAAAGAGAGCGAGATGCCTGGGAATTATTGATTCAAAATCATGCTCAGGTTCTTTTATTAAAAGAGGATTTAATCGAGTTTATTGTAAATAAGCAAGCGGCTTATTTACAGCTAATTTCAGATGGAGCTGAATTTAGCCATTGTTTTGATGCATTCAATTCATTTCAGGTGTTATGCGCTACTCGTCAGGGAGTGAATAGCGTGGCAGATATAAATCTCCGGGTTACGCAACAATTAAAAGAAAGAAAATTAATTCAGAGCTCAAGACTATGGTATTCCGGGCGACCAGTTATGGTCACTCAAAATGATCCTGTGTTACGTTTGTATAATGGTGATATTGGTATTTGTATGCCGGATGCTGAGAGTGATGGGAAATTAATGGTTTTTTTCTTATTGCCTGATGGCACGATAAGAAAGTATATGCCGGCCAGGTTATCATATTGTGAAACGGTGTTTGCCATGACCATACATAAAAGCCAGGGGTCTGAGTTTAACGAAGTGTTGCTGGTTTTACCGGAGTCGATGAATCCTGTTTTAACAAAGGAACTGATTTATACAGGTGTTACTCGTGCTAAGGAATTTCTTAAATTGGTTACGAATAAAGTAGTTTTTTTAGAAACTATACAGCGTCGGGTTGAGCGTTACAGTGGCTTGGCAGACAGAATTAAAAAAATAGCTTGAGACTATCCGGAAATACTCAAGCTATTTTTATAGTACGGGGAGTCGCTATTTTTGCGAAAGCTTGTTTTGGGCATCCCAGCCCAAGCAAGCGGCAAAAACTTAACGCGACCACTAAT
>DUBW01000080.1 GCA_012960135.1 Methyloprofundus sp.
AATAATGAACGAAGTAGGTTCTCCTACAGGGGACTTACACCCCATTAGTTCACGCCCATGCTGGGCGTACACAAAAAGTTGCAGTTGACCGCTGGCAGCACAGTTCGTTTTCAGAGGTCATTTTATATCAAAGTTCAGTGTGTTAGCAGAGTTCATCGTACATCTGCCAGCGTCAACTGAACTTGGCGTTAGGCTACGCAAACTAGATAGTGAGGTATCAGCTTGAATAGAGGTTATCAAAACGGGTTTTCCGAAAAGAGCACTGCAATGTTTAATGCTGCAGGCCGACGAAGAAAAGCGATTACGATGGTTGCTGTCTTGTCAGAGTATATATCTAAGCCGCTAGATACACTTTCCCTCCTTAATATAGGTGGGTCAGCTGGGATAATTGATGAATATTTGTTCGAGCATTTTTCGCGAGTAACAAGTATTGATATTGATGAGAAAGCAATACTACATGCGAAAAATAAATTCCAGAAGGAGGGGTTAGCGTTTGAAGTTGGCGACGCGATGGATATTAAGTACGAGCCAAATTCATTTGATGTTGTAATCTGTTCTAACGTATACGAACACGTTCCTGATGCAAATACTTTAATGTCAGAAATCTTTAGGATTTTGAGGCCTGGGGGCGTTGTCTATTTTTCTGCGGCAAATAGACTAATGCTAAATGAGCCACACTATAATCTACCTTTGCTGTCCGTAATTCCACGCCCTATGGCGCATCTATACATGAGATTAACTGGTAAGGGGGCATATTATTATGAAAAGCACTTTACTTATTGGGGATTAAAGAAACTTGTGAGTGAGTTTGAAATTTATGATTATACGCAGTTATTGTTAAACAACCCTGACAAATATAAAGTGGATTATATGGTAACGCCTGGCTCTAGAAAGCAAAAAATAGCTGCTTTTATTTCAAAATACATAATTTGGCTAGTTCCTAGCTATATATGGGTACTAGAGAAGCCCTAACAAATCAAGCAAGAAGGACGTGCTTTAGCACGCCTCTTCTTGACGCGTTGGGCTTCACAAGTAAAACTAACTTCTATAAGGGATTTCCTAGATGAAAAATCTGAAAAATAAAATAGAGTTACTAAAAACATATCAGTCGATCTGTATTTATTTGCCGGAAGATCATTCTAATCCACAGTCCCTGAATTATTGCGTAGAACAGTATTTTACTGAGACTCAAGAGCCTTTAAAGGTTCTTGACCTTGGCTGTGGTGAAGGAAATTCAATTGACTTTTTCCAACGACTATCTGAAAGTGTAATCTGGCATGGCGTAGATATTGAAAATTCTCCAGAGGTAAAACACCGAACTAGGGAAAATGCACACATTTCAACATTTAACGGCATTGATCTTCCCTATCCAGATAATTATTTCGACTTAATATTCTGCCATCAAGTTCTTGAACATGTACGGCATCCAGATGCATTAATAAGTGATGCTCTGCGTGTCATGAAGCCTAATGGAAAATTTATGGGATCAGTTTCTTATTTAGAACCGTATCATTCATATAGCATCTTTAACTTTACTCCATATGGGATTGCGCGCATATTTTCTGATGCAGGTTTTGAGCTTAAGGAAATACGTCCAGGAGTTGATGCATCAATGCTTATTAATCGGCAATTACTTAATCGCTCAATACTATTACGCCCAATATGGCAACATAACTACCTTTATGGAATAATCAACTTTATTGGATGGTTATTTAATCTAGAACACAAGCACCGTAATTTTCTCAAAATTCAATTTTCTGGACACTTGGTATTCATTGCATTATATTCAAATCAACAAGCTCAACAATCAAAATAAAGGACATCACTTGCACGGGGAGTCGCTATTTTTGCGAAAGCTTGTTTTGGGCATCCCAGCCCAAGCAAGCGGCAAAAACTTAACGCGACCGCTAATGCCTTCGGCGCCCCAGACGTCCTGCGTACGTGCCACTTCGCCACTACCATCGTAAACTCGGCGCTGGCTTCGTAACACTCCCTCAAATGACTGG
>DUBW01000081.1:0-1158 GCA_012960135.1 Methyloprofundus sp.
AAATATCCGCTACTACAAACGTTACTAAGGCCCCTGCAATTAAAGCTGAATCACTGGCGACGATACTCTATACATCGGGCTCTACTGGTCACCCTAAAGGTGTAGCCCTCAGTCATAGAGCAATGACAAATTTTGCTGATTGGGCCGCAGACACATTTAAGTTGTCGGATAAGGATAATATTGCCTCATTAGCGCCGTTCCATTTTGACCTCAGTGTGTTTGATCTATTCAGCAGTTTAAGTAGAGGTGCTACTGTTAGCTTTATTCCAAACCATTTGACGATGTCACCCAGTCGCTTAACAGCATGGTTACAGAAACAAAAAATTTCAGTCTGGTATACCGTCCCATCCATATTGAGTTTTATTGCATTAAAAGGTGCCTTAAGCGACACCCCCCTACCCGATTTAAAAATCATCTTATTTGCCGGTGAAGTTTTCCCTACCCCTTTATTAATCAAACTTTGTGATTTACTCCCCGACGTCAAATTTTATAATCTTTATGGCCCCACTGAAACCAATGTCTGCTGTTATTGGCCGGTTGATAAAACGCAATTACACGCTGATCACGCCATTCCTATTGGTATTCCTGCGGCAGGTTCCAAATTAGAAATCAACCAAGAAACCAGTGAATTACGGGTAAAGAGCGCCAATAATCTGTCCGGCTACTGGCAAGATGGGCAACTAATCCCTGCCTTATCAACTGCTGGTTTTTATGCTACGGGGGATAAAGTCTCTGTCAATTCAGAGGGCGATTATTGCTATCATGGCCGTTTAGATAGAATGCTGAAATGTTCTGGCTATCGTGTGGAGCCTGCTGAAATAGAAAAAAAGCTTCAACAATGTGCCGGTGTAACACATTGTGCTGTTATTGGCATTAAAGATAAAACCAGTGGCCAACGCCCGGCTGCAGTCCTTACATTAAAAGACGGTGCAGTACTGGCAGAAATTGTTAACACTCTCAGACAACAATTACCGGCGTATATGCAACCCTGTCAATATATAGTATTAGAATCACTGCCTTATTTGAACAACGGTAAAATGGATTACCAGACACTGCAAATGCAATTGGAGAAAGCATGAACGAATTACCCCCAAAGGGTGATGCTCAGGCATCAAAACAACGCTTTATACACTGTGCCCAACAAGGTCTTCTCAAAAA
>DUBW01000081.1:1259-2000 GCA_012960135.1 Methyloprofundus sp.
TCCATTAATGCTCATCTTTGGGGCTTAGTTTTTCCATTACTGAATTATGGTAATGAAGCGCAGCAAAAAACCTATCTAGCTAAACTGCTATCAGGCGAGCTCATTGCTGGCCACGCAATTACTGAACCGCAAGCAGGTTCAGATTTAAATGCTTTAGAAATGCGTGCCGAACTTACAAATAAAGGCGTATTACTTAATGGCAACAAACGTTATATTACCAACACCCCAATAGCTAACATGCTGCTTATCTATGCCCGGCTAGATAATAAATTATCTGCCTTTATCGTCCATGCAGATGACACTGGAGCCCATTTTTTAACTGGACCGAAAGTCACTGGCTGCAAAACCGCCCCTATGGGCGATGTGTTTCTGGAAAACTGTCTTATCCCTGCCAACAGGCAATTAGGTAAAACAGGTTCTGGGCAGATAATGATTCAACAAGCACTAGAACTGGAACGTGCCTTTATCTTTGCAGGAATATCCGGTGTGATGGAGCAACAATTACAAACTGTGATTAAATATAGTCGCCAACGACAAAGCAATGGTTCCCATTTAGGAAAGAACCAGGCTATTAGTCATAAAATTGCCGAAATGAAATTGCGTCTAGACAGCATCCACCTATGGCTGAAAGAATGCGCCAGATTAAAAGATAATAACAAACGCATAACCTTGGCAAGTGCACAAACCAAGCTATTTTCTGCTGAAGCATTTTTGCAATCCAGCCTGGATGCCGTACAGATA
>DUBW01000082.1 GCA_012960135.1 Methyloprofundus sp.
TTTCCTGTAACCCTGCAAGCAAGTTTTCCTGTGCCAAATCTTCTGCTGTCGCTTCTGAACGTACACGTGTTAACGCATAACGATACAAAAGATCACCATAATCATTAAGCCAGTTCTCGGGGGATGTATCTGTTTGAGTCATAAGAATATTCGTTCAATCTATGAGTAACTTTATTATAGATGATACCCATATAGCCCACCTTATTATTCAATAAAAACTTACCCCCGTTTCCAGACATGAAACTTAGCAACCCACTGTAATAATTTCTCAGGCTGATGGTTCTTTTTCCAAACACCTGCGACATATTTATTGGCTTCTGCCATTGTCGGGTAGATATGTATCGTACCCAGAACTTTATTCAAGCCCAGTTTGTATTTCATTGCCAAGACAAATTCTGCAATTAAATCACCTGAATGCTCACCAACGATGGTCACTCCCAGGATTTTATCTTTCCCCGGGACGGTTAAGACTTTTACAAAACCATGCGCCTCACCATCGGCAATGGCTCGATCTAAATCATCAATTCCATAAACACTGATTTCATGAGGTATCTTTTGCTCTTTCGCCTCTTGTTCATTAATACCGACACGAGCCACTTCAGGGTCGGTAAAAGTGGCCCAGGGAATGACAGAATAATCAGTTTTGAACTTTTTAAAGCTACCGAATAAAGCATTAACCGAGGCATACCAAGCTTGATGCGCTGCCGTATGCGTAAATTGGTAAGGGCCTGAAACATCACCGCAGGCATAGATATTAGGGAAATTGGTTTCCTGGAAATCATTGATTTGCACCGTGCGGCGATCAGATAATTTCACACCTAATTCTTCTAAACCATAACCTGTCGTATTAGCAATACGCCCAATGGCTAATAATACTTGATCAAAGGGAATACGCACTGGCTTACCCTTATGCTCAGCAAGTAGGATTTTTTCGCCATTTTCGACAATAAATTCTTTGGCAGTATGCTCTAATTTGACATCGATGCCTTCTTTAATAAACTTAGCGGTGAGGGCTTTTGAAACTTCAATATCTTCACGAATTAATAAGCGCGGAGCCATTTCTACTTGAGTTACAGTGACACCTAAACGGGCAAACGATTGAGCTAACTCACTACCAATCGGCCCACCGCCTAGTACAACCATACGTTTAGGTTGTTCACGTAAGTTCCACACGTTATCCGAGGTTAAATAGTCTATCTTATCCAGACCAGGAATAGGCGGTACGAATGGTCTTGCCCCCGCAGCAATCACGATAGAACGCGTGGTGATGGTTTTCGTGCCTTCTGCCGTTTTTACTTCAACTTCCCACGGCGATAAAATTTTTGCTTCACCTTCAACAACATCAACACCTAATTCAGTATAACGCTCGACCGAATCATGTGGAGCAACGGTATTAACGACCCCTTGCACGCGCTCCATGACTTCGCCAAATTTAAAGTCTGCTTTAATCTCATTAATACCAAATTCTTTTGAGCGTTTCAGCATGGATAATAATTTGCTGGATTTGATCAGCGCTTTTGAGGGAACGCAACCAGTGTTTAAACAGTCCCCACCCATTTTATGTTTTTCGATTAAAGTCACTTTCGCTTTAACCGCTGCTGCGATATAAGACGTCACCAGTCCTGCTGATCCACCACCAATGACAACAATATTGTTATCGAATTTTTTGGGTTTATTTCTTTTCTTATACATTTTCTGTGCTCCTGAATGTGGTGATATGTAATGGTTTAATAAACCTGTAGGGTTTGATAGCCTATTAATATCACAATAGGATACGACATGACCAATACAACTAGAAAGCCGCG
>DUBW01000083.1 GCA_012960135.1 Methyloprofundus sp.
GAATAGCATTGCCTGATAATGATGAGGGCGCTAGTATTTCAAGCGTTGTATCTGCTCTATTTAATTCTTCAGTCATGGACGGATTGCCTATAAATTTTTATTGATTAGAAACAGTCTACCGATGCTTTTTGCCAATCGGCAAGATAGGGTTGAGGGATATCATCAGTGAGCAATTGACCTGCTGCCAGAGGCGTATAAATTTCATCGAAATGTAGTAAACCCTGGTCAAAGCGGCGATAAATATCTGATGGGCAAAGCATATCCGGATGTTCATAACCAATAGCTCCGCACAACTGCATAAAAGAGGCGATGGTTTGCTCATGAAAATTTACTACCTGGATATGTTTACTCTCAACATGCACTGCTTTGCTGCGTTGAGGGTCCTGAGTAGTAATGCCTGTAGGGCATTTATTAGTATTGCAGGACTGTGATTGAATGCAACCTAAGGCGAGCATCATGGTTCTTGCCGCATTGACGGTATCGGCACCTAATGCCACTTTGCTCAGTATATGAAAACCTGATGAAGTTTTCCCTGAGGCGATTAGCCGGATATGATCCTTCAAATTGAGCCCAATCAGTACTTGATTCACATAATAAACCGCTTCATTACACGGCGTACCTAAACGATTGGAAAATTCCAGAGGGGCAGCGCCAGTCCCACCTTCTGCACCATCAATGGTAATAAAATCAGGAAAAATCTGGGTTTCAAGCATCGCTTTGCAGATGGAAAGAAATTCACTTTTCTTACCCAGACAGAGTTTAAAACCTACCGGTTTTCCGCCACTGAGCTGACGTAATTGCCGCACAAATTGCAACAAGCCTTTGGGGTTATTGAAAACGCTGTGTGCAGGAGGGGAAACAACATCCTTGCCAGCCTCAACCAGCCTGATTTCAGCAATTTCCCGGCTAACTTTAGCGGCAGGTAATATGCCACCATGAGAGGGTTTGGCTCCTTGCGAGAGTTTTATTTCGATCATTTTTACTACTTCAAGAGTCGCCCGTTCCTTAAAAGCATCAGCATTAAAACTCCCGTCCTGATTTCGGCAACCGAAATACCCGGTACCAATTTGCCAGATAATATCTCCGCCAAATTTTAAGTGGTAGGGACTGAGACCGCCCTCACCCGTATTATGTGCAAACCCCCCACGTTTAGCACCTTTGTTTAAGGCCAGTATGGCATTCGCACTGAGGGCACCAAAGCTCATCGCCGAGATATTTAAGCGCGAAGCACTATAGGGCTGGGTACATTCCGGGCCGCCGAATAGAACTCGTTTATCCTCTTCGGCTACCTCTTTAGGACTAAGTGAATGTTCTGCGGTTAGATAGCCATCTTCCAGAATATCCACCTCGGTACCAAAAGGTAACGTGTCTGGCAATAGTCGAGCACGCCTGTAAACTAGGTTTCTTTGCTCACGGTTAAACGGTCTTTCCTCAGTATTGCCGGCAATAAAATACTGACGAATTTCGGGGCGAATATATTCGAATATATAGCGAAGATAAGAAACCACCGGATAATTACGCCGCAAATTACTGTGGCTGAAGTACATATCGTAGCAACCGATCACGGCCCAGAACAAACAAAAAGCGGTTACCCCATAAGCCACTGGATACCAAAGCGCAAAGGCTAAGCTAGCGGGTGTTCCAATCAGGGTGATCAGCCAATACATTTTTACCATAAAGGTCATAGTTGTTCCTGTGATTTCAGTGAGTATTGTTGTAGTGCAAGGCTTTAGCCCACAATACACTTAATCCAGTGCCTTGCTCTTGACGAAAACCCGCAAGAATAAACTAACAACCTAATAGTTATGTTTATTATCAAGAGGTGCAAGGCGTCTGCTGGAGGTTTAAGCACTAGCATCCCGCATAACACTAATAAATTAAGAGCGTTAAGCGCCGTTGCTTTACAAATAATTACAAATGTGGGATTGTTTTACATGAACCATGTTTTTCTTGAAGATTTACTTTCCATAGAAATTCCTAATAAATCAGTTAGGACCCATAAATACCATGTCAGATCAGTTGCAGTGTTTCAAGCACTACTCAAGAATTTCAGTCTATCATTTAATTAAACAGCACATCAAGTAAATGTTATTTGAAAATAATTAAGGCTTTTGCTCCATGCGTTAGTATTTATTGTCCTGTTATTTAATTGCTTATCTGGCATAACGGGACAAGTGTATATTTTCACGCAACACACTTCAGTAATTGTTTTCAGAGAAGCTTGATTAAGCTTGATTGACTAAATACTAAGGAGCAGACTTTATGACCAAGAATGTAAGTGAAATATTACTCGATATCCTCGCAGATGCAGGAGTCTCAGATATATTTTGCGTCACTAGAGATGCTTTAAATACTCTACTGGAAGTGATCCGCAAAAATTTGCGCTTCCACTAGATTAGCGTGCGGTATGAAGAAAATACTGCTTATGCAGCCTATGCGCAAGCCGAGCTTAGCGATGGATTGGGAGTTTGTACAGACACCGTCGAGCCAGGTTCTCTGCACCTGATCAATGGTTAATATAATGCCAAGAAAGAAGGCGCAGTGGTTATAACAATCACCGGCCAGGTAGTTCGACATCACCGTGGCAGCCATTATTTTCCGGAAGTCGATCTATCGCGCATGTTTGATTCTTTTAGGGGAAGGAATCCTTTTCAGAGAGGTGATCAGCTTAATCATCAACAAGGTTTTGCGCATTTTGGTGGCCCACATATTCTTTCATTAGTTACTGAGTAGCATCTCGTGCGTTAAAAGCGGTGAAACACCTGAAATTTAATGTCTACCGAAGACTTAGACCTGAGGCCCTGGCGGCAAGATTAACCAAGCATGCAGATTTGTGTATTGGCGAAATTAATTTCATGGTATCTACGTTACAGTCTATTTTGAATATGATCGACGCTAAAAATCCAGCTGATTCCATATTAGACAATGCTATTACCTATGGCATTTTGTGAAGGTTCGCCTATGGCGCTGGTCACGCAACAGTTGCCGGGGGAGTGTATCTATCCGAAAAGGTATTTAATCATCAGCATCCTTTGACGATGGAGGGGAGGGATTCAGAGGCTTTTGTGCCAACTGAAGATGGCTTGTGTTTGACAGGTATCGAGGTTGTAAGCGGAAAGTTAACGGTTGAGGGTGAGTTGAATAAATTGGCTTCAAATATTTCTACCAGACGCGATTGGGCGGCTGTAGATTATTTCACAAACTATATTGAGTCTTTGCATATGGAGAAACAAATCGCCATTGGTATTCTGGAAGAACAGAAAATAACTTTTGCTGAAAACTTTTCGATGACCGTGCCACTATTTGATGGTGGGTCGATAAGAATATAAGATTAAGGATTTAATTACACCTGAAAATTTGATGTTCAAGTAGGATGTTATAAATATTGCCTGGAGGGAACTTGTGCAATACTGGGCAACCTGGTTTCCCGTATTCCGAAACCTTCCGGGCTAGCGTACCATAACCTTTATGTCTTAGAAAACCTCATGTAATTGTTGAATAAATGGCTCGGCTAATTCGGGCACTTCTTCCTCCACTTTCTTATGATGTTCTTAAGCATTCCTTTCGGTTAATCAGCTAAAGCTTCCTGCTCATTTTGAGTAAATGATTCATACAACATAAAAACCACACCGATAGTAATCGCCGAGTCTGCAACATTAAATACCGGCCAGTGATATGTTTGATAATAGACATCAAAGAAGTCAATAACATATCCGTAAATCACTCGGTCAATTAAATTACCAATGGCCCCCCCCAGGATCAAGCTTAATGAAATGGCTGATAGGGTTTCATAATGCTTTAACTGTTTCATCCAGATAACCAGGCCGATACTGATTGTCGCAGCAAGTATGGCAAAGAACCAGCGCTGCCAGCCACCTGCATCACTTAAAAAGCTGAATGCAGCACCATAATTATGCGCATAGGTGATACTAAAACCTGGAAATACTGGAATAGACTGATACAAACTCATAGTTGTATCAATCCAGATTTTACTTAGCTGATCCAGTATTAAAACCACAACTGAGAGCCAGAGCCATTTCATCATCATAATTCTTTTAAAAAAGTGGGAACTACTTAAGATGCTGGGTTACGATTTTCTTGCTACGCAGAAAAACCTAACCCAGCCTACAATTAATGTAGTCTGTATGTAAGAAAGTCGCCTTATGCAAATTTCCGAACTTCACCCGCGCCTGCGATATTTTCCACACAGCGACCACATAACTCGGGATGTTCAGGGTGATTGCCTATATCTTCTACATAGTGCCAGCAGCGCACACATTTTTCATACTCAGAAGCGACAACTTGGACTTTTAGACCCTCTAATTCGGTAGTTATTGCGTCACTACCCGCATCTTCCACTGGTAATACAAAGGCTTTAGAAGTAATAAAAATAAAGTGCAACTCATCTTCCAGCTTATTCAATATCGAAGCATACTCGTCACTGCAATATAAAGTCACTTCGGCATTAAGTGAGGCGCCAATCACACCGGACTTACGCATTTTCTCGAGTTCTTTACTAACATTTTCACGCACAGCCATCAGCTTTTCCCAGTCGGAATTGCTAAGCATGGCATCCTCGGCTAGTGGAAATAAGCCCTGATACCAGGTTTCCAGCAATACTGAATCACTACGCTCACCGGGCATATATTGCCAGATTTCATCTGCGGTATAACTAGTAATCGGAGCTAACCAGCGAACTAGCGCTTCCATGACATGAAACATAGCCGTTTGTGCGGAGCGTCTAGCCAGGCTATCTCCTTTAGCAGTGTACTGACGATCTTTGATAATATCCAGATAGAAACTACCCAGATCCATGGCACAAAAATGATGCACTTTTTGGTTAATTACATGAAACTGGTATTGATCATAGGCTTCTATAACATCTTGTTGTAATTGAAACGCGCGGTCGACAATCCAGCGGTCCAGCGCCAGCATGTCGCCTGCCTGTACACTATGTTGAGCCGGATCAAAACCATCCAGGTTGGATAATAAAAAGCGCGAGGTATTTCTTAAGCGTCGATAGACATCAGAGGTACGCTTTAGGATTTCATCCGAAACTGTCATCTCGCCACGATAATCGGTACCCGATACCCACAAGCGCAACACATCAGCGCCCAGTGATTTCATCACCGATTGAGGTGCAACCACATTACCACGTGACTTGGACATTTTTTTGCCCTCCGCATCGACAGTAAATCCATGTGTTAATACAGACTTATACGGTGCGCTACCATTCATGGCAATCGAGGATAATAAAGAGGATTGAAACCAGCCTCGATGTTGATCAGAGCCTTCCAGGTATAAATCAGCTGGAAATCTAAGCTGCTCACGCTGATTTAAAACGGCCTCATGAGAAACGCCTGAGTCGAGCCAGACATCCAGAGTATCCTGTGTTTTATCATACTGATCAGCTTGTTCACCGAGCCATTCTGATTTATCTAAGGTAAACCAGGCCTCTATACCCTTTTGCTCGATATGTAGCGCAATTTCTTCGACCAGCTTGTCAGTTTCAGGGTGTAATTCACCGGTCTCTTTATGCACAAAGAAAGGAATCGGCACACCCCAGGTACGCTGTCTGGAAATGCACCAGTCCGGGCGATTTTCCACCATACCTTCAATACGGGCCTGTCCCCAATCGGGTATCCATTGAACCTTTGCAATTTCCTGCATGGCTTTTTCACGCAACTCGCCTTGATCCATGGAAATAAACCATTGCGGTGTTGCGCGAAAGATAATCGGTGTTTTATGGCGCCAGCAATGCGGATAACTATGTAGCAATGCTTCATGGTGCAGCAGTTTATGTTTACTGCTTAAGACTTCGATCACATGTTCATTCGCGGAAAAAACATGCTCTCCGGCAAATAATTCAGTATTGGGCAAAAATACGCCATTATCTCCAACCGGATTATCAATCGGCAAGCCATAACGCTGACCAACAACATAGTCATCCTGGCCATGCCCTGGGGCTGTATGTACAGCACCTGTCCCTGCTTCTGCAGTCACATGGTCACCTAAAACGATAGGGATTTTGCGATGATAAAAAGGGTGCATCAGTAGTTGATTTTCTAGCGCATCACCATTGCAGTATGCCAGCACACGGCTGTTTTCCATGCCATAACGAGCAACAGCATCATTCCATAATTGATTTACCAGAACCAGGCGCTCTTTTTGCCCATTTTTCTCGCACTGCACGACGACATATTCATATTTGGGATTGAGACTGACAGCCTGATTCGCTGGTAATGTCCAGGGAGTCGTTGTCCAGATAACAACAGATAATGGCCCCTCACCTTCGTGCTCTGGTACATGATGACAGCTAGCAAAAAACTGCTGTTCATCGATCACCTCAAAACGTACGTCGATAGCGGGTGATTGTTTGTCTTCATATTCGACTTCTGCTTCGGCGAGAGCAGAACCACAATCAGTACACCAATGCACGGGTTTAAAGCCTTTGTTCAAATGACCTTTGGCATTAATTTTGCCTAATGAACGTACGATATCCGCCTCGAATTTATAATCCATGGTCAGATAAGGCTTATCCCAATCGGCCAAAATGCCCAGACGTACAAACTCATCTTTTTGCATTTTGACCTGTTTTGTCGCATATTCTCGACACGCTTTACGAAAAACCTCTGCAGATACTTTGCCGCCGGCTTTACCGACTTTCTTTTCGACCATTAATTCAATCGGCAGGCCATGACAATCCCAGCCTGGTACAAAGGGTGCATCAAAACCAGAAAGTGTTTTAGACTTTAGAATGATATCTTTAAGCACCTTATTAACTGCATGACCAATATGAATGGCTCCATTCGCATAGGGAGGACCATCATGCAAAATAAACTGTGGTTTGCCTGCAAATTCAGCACGAATTTTTTGGTACAGCTGCGCTTCAGTCCATTTTTTTAAGCGCTCAGGTTCACGCTGTGCCAAGTTACCTTTCATCGGAAAGGCCGTTTTGGGTAGGTTAAGTGTTTTTTTATAATCGATGGTCATGTTTTACTAAAGTTGCATTAATGTCTTTGCCTGAGCAGTATCCAATTGAATCTGCCGTTTTAAATCATCTACTGATTGAAAGCGCATTTCACTCCTTATTTTGTGTTTGAAATGCACTTCTACATACTTTCCATAAATATCCTGGTCAAAATTAAACAAATGTGTCTCCAATAACACTTTTGCTCCGCCATTAACCGTTGGCTTGGTGCCCACATTTGCTACGCCAAAGATCGGCTGTTCACCGATACCTGTCATGGTCACGGCAAATACACCCTGGATCGGTGTGTTTTTGCGTTGCATTTGTATATTGGCAGTAGGAAAACCTATCTTTCTGCCCAGTTTTTCACCATGTACAACTCTACCACACACTGAATAGTTGCGCCCCAGCATCGATTCAGCAGTGGCTAAATCACCTTCGTTTAGGGCATCCCTAATAAGAGTACTACTGACTCGACTGCCTTTCACTGAATATGAGGCAGTATCAATCACCTTAAAATTAAATTTATGCCCTGCTTCTTGTAATAAGGCAAAATTCCCCCGCCGCGCTTTACCAAAGTGAAAATCATCGCCTACCACAAGGTATCTAACATTTAAGCGCTCCACCAATATTTCCTGAATGAAATAAGCAGGATCCAAATCTGCAAAACGTTGATTAAAATTAACGATCAGCAAATTATCAACGGGCAAATGCGTAAAATGGATAATTTTTTCTCTCAGCCGGGTCAGGCGTGATGGCGCGTTATCTTTAAGAAAAAATTCCAGCGGCTGTGGCTCAAATACCATAACCACAACAGGCAAGCCTAATGTTTTTCCTTTTTCAGCCAACTTGTTGATAACGACACTATGGCCTTTATGCACGCCATCGAAGTTGCCTATAGTAAGTACACAACCAGAAGCAAAAGACTGTAGCTTTTTTATTCCACGAATTAGCTGCATTCAGTTCTGCTTTAGAAAAAATGAGTATATTAACATTTTTACATCAACTCGGCACTTAAGAGCGATAATTTAATAATTCCCGGCACTTGACTTGTCTTTTTATCCGTTTCCCGCGTTGTCGCAATAGTTGCGTTACTTACTATGCCCCTATTACTTCACCCTGACTACGAAACAAAATACTGTGTCAAGCTTCCGCAAATCATTCAATTCTCACTCCTTAACATCACATTGCTTAAGATAACGCCAGCAAAGCTTCCTCTAATTCATCGACAGTTTGCGGCCGATTTTCGGGTGCCACCTCCATAGCCCAATCAATAATAGCCAATAGCTTGCTATTATACTTCCCTGCATAGGCCGTTTGAGCCAAGGGAAAATCGTTATCACCCTTTCGATCAGTTGCCTGCGGTGACACTTTAAGATCCAGGCAGGTACGCATGCTAACACCCACGGCATAGATATCAGAATAAGGGCCTAAAACACCTGTCGCAGAATATTGTTCTATCGGCGAAAACCCTTTACTTAATACCTGGGGTTTTTGTTTGTTTTTACTGAGCGGAAAAGGCTGTATCGCACCAAAGTCAAGTATTAATAGTTCATTACCTGGACATATCATTAAATTAGCAGGTTTGATATCTAAATGTAGCACCTTATGCTTATGCACTACTCGCAGACCTTTTAATAAAGCACCGAAGATATCGATAAACCATTGATCACTTATTTTGACTTTTTTTGCTATCAATAATTTATCCAGCGTAACACCATAGGCATAATCCATGACTAGATAAACAGTCAAATTGGCACTAAAGAAATTAACCACTTGTACAATGTTCTGGTGTTTTAGTTTTGCTAAAAATTTAGCTTCTTCAACAAATAAACTGCGTCCATGGACAAATGATTTTTGTGATTCATCACTATTAGGGACAATATCATTATTCCAGGTGCGGTGTGCCAGTTTACGCGGCAAATATTCTTTAATCGCCACCTGAACCTGTGTTATTCGATGCCTGGCCAGGTAAACTGAACTAAAACCACCATGTGCAATCTCACGCTCAATTATGTAGTCATCAACCACAGTACCTGGCTGTAGATAATTCCATTGAGTTGGATAGGTTTTAGGGTCGTAATATTCAGCCATAAAACTCCTTTGCTAAAATCTGCCTAAGTCGCATTAACATAGCTTTTCTACCGATATTATAATAATATTTTTATTATGCTAACACGATATCAGAATTAGTCGCGCAAAACAGCGTATTTGTTTAGCTAAAACAGATACAGAGACATATTTATATTTAATTAACTATGTGCAGATCTAGATTGATTGAGCTCGGTAGATTTCAAGAGAGTTGTCGCCTAAAGTTAAAAATTATGCCACCAATTTCTTCTGTTTCTCAGGATTAAGCAATACCTCATCTACTTTATCCCAATTTCTTATCTCACCACTCCAACGTTCGGGGTGTCGTAATTTTGCTTGTTGATATACGCATTTTCGCTGAGACAGTATTTCTTGATCTTCACCATTATGTCGCTGCTCAGGTGTAACAAATTTAATGGCACTATGTAAATGCTCATGATTGTACCAGTGGACAAAACATTGAACCCAGGTACGTGCCGTTGATAAGCTTTCAAATGCTTTTTCTGGATATTCGGGTCGGTATTTCAACGTGCGAAAAAGTGACTCAGAATAAGGGTTGTCATTACTGACAGAGGGGCGACTAAAGGTCGGCATCACACCAAGTTCCTGTAACGTTGCCAGCATCGTGGCACCTTTTATCGGGCTGCCATTATCGGAATGTAACGTTACTTGGTCTGGCTTAACGCCTTCTCGTTGACAAATATCTGTCATTAAATCAGCGGCTAATGCACTCGATTCCATTTCATAAACTTGCCATCCAACAATCTTTCGACTGTAAATATCCATGACCATATACAGATAAAAAAACAGCCCTAATACTTGTGTCGGTAAATAAGTAATATCCCAGCTGTAAATCTGATTCGGTGCCGTAGCCTTTAATGCTTGTGGTTTATTGACGGACTTCACTGGCTTGGATTTTAACCGATGTTGTAGCTGTTTCTCTGATTTCAAAATACGATAGAAGGTTGACTCTGAAGCGATATACTCTCCCTTATCGGCAAGTAACGGCACGATTTTACTGGGAGACAAGTCAGCATATTCAGGCTTGTTAGCCACCCTAATAACATGCTGATATTCCAATTCAGTCAGCTTATTATTGACGTGATGACGGGGATCTAAACGACCATCTTGCTGATGACCTGGTTTTACCCAACGTTGAAATGTTTTTGCACTAATACCAATGGCATCACAGGCAGTTGATTGTCGCGCACCAGTGGTTCTGGCTTCGGTCACCAAATTCATTATCTTTACGCGTTCATGGCTCATTGTAAGTTGTCCTCGTCGTTGCCCCAGATCGCATTGACTTTTTTTTGAGAACGATGATTGCC
>DUBW01000084.1 GCA_012960135.1 Methyloprofundus sp.
CGTTAAATAGATCAGAAAAAGAGCCGCAAAGTAGGCAGAATTAAAGTAGCAGAAACACTACAAATAACGAAAAAAATAAACAGATATGTGAAGTCTAGTCGAGACAAATATTTGTAAAATCAGACGCTAATACAAAATCGACTCCAGCGAATAGCCATCAACCTCAATAATCTCTTTAAGCTTTATTAGACCATCCATTTGTATTTGTCGAACTCGTTCGCGCGTCACCCCTAATTCACAGGCAACAATCTCAAGAGTGGCACTTTCATAACCGCATAGACCATAACGACGACAAATGACTTCTTCCTGTTTTTTGGATAACTTTGCCAGCCAGGAATTAACATTTTCCTTAATTCCCTCATCATGAACCTGATCCACTAAATTAACAGCCTCATCATCTGCAATAGAATCAATTAGAGTCCTTTCTGAATCAAAAGGACTAGGCGCATCCATTGAAGTGACACGCTCATTTAGCTTAAGCATTTTCTCTACTAGCTCGACTGGCTTATCTAGATATTTTGCAATATCTTCTGTACTGGGTTCGGTTTCCAGGGTCTGCAATAAATGACGCTGTGCCTTTAAAAACACACTCATTTCCTTGAGTATATGAATAGGTAGCCTGATAGTGCGCGTTTGATTCATCATAGCGCGTTCAATAGTTTGGCGTATCCACCAGGTAGCATAGGTAGAAAAACGGAACCCCAGTTTAGGATCAAATTTTTCTACTGCGCGAATTAAACCTAGATTCCCTTCTTCTATCAAATCCAGCAACGGCAATCCCCGGTTTAAATACCGACGGGCAATCTTGACCACCAGGCGCAAATTGCTTTCAATCATGATCTGACGGGCTTTTTGATCCCCCTGTCCGACTAGCGTCCCGTATAATTTCTCTTGTTCTGCAGTTAATAAAGTCGACTGGCTTAATTGATTAAGATAGAACTTAGTTGCATCAAAGTTATGGTCTTTCTTTTCTGCAATTTCAGGTTTAGGGTCAACAAATGTGTTATCACCCGCGACATCATGGGCAACACCGTTAATAGCAGTAGTAACACTCAGATCCACGTTTTCAGACATTTTACCGTCTGTAGTACTCATTAATTCTTCGGTCATTATTAACTCCTACTTTCTTATTATTTGGTCTCAATGCCCATACTTATTTGGGTAAATAATTGATGGGATTAACAGATTTACCATTCTTTCTAATCTCAAAATGTAAAGCAGGCTTTGCATCAGCACCTACTCCCATTTCGGCAAGCACCTGTCCTTTTTGAACCTTTTGCCCTTCTTTAACCAGTAAGCGTCGGTTATGCGCATAGGCACTTAAATACAAATAATTATGTTTAACGATTAATAAGTTACCATAGCCAACCAAGCCACTACCGCTATACACCACAATACCCGATTCCGCTGCTCTGATTTTTTTTCCTACATAGCCGGCAATATCAATTCCTTTATTACCTGTCCGATAAAAACTCTTTACTAATTTCCCTTGTACCGGCCACTGCCAGTACAACCTTAACACCTTTTTGTTATTAATTGAAATACTTGATGTTTTTTTATTTATTTTTTTCTTATTGGGTGTTTTTTTAGACCGCACCCCAGGAAATAATTTTATTTTTTGTCTCTGATAAACTTTATAGGGGGGGGGAATTTTATTCCATGCCGCCAGACGCTTATAACCATGTCCAGACCTAAACCCAATCGCGTATAAGGTATCGCCTTTTTTTACTGTGTAATAAGAACCTTTTGTCAAGTCGCGCTTATGCGGCTGCACAGGCGCTTTAGCTTGCGTACTGGCACACCCCGCTAAACACATAGCCATTATGATTAAAATAAGAACGTTATATGCGCGACACATAAGTTAATTTATACTAAGCAAGAAATGATTAATTCGGGGAATCTAAAATAACGAATAGACATAGTTATTTATTTTGTAGCAGCATTTCTTTTGCTCGATTAATTTGTGCCGCAAGATAGCTGGAACCACCCCGATCAGGATGATTTTTTAACATTAGCTTACGATGTGCATCAATAATTTCCTGGCGCGTTGCTGATAGATTGACTCCCAGAATTTTATAAGCCTCTTCGCTAGTCATAACACCTGCACTACTTCTAGCTCCGGAATTTCCTGGGGAATATCCACTTTGTTCTCGAAATAGTGACCACAAGCGTTGCAATTGAGGAGCGTAGCGTAAAGCCAGGGGTAAAAAGCGCGACAAAAAAGCGACACCCACACTTAGAGCAGCAATAATCCAGCTTAAGCGCCCCATCAAAGCCAAAAGTAGAAAACCTAGGGCAATACCATATAACCCACTTTTTTTAATAAATGACTTGCGCTCATCGAGTGCTTTTGACCAATAGATTTTAAACCAGAAAAATGCAGCGATAATAGCAACTAATAAAAACACTCTAATCAAAATTCACCCTTGTACATTATTTATTGCCTACAGACCAAGACGTTAAAGGATACTACAGAAGCTGCTAAAGCGAGAATAAAATAATAGCGCCGTATAGATACATGCCTGGGCAACGCTATGGAACTTAAACTGGTGGTGATAATAATAAAGCTTGCCAAGGCAATCAGGCAGGCAATTAAACTTGCTGACTGGTATACCGAACCAGATAGAAAAGTACCGGCTAATCATCTGAAGAATAGGAATTTCAAGCCACGAAGTCAAGACATTATTTGATCTTCGACAACAAGCAGTCTATCAACGGTCTGTCAGCATGATGAGAATAAATCCACCTATTCCACACTTTTGAGCAAAAGATGATGAATCACTCTGAATCTTTCACTTTATTAGTTTTGAAGTACATAGAAACTTATTATATTTTCCGTAAGAGCTTGCAGATTCAGCCTGTTTATAAGGCTACCAGCTTACCGTTTGATCCAACTCACTCCCTGAAAATATTGGAAACGGAGCTTAAGCGAAGTGAAGATTTTTAGTCCCTGATAGCGATAGGGCCAGGTGTTTTCTTGAAGCGTCTTTTTGCGTAGAGAAAATACAAGCCATTCCGACATCGCGTCAAGCCATTTGAGGTCACTAAATAAAAACCCCTCTAGGGTTTTTTATAAGTGGACGCAGGGCGAATCAGGGCATCGTAGATTTTAATCAGTCCCGTTAAGCTTTTGCCGCGTTGTGGGCTTGGATGCCCAAAATGAGTTTTCGCAAAATTGGGACTCTCCGTAACTAATGTATTCAATGTTTCTTCTGGATAATGATGCACCGTCAGCCTGCGCCGACAGGTCGGTTACATCATTTGTTCGTGCAGGTTAAACAGAATCCAGATGGTGCCGCCAACCATTAAAAACAGGATGAGGCTGGTAAAGAGGACGAGTTGGAGATCGTCCCGGTGAGAGTGCCAACTGATGTGTAGGAAATAGCGAAAATGCACGATGATCTGCGCCACTGCCAATACCGAGATGGCAATCAGTCGCTCGAAGTTCGGTAAAACCTCAAAGACCACCAACCCGAAGGCCAAGGAGGTCAGTATTAATGCCAGTAGGCCACCAATACAGTAGGAGCGAAAATCCTGTGTATACGTTTCGACGTGCTTGTCAGTCATTGCGTCTCGCTTCATTGCGCCACCCCGAATAAGTAAACAAAGGTAAAAATACAAACCCACACGATATCGAGCATGTGCCAGAACAGTGCGAGACGCATCAGGCGCAGTTTAACCTCTGTGGTGCGGCCAAACACCCGCAGCTGCAACAGCAGCACGAGCATCCAAAACAAGCCGGCCGTCACATGGATTCCGTGGGTCGCTACCAGCAGAAAGAAGGATGACAGGAATCCGCTGCGCTGAGGCACGGCACCCTGCTGAATCATTACCCAGAAGTCGCGCAGCTCCATGCCGATAAAGCCGGCACCTAAGCAAAACGTCAGGACTAACCAGAACACCAGGTGTAGGCTATCGGCTTTGTACTTCAGGGCCAGTGAGGCCATGCCGAAGGTGATACTGCTGGTCAGCAACAGCATCGTCTCAATAAAGGCGCTGGGTAGATCGAACACATCGATCGGGGTCGGGCCGCCCGCCTGACCTTGCACACTCATGCTGGCATAGGTTGCAAACAGTATGGCAAACAGCACCAAGTCGGCCATTAGGAAAACCCAAAAGCCAAAAATGATGGGTTCGGACACGTCGTGACTGTATTCGTCGGTACTGCCCAGGTTCAGTCCCGGGTGGAGAAGTGGTTGCCGCTTCATGTGAGCACCTCCGCGCGGCCGACATTGACGCTGGTATTTTCCTGCTCACGGGGTGTAGTGGCGCACTCTCGTACCTGCTGTAGCCAGGCTTCGTGATCTGCACGCACCTTGCTGGCGGGAATGACGCGCTCTGTTTCTGTGACAAAACTGCGTGCTATCACCGCTCCCCACATGCAGACGAAGGAGAAGACCACCAGCCACCAGATGTGCCAGACCAGCGCAAAACCAAACATAATTGCGGCAATCCCGATAACTGGGGCCACTATGCTATTTTTGGGTACGACAATGTCTTCGTAGGCGATTGGCGAGGCGTAGGCCTGACCCTGTTGTTTAATTCGGGTGAAAGCGTCCTGCCCTGTCACGTCGGGGATGACGGCAAAATTGTACTCCGGCGGTGGTGAGCTGTTGGACCATTCCAGTGAGCGGCCATCCCAGGGGTCACCCGCCGGTACGCGCCGTTGGTCGCGCTGGCGTATGCTGACTACCAATTGCACGCACAGGAAGAGGAAGCCCGAGAAAAGCAGCAGAGCGCCAACAAATGACACCTGCAGCCAGCCCAGATACTCAGGTCGGAACCATTCAACGGTGCGACGCATCGCGCCCATCAGGCCCAGTACGTAAAGCGGCATAAAAGTCAGGTAAAAGCCGAAGGACCAGCACCAGAAGGACACCTTGCCCCAGCGCTCTGCCAAGCGGAAACCGAATGCCTTGGGAAACCAGAACTGGTAGCCAGCGATCATGCCGAACAACACTCCGGGGATGACCATGTTGTGGAAATGTGCGACCAGGAACAGGGAGTTGTGTACCGCGAAATCCACCGGCGGATTGGCCAGGATCACTCCGGTCAGTCCGCCGATCACGAAGGTCACCAGAAACATTACAGAAAACAGCATGGCTGTAGTCAAGCGGATGCGTCCGCGCACCATGGTTAGCAGCCAATCGTAAACTTTCACGCCCGTCGGCACGCCGATCAGCATCGTCGCAATACCGAAGATGACATTGACGTTGGCGCCCTGTCCCATCGTGAAGAAGTGGTGCAACCATACTGTAAAGGACAACACTGCAATCGACATGGTAGCAATGACCAGAGATTTATAGCCGTAAATGGTTTTGCCGGAAAAGGTAGAGATAACTTCGGAGAACACCCCGAAGGCGGGCAGAATCAAGATGTAGACCTCGGGATGACCAAACAGCCAAAACAGATTGGCGTAGTTCATCATATTGCCGCCCAGGTCATTGGTGAAGAAGTGGAACCCGGCATAGCGATCCAACGCTAACATTAGGGTCGCAATCGTCAGCGGCGCCATCGCAAAAATCATCAGGATGCTGGTGCACAGGCTGGTCCAGCAAAACAATGGCATGCGAAACAGCGTCATGCCTGGTGCGCGGTTCTTGTAGATTGTGGTGGCAAAGTTCAATCCCGTCAGCGTGCTGCCGATGGAAGCCAGGCTGATGGACCAGATCCAGTAATCCACGCCTTCGCCGGGGCTAAACTCTATGCCTGTGTAGGGCGGATATGCCGTCCAACCCCCTGTTGAGAACTTGCCTACAACGAGAGAGATCATCACTAGCGCTGCACCAGCGGCGGTCAGCCACAAGCTGATGGCGTTGAGCAGCGGAAAACTCACGTCGCGGGCGCCGATCTGCTGCGGCATGATGTAATTCATCATGCCAGTGACAAAGGGCATCGCCACAAAGAAGATCATGATGCTGCCGTGGGTACTGAACAACTGCCCGAAGTGATCGGGCGACAATATGCCGGGGTCGTTCACCGCGATGGACTGTTGGTAACGCATCAACACACCTTCGATAATCGCCCGGGCGAGCATGACGAAGGCCACCACGATATACATGATGCCCACTTTCTTGTGGTCCACACTGGTCAGCCAGTCGCACCACAGTGCATGCCACCCACGGTAGTAGGTGAGCAGCGCGATCACGATTATCCCGCCCATCACCATAACGCCCCCTGCGGAGGCGTCGATAAACTCACTCATCCCCGGGTGTTCGAAGGTATGTACAAAGGAAATATCTTGGGCAGTTAAAATGCCCAGTAGGGAAAAGCTCGATTCAGCAGTCATAGATCAGTTCCATCCGCTTTTATGTGGTGGTAGCCACCGGTGAAGTCCGCTATGACCCCGGTGAAAAGGCCCTCAGCAACGCTGCCGAAGGATTGCGGAGACGCAAGCACCGAAGGCTTTGCCAACTGCGCCCACGCGGTTTGATTGAGCGGCGGCTTGGATTCGCTCATGTTGACCGCCCACGTATCGAAATCAGCCTGACTAACCGCATGGGTCATAAATTTTTGGTTGGCGAAACCCATGCCGTTGTACTGGGTATTCAGGCCGCGAAATTGGCCGGGCTCTGAAGCGAGTAAATTCAATTGCGTCACCATGCCCGCCATCGTGTAAATCTGGCCACCCAACCGCGGGATCATAAAGGACTGCATCACCGTGCCGCTGGTCAGGCGAAAGCGCACCGGCCGGCCTGCCACAATCATCAGCTCGTTTACCGATGCGACGTCCTGCTCGGGGTAAATAAAGACCCATTTCCAGTCCAGTGCTATCGCTTGTACTTCCAAGGGTGCTTCTGTTGCAGCCAAGGGCTTGTATGGGTCCAGTTCGTAGGATTGATGCCACAGATTCCAGCTCAATACGCCAACGATCACCGCGGGCAACCCCCAAATCAGCACCTCCAGTGGCCAGGAAAACTCCCAGTTTGGCTGGTATGAACCGCTCTTGGTGCCTAGGCGGTAGCGCCACAGCACCCACGGCAGGGCTATAAAAAGCGGTGCGATAACGATAGCCATTACCACTACGATGAAAATAAGATGATCGCGCAGTGCCTCGGCGACCGGCCCGGCAGGGTTGATAAAGCCATCGCTCGCGGCGACGACGCTGGACGTCAGCAGTAGCAATACCCCGGCGCTACGCACGAGTATTTTAGGCAATTCTTGATTTCGTCGCATGGATACCACATTTTGCATTGTATTATATTGTGTTGTATTGTCTGGGCGAAGGCCGCTCGCCAGGCTATCTCTACGCCACAGCTGCCTGTCCAATGCAGGTGTGCATGAGACGCTGAGTAAAGAATAAAGAATAGGAATTCCAAGCCACAAAGTCAAGAAATTATTTGATTTTCAGCAACAAACTGTCTATCAACTGTCTGTCAGTAAGATAAGGTTGAATCCACCCATTTAACACTTTTGAGTGTGAGGATGATGTATCACTCTGAATTTTTCATTTTATTAGTTTTGAAGCACAGTGAAACTTGCTGCATGTTCCGGAAGAACTTGCAGATTCAGCCTGCTTAGAAGGCTACCAGCTTACCGTTTGATCATTATCCTTTTTGCCCTTGTGCGGCATGACTTGTTGAAGAATTTTGAAAACAGCTTCTTTCAAATATTTTGTTGTATAACTGTGTTGTAATCCAAGTAGGGTGAGTGGAATATCATCACGTGATGACACATCAATAACGATGCTGGCAATATCTACTTGTCCTATGTCCAGTTGTGACGAGATGACGATTCTCAAATTGTTTTTTTGCTCGCAGTTTTGGTGCGCTAGGGCTGAAATTGAAGACTCAGTATTTTCCAGCGCACTTTTAGGATATTAAGTCACATTTAAAAACAGTGATTTATCTGTTTTTTATGAAAAATACTAAAATGGCGGCTTTTGAATCTTCAATCTTTTTATTAGCAGTTATAACAACATAGCATAGCATACTGATTTTAAAGGGAAATTTTTTCCGTTCAAGCACTAATTAGATATTGACAAAGGGTTAATAACTTTGACAGAATCAGGCACATAAGTGATTTTCTTAAATGAGGATTTTAGTCAGCACCAATTGTCAGGAATTCGCCCTTCTTCGTTTTTTTATTTCGTTTTTTCTTAGGCAATGGGGTGGAATTAAGCCCTAGAGGACTGTGAAATATTTTGAAAGATTAAGACCTAGGTAATTCGGAACGTAACAATCAAAGCACTCCAAGTATAATTACAGTCAGTCAATATGCTTTAGCCCAAATTAATAATGAAATTATTACCGCTACTCAAATCTCTGACTGTTGATCCAGTTCAGCTCAATATAAAGGCAAAAATTCTTTCTTTACTTGCCTGCTTTTGTGCTATCTTTTTTATTGCCCTGATCACTCAGGCAACGATAGGCGCGTCTAATTTCCCCATCATCGTTGCTTCTATGGGTGCTTCTTCCGTTATTTTATTTTTTATTCCTAATAGCCCTTTAGCCCAACCCTGGCCGTTTGTGGGCGGACAATTATGTTCGGCATTTATCGGCATGAGCTGCGCTTTATATATTACAGAAACAGCCACAGCCTCAGCTGTAGCTGTTGGAGGCTCGGTACTGCTTATGTTGTTATTACGCTGCCTGCACCCTCCTGGAGCGGCAACAGCACTTGCTCCGGTTATGGCTGGTGCAAGCATTACCTCTCTGGGTTACTCCATTATATGGGTGCCTGTCGGTATTAATGTGGGAATTATGCTAATGCTTGCACTCATTATTAATCGCTGGGTAATGGACAGAGACTACCCCAGCGCATTACCTATTAAAGATGTCAAAGAAAGACCCGCTAACATTAAATCTACAACTGCGAATAAAATAGGTATAAGTAAACAGGATATTGAACTCGCATTAAAAGATTCAGACAGCCTTGTAGATATAACCGCCACTGAGCTAAGCCATTTATTAAGCAATGCTAAAAGGAATACTTTTAAACGTGTCCGAGGTGATATAAGTTGTGCAGATATTATGGTACGCGATATCAGCACTGTTGAATATGGTACAGAAGTAGAAGATGCCTGGCAGTTAATTCAAACAGAGAAACTCAAAGTCATCCCCGTTGTGGATAGCGCCAAACGGGTCATAAGAATTATCACCCGGCATGACTTTTTTAAATATATTAATTTAAATGCCTATGACAGCCTGCAAGATCAATTGCGCAATTTTATTCGCCGCACAGCCAACATAGAGACTAATAAACTTGAGGCAGTGGGTCATATTATGACTCAGTCTGTTGTTACCTTACCCGAAACAACCCATATCGTAGAACTGATCCCATTGATATCCCTGCAAGGGCATCGTCAAATCCCCATAATAAATGAGCAGCATCGTCTGGTCGGCATGGTTTATTAGGCGAACCTAGTTGCCGCACTCTATCATCAGGGGCTGGCTCAATCAGTACGTAGCTGATAATATATCGTTTCAGATAAACAGAATTATAGTGTAATTAATGGCCTTAAATTACCTCAGCGTATTAGACACTGCAAAACAGGGAAACTGGGATACAGCGCACCAGCAAATTCAGCCTTATTCAGACACCATGGCCTGTTTGATTCATGGCTACTTACATCGGCTAGAAGGTGATTTAGGTAATGCCGAATACTGGTATAAGCGGGCAGATAGCAGCATGCCTACCAACACCCTGGAACAAGAATGGCAACGCCTATATGCATTGCTTGACGACACGTCATTATAATGACTACAAATACTAACTCTCAGCAACAAGAAACCGTGATTTGCTCTTGTACCGGCACCAGCAAGGAAACAATCGAGCAGCTTATCGCCAAAGGCGCTGACACCTTAGATAAAATAGAATCTACTACCGGAGCAAATACCGGCTGCGGCTCTTGTGATATTTTAATACTAGAGTTATTAGGAGCGCACACAAAATAATCTAAGTAACAGACGTGCCTTTTTATCCATCTACTGTGCTTTAAAAGCTGTTACGTTGCAAACTACAGCTAAGTAGCTACGCCTTGATATTAATTGTTGCACTACTATTGGGGCGTAGCTTAGCCTACATGAGGCAATGCCAGAGCAGGGTAAATCCTACTCCCCACCTTTTGAACTTTATACTGCGAATACTTATGGGACTATTAATACAACTAAAAATCCAGCGTTAGAGAGATTGAAATACGAATAGCATATTTTCCACCGTACACATCAAAATGGAACCCAATAAAACTTCAATATTTCCTCATATTACTCGTTCTTTATGACGTGGTCTAATTGATTAGTACAACTCAGTTAAGGATAATTAACTTAACTGAGGAACTAAAAATGAGCGCAAG
>DUBW01000085.1:0-53500 GCA_012960135.1 Methyloprofundus sp.
GTTATGAGCTCACCATGCTCACTACTCTCGCGGCAGAACATCTTCAACAGAACTTTAAGGTAGGTATTCGCTGCAACTTTTCAATAGGCGCGGAGCACCATTCTCGTTTCGGTTTTGATGTGGGAACAGCAAGTTTTCAGACGACCCTGCAGACACTACGCGCCATGCCCAACTGCCGCATCGCTGGCATACACTGCCATTTTCTGGCACCCGAACGTAGTGCCGCTGCCTATGCATCGATCGCTGAACAAATGATTGCTATAGCCAGCTCTGAATTCAGCCAGGAGAATCTTGACTTTATTGATATAGGTGGCGGGTTTTTTAGTCCTATGCGCCCCGAGTTACAGGTGCAGTTTCCTTTTGACGTCCCTTCATTTGAGGAGTATGGGCACGCCATTGCCAGCGTGTTTGCCAGAGCTTATCCTGAGCAGAATGGTCCTGAGCTGATATTGGAGCCGGGAATTTCCATCGCTGCCAACACCATGCAGTTTGCCGCAAAAATCATAGATCTTAAGCCTGCAGGAGATCGTCTTATCGCATTGGCTGCTGCCAGCCAGTATGATATTAAGCCCACATTAAGCCCCCGCAATCTACCAATTACGGTATATCCATCTGTTGCTAAAAACATGTCCACGCAAAGGCAAACATTTGATATCGTCGGTTCAAGCTGTATGGAGAGTGATTGTTTATACAGGGGCTATCAGGGAGAACTTAAACCGGGTGATTATGTGGTATTTGATAATGTGGGCGCCTATACCAATGTACTACGGCCGCCATTTATAAACCCTGCCCCACCTATTTTGAGCTATAGCTCTAAGCATGAAATCAAAGTTATTCGCCGCCGAGAAACGACCGATGATATTTTCAGCAGTTATTCATTTACCGCATTCGAGCAGGGAGTGCCCACTGCGTAAGATTGCTTTAACTAGGCTAGCATAGGCGCTTCGCCTATACCCTGACGGATAATTTCAACCTGCCCGTCTGTGCAGGAAATAATCGTACTATTCTGGCCCTCGACAATGCCTGCATCAATAATTAAATCCAGTTCATTATCCAGTTGTTCCCGAATTTCATAAGGATCACTTAACCCATATGCTTCGTTTGGTAAGATCAAGGATGCGCTCAGCAAAGGCTCACCTAACTCTTCAACGATAGCCAGGGCTATTTTATTATCAGGTATTCTTATACCTACTGTTTTGCGTTTTGCATGCATCATACGCCGTGGTACCTCTTTGGTCGCATCGGCTATAAAGGTAAAGGGACCAGGTGTCAGTAATTTAATTAAGCGATGTGCTTCATTGCTTAACTTGGCAAAGCTGGAACTTTGCGCCAGACTTTTACATACCAGTGTAAAGTTATGCTTATCATCTAATTGTCGAATACGCTTTATGCTATCCAGCGCTTGTTTTTCACCTACTCGACAGCCTAAAGCATAGCCCGAGTCCGTTGGATACACAATCACCCCGCCCTTACGAATAACATCAACCACCTGATAAATAAAGCGTTGTTGTGGATTTACAGGATGTATTTCAATAAATTCTGCCATCATCTTTTTTCTGTTTATTTATTCTTTAGGGCTGCTCTTTCTTTAGAGCTATTCTTTCTGCAGTAGTCTTTGCTACTTTATCGCGCAAATAGACAGGCATTGCCTGTTCTACAGCAACAGCCTGCAGACGTTGCACGCCCACTACACCCAAGTAAGCAATCTGCGCAGAACTAGGCAGATAATCGGCATCATAGCCAATCAGCTGTTGCCCTAAACGAGCTGTTAATTCAGGCTGATAACGCTGCCAGCCAGAACCTATGCCGTAACCCGTTAGCTGTAAAGCATCAACCTCTGTCGCTGACTGTACCTTTTCTTTGCCTATTAACCGGGCAACATTTTCTGCATCACGTTGATAGACCGCCCAGTATATTTCATCCATACGCGCATCAACCGCTGTAAATATTGTATCGTGCGTTGTCTTTTGCAAGCACGCCTGACTGATTGCCGCCAGCGTCGATACCGGCACGACTGGTAAATCCGCACCATAGGCAATTCCCTGCATAACTCCCGTGGCAATTCTAAGCCCGGTAAAAGAGCCTGGCCCACAACCAAAAGCAATAGCGTCTAATTGTTGCGGCTTTAATTCTGCTTCTGCCATTAAGCTATCAATCATCGGCAATAACAGTTGAGCATGTCTTCTTGGCGCTATTTCATAGCGCTCCCTGATTTCTCCATCGATATAAAGTGCGGCGGAGCAGGCTTCGGTCGCGGTATCGACGGCTAGAATTTTCATGCGTTGAGAGCTAAGACTATAAATCTTTTAGTGCATCCAGAGCGGCATCATAATCCGGTTCATGAGTAATTTCTGTCACTAGCTCAGTATAAACAACGCGATCCCGCTCATCAATAATCACCACTGCCCGCGCCGTTAAACCTGCCAGCATGCTGTCTAGTAAGCGTACGCCATAATCATCAGCAAAACTGGAACGAAAAGTGGAAACAGGAAAGACTTCTTTTAAGCCTTCGGACTCACAAAAGCGTCCTTGGGCAAAAGGCAAATCTGCCGAAACCATTAATAATACGGTATTTTCACAACGATCAGATTTTTCATTAAATGCTCGTGCCGATGCAGCACAAACCGGCGTATCCAGGCTTGGGACTATATTGAGGATTTTCCGTTTACCTGCATAGGTCGCTAATGAAACCTCTTCTAAACGCCCGTTTACCAAAGAAAAATCAGGTGCGTGACTGCCTACTGCCGGTAATTCGCCACTGCTATTAATGACAATTTCATCATTGCCTGGTTTAAATGTTAATTTAGCCATGTTTTCTCTCGTTGTGTATTCTATTTTTCAGACTGTAATGTAGGAGACTGAAGTCCACCCTACGCATCCCTGTTTTTTCGTTTTAAAGATATTTTTTTCTTTTTATAATGTTCCATTAAGCGTTTTTTCTTATGTAACTGCCGGTCACTTAATTTATTTTTCACTTCTTTAAACGGGTTTTTAGGCGATTTAAAAACAATCTTTATCGGCGTTCCTTCCAGGCGTAGTTTATTACGAAAATAATTCATTAAATAGCGCTCGTATGCCGCCGGCAATAAATCCGTCTGGTTACCATGCACAACGACAATCGGTGGGTTACGTCCGCCCTGATGCGCATATTTTAATTTAATTCTGCGGCCATTGACCATCGGCGGCTGATGTCCTGCAACCGCATCCTTTAAGACCTGGGTTAATACTGAAGTGGACATATCCACCATGGCGGCATCATAAAGTTTATGTACAACATCAAATAATTTACCTACACCACTGCCATGCAAGGCGGAGATCGGATGTTTTTCTGCAAAATCCAGAAAAGGCAGCTTAACATCAGTCTGCCTTTTTATCAGTTCACGCTGATCATAATCCAACCCATCCCATTTATTAAAGCCAATAATGAGCGCGCGCCCCGCATCCAGTACCATACCGAGCAAATGTGCATCCTGATCGGTAATCCCTTCGCTGGCATCGATTAAATAAATCACGACATTGGCTTTTTCTACCGACTGCAGTGCTTTAATAATACTGAACTTTTCCACGACTAGCGTAACCTTTGCCCGGCGGCGCATACCGGCGGTATCAATCAGGGTATATTTTTTGTCATTACGCTCAAAGGGGATATAGACGCTATCCCGTGTGGTACCTGGTTCATCAAAGACCACTACGCGCTCTTCGCCCAGCAGGCGATTGACCAGCGTAGACTTACCGACATTAGGCCGGCCAACAATAGCAATAGCTACCCCTTGGTCTTCTAATTCGGTTTCTGTCTGCTCTATGACTTCGGGTAATTCGGCACTGACCCGGTGTAATAATTCATTAACTCCGCGCCCATGTGTTGCGGCAATAGAAACAGGATTTCCTATCGCTAAGCGATGAAAGTCAGCAGCCGCGATTTCTGCATTGATGCCATCAATCTTATTGGTTACCAGAACAACGGGCTTATCCAGTTTTCTTAGCATCACCGAAATTGCTTCATCGGCGCTGTTCAAGCCTTGCCGCGCATCCACTAAAAACAGGATGACATCAGCCTCTTCCAGAGCAAGCTGCACTTGTCTTTTGGCGACCGATTCTATACCCTCGACATTATCGGTAATCCCGCCGGTATCAACCAGCAAATAAGGCGTTTCTCCACGTTTTACCCGGCCATATTTACGATCTCGTGTTAAGCCAGGGTAATCGGCAACCAGAGCATCACGGGTACGGGTTAAATAATTAAATAAGGTTGATTTACCTACATTAGGTCGACCAACTAAAGCGATAACAGGTAATGTCATACAGATTCCGTATAGTAAAACTCTGAGCTAAAAGGAGCCCTGTTTAGCGCAGCTCAAAGTGAGCTACGCTAATATGATATGCAGTGGGTATATAAAGTAAGTAGATTTAGCCTAAAATAATAACACTCTGACAGCCGCTAAAGTCCCATCAGTGGCATACACATAAAGCGTATCTTCGACCACAACAGGCTGAGCAACAATAGGCTCATCAGTAATTTCTATGCGTCCTAACAAGCGACCATCGGTCTTGGACAGCCAGTGCAAATAGCCTTCAAAATCGCCAACAACCACATAGTCACCATAAACGGCAGGCATTGATAAGCGGCGCTGATGTAAATCAGTCTGCTTCCAGTAAGACGCCCCGTTACGCTGATCTAATTGCCAGACATCACTGCTGGAATCACTGAGATATAAATAACTGTAATCTGCACTTAAACCCTGAAATGACGAGATCACTTCATTACGCCATATGACCTCGCCATCTATTGGCGTTACTGCGTTCACACCGCTTTTATAACTACTGACAAAAATGATGTCATCATTAAGAACAGGCGTACCATTAAGATCAGTCAGGCGGTCTATTTCTGAGCGCCCTCTGGGGATAGCAACGCTGGTTTCCCAGATATTTGCGCCATCTGCTGAGTTAATGGCCATCAATTTACCATTCGCATAACCGATAATGACCATATCTCCGACCGCTACCGGAGCGCCTTCCCCTCTTACACTTAAGGCCGGAATATTATGCTCTACCGACCAGACTTGCTTGCCATCTTCTCTATTAAGAGCGATATCAAAGCCATCGGCAGAACGAACAATCAGATTATCACCGACAGCAACGGGTAACGCCATGACTTCACTGGATACCCGGTGTTTCCAGACTGCCTCGCCGGTATTGGTATTTAAGGCTAGAACATCTGCTTTACTAGTGCCGACAAAGAGTAAATCACCATCAATTACCGGACCCGATGAAATAGGCAAATCTGTTTCAACTTCCCAGAATAGCTCACCATCGAGTAGGCTTCTTGCCTGAATCAGGCCATCATGATCAGCAATAATAACCCGGCCTTCAGCCACCGCAGGCACCAGATTAAGCGCTAATCCATCCGTGCCGTCGCCATCAGATTTATCCCATAAAATATCCAGTTTTACTTCTGACTCATACTCGGTCAGCTCTGCAGGGGGCTCTGAATTATCCGAATCTTTGAATAAGTCCCCCACACTATCCGACATATTCGTCAGGGTTGCACAACCGGACAAACCTAAAATAAATATTAAAGCTAATATTCTTCGCATTTAGAAATCAGTGATTACTTTTTTGTAGCAAGGCATTAGATGACAGACACACTTTATGTACTATAGAACTTACAATACACTCGGGCTATCAGGGCTAGTTAAATCATCCAACTTAAACTGTAATAAGGGCGAACTCCGACCTGCTGCTAGTGCCGCCTGATAAGCAGTACGCGCTTCACCCACACGTCCCATAGCAACATATAGATCACCTTTTAATTCTTCATAAATTGCTGCGAAGCCCCCGAGAGATGACTGGTCCACGCTGGCAATAATTTCCAGGCCTTGCTCATACTCTTGTAAAGCCAGTATTACTCTAATCAGGCGGGTCCGCGCAACATGCGTTAGTTCAGCATCATCACTGGTGGCCACTGCTAATTGCAATTGCTCTTTAGCTGCGACTAAATCCTGTTGCTCAACTTTTTCTTTTGCTTCAAACAAAAGAGCATAGGTGGCATAGGCCGTAGAGTTAAAATTGCGATTCAATCTATTGGCAATTTCAACAACTGACTCAAATTTATTCGCCTCTTCAGCCACTAATAATTGCTCGTATAAAGATGACGCCTGAAGCATCTTATCCTGCTGATAACTTTGCCAGAAATTCCAGCCCAGCACCATAATAACTGCGGCAGCCACTCCACTTATTACCGAGGATCCATTGCCTTTCCACCAGTCTTTTAAAGCTGCTACCTGTTCTTCTTCAGTTTCGTAAATTTCCACTTTATTACCCTTTCCTAAAATAGTTTGTTGTTTATTTTTTTAATAACTCTATCAGTTCAGCAATTGAAATCGTACGCTGCTCTTCATCTGTGCGTAAGAATTTAATACTGACCTTATTACTCGAAACTTCTTCGTCAGCTAAAATCAAGGCATAATCAGCGCCACTTTTATCTGCTTTCTTAAACTGGCTCTTAAAACTGCCACTGCCACAATGCATTTGTAATCTGATATGTGGCACACTATCGCGTATTTTTTCTGCCAGCACAACACCTGTTTTCTTTGCGGCCTCACCTACTAATATCATATAGGCATCAATGGACTTTATATTTGCCAGCTCTTTACGGTTTTCTAATAAGCTCAGGATACGCTCCATACCCATGGCAAAACCCACTGCATGATTAGGCTTGCCACCGAGCTGCTCAATCAGGCCATCATATCGCCCACCAGCACATACGGTACCTTGCGCCCCAAGCTCAGTAGTGACCCATTCAAATACGGTTTTACTATAATAATCCAGGCCACGAACCAGACGTTTATTCAACGTATAGGCTATGCCCAAAGTATCCAGCGTATCGGTAAGACCTTTAAAATGGGCCTTACTCTCTGCTCCTAAAGACTCCATCAATTTTGGCGCCGCTTCGACTAGTACCTGCATATCCGGATTTTTAGTATCCAGAATACGCAAAGGGTTACTCAGCAAGCGGCGCTGGCTATCTTCATCCAGTTGCTCTTTATGCACGCTAAAGTATTCTACCAGTTGCTCGCGGTAAACCGCTCTTTCTTCAATAGTACCCAGCGAATTTAATTGTAGCTCAACCGTATCACTGATACCCAGTCGTTGCCACAATCTATGACTGAGCTGAATTAACTCTGCATCAATATCCGCATCAGCCATACCATAGGTTTCGACACCTAGTTGAATAAACTGTCGGTAACGCCCTTTCTGCGGTCGCTCATAGCGAAACATCTGTCCGTAATACCAGAGCCTGTGTATTTGGTTATGTAACAAGCCGTGTTCCAGGCAGGCCCTGACACAGCCAGCAGTACCTTCTGGCCTTAAGGTTAGTGACTCGCCATTTCTATCATCGAAAGTATACATTTCCTTTTCGACGATATCGGTTACCTCACCAATCGAACGTTTAAACAGTTCGGTTTTCTCTACGATCGGTAAGCGTATCTCTTTATATCCGTATGCGCCCAGCACGTCTCTCACATGCTGTTCAACAAACTGCCAACATGCGGTTTGCTCAGGAAGTACATCGTGCATGCCACGAATTGCCTGAATATTTTTTGCCATAATACTACGTCAGTATGGAGAGCACCTCTGATAATGATCTTTTTGCCTGATTTCAGCGTTGAATGGTTTTCTGCGATCCTCATGTATTTCATATACACTGCGGCTCTTAAAAACATTCGCCTTGAACTCGAACAAAAACTCTCATTATTAGAGGAACCCTAGGTTAATAATTATGTTGTATTTTTTCTGCCGCTTTAGAAAAAGGGAAGTTTCGCGTTAACTCTAACTGATATTGTTCAACCAGGTCATAAGTCTGTAATGCTGTTTCTATTTTAATAGCCAGCTCCAGCCCATCCAGCGTTTTTCCAGCTGATCCAAAATAGCGCTCGACATAGGCTCTGGCCGACATCATCTCCCCTTTTGAATAGCGGATTTTAGCCGTTTCAAATAATGCTAGCGAGTAGCTCGAATCGGCTTGTAAAGCTTTATAAAACTTTATCTCTGCAGCTCTTTGCTCATCATTCTCTAAATCATATAATCCCAAGTAGCTATAAGCGACCCATTTTTTCTTATAGAACGGTGCGTTTACAATACGCTTAAACTCAATAACAGCCTCATCATGCCGCTCTTCTTCATATAAAAAAACAGCATAAGCTGTTAGTATATTGAAATTATCAGGCTCCAGCTTTAGCGCTTTATCAAAATAATGCTGTGCTTGATCAGGCTTTTTACTACGCTGCTTAATCAAGGCAAAAACCTGATAAGTCGTCGCGTTCTTATTATCCAACTTTAATGATCGCTTCAGGTTATCTTCCGCGTAATTATATTTTTCTAATTTGTAATACGCCAACCCTAGCTCGGTTAATGTTTTAGCCCGGTCTTGAGAGGAGCGATCCAGAATCACCGTCTCCTGCTCTACATAGACTACTTTTTTCGGTTCATCATTAGAAGAACAAGCCGTTATCAAGCCTATTAAGACCAACAAATAAGCAGCATTAATTTTCATGCTGCGCTTCCATCCTTTGTAATCTCTCTGCTCGACGGCTTTTATCTTTTACTTTACCGACTAATTGCCCACAGGCAGCATCAATATCTTCACCGCGCGTCTTGCGCACCGTAGTCACAATTCCGGCTTTGTATAATACATCTCTAAAGCGCGCAATCGCTTCAGTTGATGAACAGGTGTACTTGGTATTCGGGAAGGGATTAAACGGAATCAAGTTCATTTTTGACGGCACGTTTTTCAACAACTTCACTAATCCCCTTGCATCAACCAACGAATCATTCACCCCCTCTAACATGACATATTCAAAGGTAATAAATCCCCGCGGCGATGTTGCTATGTATGCTTGACAAGCAGCCATCAATTCTTTTAAAGGGTATTTCTGATTAATCGGTACCAATATATCCCGCAGCTCATCTGTCGAAGCATGTAAAGATACCGCCATACTGACATCGCATGCATCGGTTAAGCGATACATGGCTGGAACTACCCCAGAGGTACTGATAGTCACCCGACGCTTAGATAAGCCAAAGGCGAAATCCTCCGTCATCAGGTTCATTGCCGAGACTACACTATCAAAATTTAATAAGGGTTCACCCATGCCCATCATCACTACATTCGTGATGCGCCCTTGTTCGCCCATGCGATCATTCGCAGCTATTAACTGACCGATAATTTCAGCAGTACTGAGATTACGGTTAAAACCTTGCTGTGCCGTAGAGCAAAAAGTACAGGCCAGCGCACAACCTACTTGCGAAGAAACACATAGTGTGGCTCGATTTTCTTCGGGGATATAAACTGCTTCTACTTTATTACCGCCGCCCATTTCTACTATCCATTTGCGAGTGCCATCACTAGCCACCTGTTCAAAGATAATATCCGGCGCAATAATACAGCAATGCTCTTTTAAGTAAGTCCGTAAAGACTTACTTAAATTGGTCATTTGATCAAAGTCGTACTCACCTTCCTGATAGATCCACTTTATTAGCTGGGTCGCACGAAAAGGCTTCTCACCAATTTCAACAAAAAAGGCCTGCATGCCTTTTCTGTCAAAATTGAGTAGATTTATTTTTTCCTGTTTAGCGAATTCGCTCACAAAGCTCCTCGTCAGAGAAGAAGTATCCAATTTCTCTGGCTGCTGACTCTACTGCATCAGAACCATGCACTGCATTTTCATCAATGCTTGTAGCGAAGTCAGCACGGATAGTTCCCGCATCAGCTTCTGCCGGGTTAGTCGCTCCCATTAAATCACGATTTTTTAATACCGCGCCTTCACCTTCTAAAACCTGAACCATCACAGGGCCAGAAATCATAAAAGCCACAAGATCGTTGAAAAAAGGACGTTCGCTATGCTCGGCATAAAAGCCTTCTGCTTTTTCTTTCGATAATTGCATCATCTTTGCAGCAACAATGCGTAAACCATTGCTTTCAAAACGATTGTAAATTTCACCAATATGGTTTTTCGCTACTGCATCAGGTTTTACGATAGAAAAAGTACGTTCTACTGCCATTTTTTTAAACTCCAAATTGTGATAATAAATAAAAATAGTGTGATAGCTTCCTTTTTTAGGACTACTATCGAAATTACTTGTTTTTAAATGTAGGGAGTGGCTTTAGCCTGCCTTTTTAAAAAGGCAGGCTAAAGCCACTCCCTACATAAATATTTGTTAAGGCATCATATCAATATCATTGCCTTCGATCTCTGGCTCCATCAAATCTTCTTTACTAACACCTAATGCCAACACTAATGGACTGGCAACAAAGATAGAAGAATAAGTCCCGATGACCACACCGACAGTTAAAGCAATGGCAAAATTATGAATAATCTCACCGCCTAATACGGCTAATGCAATAAGTACCAAAAGTGTCGTGACTGACGTCATAATAGTACGACTTAAAGTCTGGTTCAATGAGATATTCATCACATCTTCTGCCGAACCTTTACGCAGTAATCTAAAATTTTCCCGAATACGATCATAAACAACGATGGTATCGTTTAAAGAATAACCAATCACCGCTAAAACAGCGGCCAATACGGTTAAGTCAAACTCCAGCTGTAATAATGAGAAAAAACCCAGGGTAATCAAGACATCATGCGCCAGGGCTGCGACCGAGCCTAAGGCAAATTTGTATTCAAAGCGCCAGGCGACATAAATCAAAATACCAAACATGGAGTACAGCAATGCTAAGCCGCCATCTTCAGTCAGCTCATCACCCACTTGTGGACCAACAAATTCAACGCGACGCAAATCTCCCTTTTCAGTCATTGCCCCACTAGCTGCCGTAGCAACCTCGGTGCTCAACTGAGCATTACTAAAACCTTCTTTCGGTTTTAGTCGAATTAACACCTCTTTAGTCGAGCCAAAATGCTGCACAGTGGCATCCTCAAAACCTGCATTTTCAAGTGCTGTACGCATCACTTTAAGGTCGACTGACTGTTGATAGCCAATTTCAACCAGTGTTCCACCAGTAAAATCAATACCCAGCTTTAGGCCTTGCGTAGCCAAAGAAACAATCGTAGTAAGCAGTAATAAACCGGAGAAAATCGCTGCCAGTCGACGTTTACCTAAAAAATCTATTTGTTTAATCATAATATTTATCCTTGCTAAATAGATAGCTTATCGAGACGTTGACGAGAACCATATATCCAGTTAATCACCATACGTGAACCTAAAATCGCGGTGAACATGGACGTTAAAATTCCGATTGCTAGTGTAATTGCAAAGCCTTTAATTGGGCCGGTACCAAAACCAAATAACACCAGGGCTACTAATAAGGTAGTAATATTGGCATCAAAAATGGTTGCAAAGGCTTTTTCGTAACCTAGAAAAATACTAGTTTGCGGCGAGTTTCTATTGCGCAATTCCTCTTTAATACGCTCAAAAATTAATACATTGGCATCCACGGCCATACCAACGGTCAGTACAATTCCGGCGATACCCGGCAAGGTTAGAGTCGCTTGTAGCATGGATAGCACAGCAACAATCACCACCAGATTAAATGTCAAAGCCAGATTAGCAATAAGACCAAAGGTTTTGTAATAAACAGCCATAAAGACCAACACTAAAACAAAACCCACTATCACTGACAACATACCTTTATCGATATTATCCTGCCCCAGACTTGGACCCACTGTGCGCTCTTCAACGATATCTACAGGCGCAGCTAATGCTCCAGCTCTTAATAAGAGTGACAGTTTACGTGCCTCCTGCGTACTATCTAGACCCGTGGTCTGAAAGCGCTTACTAAAGGCATCTCGAACAGTAGCAATACTGATGACCTCTTCAACCTTTTCCTTATGACGTATTTTTTTACCATTTACCATTTTTGTAGTGGCTTTCTGTTCAATAAAAACCACCGCCATAGGCTGTCCTATATTATCTTTGGTGAACTTACCCATTTTCTTGGCACCAATACCATTCAAGGTAATATTCACCGACGCAGAACCATTCTGATCCAGACCAGATGACGCATCAACAATCTGATCCCCTGTAATAATCACCCGGCGCTTTAATAACACCGGCGCTTTGGTATCACGCTCATAGTAAAGTCTAGAGCCGACAGGCACCCGACCAGCAATGGCACGCTGTATATCATGTTCGGTATCAACTTTGCGATATTCCAGCGTCGCTGTCGTACCGAGAATTTCTTTAGCCTGCGCTGTATCCTGCACGCCAGGCAACTGCACAACGATACGGTTATCACCTTGCTGCTGAATCACCGGCTCGGAAACACCTAGTTCGTTGACCCGATTACGCAAGGTAGTAATATTCTGCGCCAGCGCAAATTTCTTGATTTCGTTTATTTCTTGCTCAGAAATACTTAAATAAATCACTGGCTGCGCTTCGTCGACCTTCATATCCAGCTTACGAAACTCATCGTCTATCATATCGATAGCAGCCTGCTTATCTTTCTCGTTACGCAACACAACCTTCACCGCACCGTTATCAAAAGTAACGGATTTATAGCGAATTTTAGCTGTACGTAACGCCAGACGAATATCGTTATTGTAGCGTTCATCAGCCTGTTTTAACGCCGCAACCATATCCACTTCTAACAGGAAATGCACTCCACCACGTAAGTCCAACCCTAAATACATAGGCTCGGCATCAATGGATCGCAGCCAATCAGGTGTCGCCGGCGCTAGATTTAAAGCAACGATATATCGACTACCTAGACTATTACGCCATAAATCAGCAGCGCGCATTTGATCATCTGTATTATTAAAGCGCGCCAACACTTTAGTGCCTTGCAGCTCTATCGCTTTTGCGGTAATTGCCGCATCACTTAATGTGCCTTCAATTTGTGCAAGCTGTAATTCTGTAATATCAGTCGCATCGCCGGCTGATATCTGTACTGATGGATCATCACCATAAAGATTAGGCAATGAATACACAATCCCTAAAATCAGGACGATGAGAATCAGTAAGTTTTTCCATATAGGGAAATGGTTTTGCATGATAAGTCCAACAAGATAAATCAAGGTCTGGCGCAGTCTGCACCAACGAAAAATGAGCACATTCAGGAGTTAAACCAACCTACTCCCGAAATGCACTCATCTAAACAAGTCCGCTCCTAATCGCTTTTGCGACTTAAGATTTGGTTTTTTTCATTTGAACTTTGAAAGTTCCTTTAGGCATTAAGCTACTGATCTGATGGCGCTGTACCTGAATAACGGTATTAGGTGCCACTTCGACCTGTACAAAATTTTCGTCCAGACTAACAACTTTGCCCAAAACACCACCGCCAGTAACAACTTCTGCACCAGCCTGCATCTGCTCAAGCATTTTTTTATGCTCTTTGGTGCGTTTATGCTGAGGCCTTAGAAATAAAAAGTAAAAAAACACCAAGATACCCACTGGAAATAGCATCCCTTCCCAACCTGGTTGTGCGACTACTGGAGCTGCTTCAGCCACAGCATCAGAAATTAAAAAACTCATGTCTTCCCCAATATCATCAATTATTTAGTAAAAAAGCTCTATATTATTACATATACTTCGTATAGTCACCATTATGGATTTCTATCCGCCGCTTTTGGCCGCAAGACTACGTTACAGAAACAGCCATGGAACTCTATTTCAGCGCTTGCTATCGGCAAAAATCAACTCGATATATTTTCCGCAATCGTATCTGCACGCAATATTTCTGGCACAACTTTGCCCCGCTGTTGATAAAATGATTTGACATAACTGTCAAACGCCTTGCTTTCTATCGCTTCACGCACCTCTTGCATTAAGCTTAAATAGTAATGCAGATTATGAATGGTATTTAAGCGCGCACCCAATATCTCGCGACACTTATCCAAATGGCGCAGATAGGAACGTGAGTAATTCTGGCAGGTGTAGCAGGCACAGTTCTCATCCAGGGGTTTGGTATCAAACTGATACTGGCTATTACGAATTTTAATCACACCAGTAGTAGTAAAGATATGACCATTGCGTGCATTACGCGTCGGCATCACACAATCAAACATATCTATGCCACGCCTGACCGCTTCGATTAAGTCCTCAGGGGTACCCACACCCATTAAATAACGTGGCTTATCTTGTGGCAACAATGGATGAACGGCATCCAGCGCCGCCATCATTTCATCTTTTGGCTCGCCCACAGAAAGCCCGCCTATCGCATAGCCATCAAAACCAATATCCACCAAACCTGAAACCGATTCATGACGCAAATGCTTATACATACCTCCCTGTACAATGCCAAACAAAGCCGATGGGTTATCGCCATGCGCCTTTTTACTGCGCTCTGCCCAGCGCAAGGATAAGCGCATCGAATCAGCTGCCTCTTGCACAGTCGCTGGATACGGCGTGCATTCGTCAAAAATCATCACGATATCCGAGCCTAAATCACGCTGCACCTGCATCGACTCTTCTGGCCCCATAAAAATCTTACTGCCGTCTATCGGCGATTTAAAGGTGACACCTGCTTCACTAATCTTGCGTAATTCGCCCAGACTAAAAACCTGAAACCCGCCAGAGTCGGTAAGAATAGGCCCCTGCCAGCACATAAAATCATGCAGGTCACCATGCGCCTTAATAACCTCGGTAGTAGGCCGCAGCATCAAATGAAAGGTATTACCTAATATAATCTGTGCGCCATTATCGACAAGCTCATGTGGAGTCAAAGATTTCACTGAGCCATAGGTGCCAACAGGCATAAATATAGGCGTTTGCACCACGCCGCGATCAAAAGTCAAACGCCCGCGGCGTGCTTGACCATCATTGCTTAATAAATCAAATTGCATGAGGATATAAATGAATTGAATTCTTCGAGTTAAGCGCTAAATAACCTGTATAACAGGAGCTTAGTCGCCAGTATTTGTATTGCCATGCACTTTGTTAGCTGTGTTCTTGGGTCTGGCGTGCGAAGTATAATATTGATAGCTATGCTAAAGCCAGCTAATTGCCAAAGTATCTCCCATTGCTACTCGCCTTTTTTTTAGTTTAACTAGTTTTTCGGTATCCGCAGAAAGCAAAACAACACCCGATGGAATAAGCGAAGAGCAATCATCTATTATCGATGAATGAGGCAATTTTAAGTAATATTCATTTACTTTCCCAGCGCTCATCTGAACTAAAAGATTTAGCCGCAGAAACCCCTCCCTTTGATAGTTTGTCCCTGAGTTAAAACTCAAGACTACTGGGATATTACTCATTTAGTAAAAAAGCGCTTTGCTGCCGAAGGCATTTCCATTCCTTTTCCTCAGCGTGATGTGCATGTTATTCAAGAGGCTAACAGCGGCTAGTGCATATTCAGAAATAAAAAACACGCGATTCCCGATACACTTACCGGGAATCTATTTTCTGCAATCATCGAAACAGAAGTTCAATAGCTTTAGATATTGCTGCCAACAAAAAAGCTGAAGTTTTTTACTTGTGATTGCGTTCTATTTAATGAATGTATTTTATCCAGCGCCAGCTTTAGTCTTCTCGATTAAACTCACCCTCTATAACTCCAGGCCCGGCTTTTGGTTTTTGCTGCCCCGGAACAACACCGCCCTGAACCAGACGTTTTTCAATAATGTACTGAGCAATTTTCTTGCGTGCAGACGGGATTAAACAGGCAAAGCCGATCACATCAGTAAAAAAACCAGGGGTTAATAATAACGCGCCACCCACCAGTAATATTGGCCCTTCAACCATTTCATAAGCGGGAATTTGTCCGCGCTGCAAACTATCCTGAAAACGTTGCAAGGTTGCCAGACCTTGGCGCCTTAACAAGTTTGCGCCGATGATTGCAGTGGTAACAACCAAAGCAATAGTAGGAAACACTCCAACGATGCCGCCAATTTGTAATAGCAGGTAAATCTCTATAAACGGAACGATCAAAAAGACTAAAAAGATGAGCTGTACCGGATTCATTATGTGACCTCTTGGTTTAATCTAAGTAACTACAATAAGGCTTTTTTTAAAAAAATCAAATATTCCGTCTGGTATTGAACTCATATAGCACACTACCTAAAATACTCACCCTGCACTTATCATTGCAAAATGCTTACAATAAATCTTTGAAAACAAACGAGCCGCCTGTGTTAAAATCCTGCTCAATCTCGGTTGTTCCTGGCAGAGTGTAATTATACTTCGCGCAGTCACGAATGCGGCTTCTTATTGGCTGACTTTTTGCCGATAACTGCGTTGCTGAAACACTTGCGTAGCCTACTATGCGTCTCTTTCAGCACCTTGTTCTCGTTAAAAATTAGCTCGGTAATTATTCCGCATTCGTGACCGAGTATAGTGTAAACATAACAAGACAGACACTTTTAAATCTCCTGCCTTCCTTCATTAAAGAATAAATACCGAACGTTTTTTATCAGCGCAGCTATCACGACAGACCAGTGATCATTATTTTCCTGGTAAAAATGAATTGCCTGACTACTTTATAGATAAGCCCATGTATTATTTTAAATTTATTTTTACCTGTTTTTTTATTCTTGTTAGCCTATCGGCTAACGCCCTTGATCCGGATGAATTATTACAAGCAGATCAAGCGTTTAAAGTTTCAGCTGTTACTACAAAAGATGGTAATGTCAAGATTTCCTGGTTGATTGCCGATGGTTATTATTTATATCGCAAGAAAATTTCGTTTACCTCGAAAACTGATTCTATACGTATAGAACGGGCTGATTTACCGGCTGGAAAAATAAAAAAAGACCCAAATTTTGGGGATATGGAGGTCTATCGTCATTCTATAAAAAGTCTTTTAACACTAAAGCGCCCCGCTGCAGCAACGACCTTTGCTCTACTGGTAAAACACCAGGGCTGTGCTGATGCTGGACTTTGCTACCCTCCGCAGAGAACTGTTCTAAATATAAATTTACCTGCTATAAATGCACCGCAAACCAGTGACTCATTTAATCCCTTAGATCAAATAAGTAAAGGACTGGGACAGAGCTTAGCGCTATTTTCTGATAAATTACTGCCTGCCGATGAAGCTTTTCAATTTTTTGCCACGATAAAAGATGCGCATACTCTGAATTTACAATGGCGTATCGCAGATGGATATTATCTGTATCGGGAAAAATTTAATCTGCAATTATCCTCCGATTCAGCCATAGATACACAGTTACTTAGCTATGATATTCCCCATGGAAAAGCGACACATGACGAAGCATTTGGTGATGTCGAACTCTTATATAATAATCTAAGTTTTAATGTGCCATTAGCACGCAGCAATACGGCTGAACACGAAATAACCCTGACGGCTAAATTTCAGGGCTGTGCGGAGCGCGGGGTATGCTATCCACCGATGCAGAAAACAGTCAATTTATTATTACCTGTAAGTTCAACTGCTGCAACGACTAGTCCACTTGCTAGCGTTAAGAAAAAAACCGAGTCTGAACAAGACCTTATTGTCGCATCGTTACAACAAGACTCTTTCTTCCTGACCTTATTAAGCTTTTTAGGCTTTGGTTTATTACTCGCTTTTACACCTTGTGTATTTCCGATGATCCCCATTTTATCGGGTATTATTGTCGGCCACGGGGAAAACATTACTCATCGCAAAGCTTTTTTCCTATCCTTAAGTTTCGTACTCGCTTCAGCTATAACCTATACTGTTTTTGGTGTGCTTGCGGCTTTGTTTGGCAGTAATCTTCAGGCGATTTTTCAGGCTCCCTGGGTGATTTATCTATTTAGTGCTATTTTTATCGCTTTATCCTTGTCGATGTTCGGCTTTTATAATCTGGAACTGCCAAAATCGTTACAAACCCGTTTACAGAATACCAGTAATAAACACCGCGACGGCTCTTTTATCAGCGCTGCCGTCATGGGCGTTTTGTCATCCTTGATAGTCGGACCTTGCGTCGCTGCCCCCCTAGCTGCTGCACTGATGTATATCGGCCAGACGGGTGATGTGATTCTAGGCGGCTCTGCATTATTTGTGATGGGCTTTGGCATGGGCGTCCCACTGCTTATTATTGGTGCCTCTGCAGGCAGTTTATTACCCAAAGCAGGGCACTGGCTTAATGCCAGTAAGATTGTGTTTGGAGTCATCATGCTTGCTGTAGCCGTATGGATGCTAGAGCGTGTTATTGCCCCGGAATTGACAATGTTATTCTGGGCAATGTTATGCATAATTCCAGCTATTTATCTGCGGGTATTAGACCCTTTACCAGAAATTGATAGTGGCTGGCATAAGCTTTGGAAGGGAGCGGGCGTTATTTTGCTTGCCTATGGCGTGCTTATTCTAATAGGTCTTAGTGCCGGAAATACTAACCCATTACTACCTTTAAAAGGCCTTGCATCCGGTTCAACCAATCCGCAGCAGGAAGCACCCATAGAATTTAAACGCGTAGCCTCTTTAGCAGAATTAGACCAGAAGCTAAAAGCAGCAAGCGCCCAAGGAAAATGGGTGATGCTGGATTTTTATGCTGACTGGTGCATTAGCTGCAAAGAAATGGAAGCCTATACTTTAAATAACCCCGACGTTAAGCAGGCACTATCTAGTTTTGTATTATTACAAGCCGATGTCACTGAAAATAATGATCAGGATAAAGCCTTATTGAAAGCCTTTGATTTAATTGGCCCACCTGCGATCCTGTTTTTTAACCTTAATCAGCAAGAACAATCCAGTGCACGTGTAATTGGCTATCAAGAAGCCGAAGCTTTCTTACAACATCTGTCTCAGCTTTAATATACACTTGGTCTAACTTGTATTGCATATGTCTAAACATCTGATTGCTTTGTTATTTATTTCCCTGTTGCTGACAAGTTCGTTGATTGCCTGGCAGCAAAGCCAGAAGCCTTTGCAGGCGCAGCAAGCCATCCCGCTGCCTGAATTTTCCCTGCCAGACCTCTCAGGCACACTCCACCCTATTTCAGAATGGCATAGGAAAATTTTAATTATTAATTTCTGGGCTACCTGGTGCCCACCCTGCCTGAAAGAAATTCCTGAATTTATTCAACTACAAACAGAATATGCAGGACAAAATGTTCAGTTTATCGGTATAGCAATTGATGAAGCTGAATTAGTTGCCGACTACTTAAGCTTTATTGATATAAATTATCCTATCCTGATTGCCGAGTCAGGCGGTGCAAAACTTGCCCAACAACTAGGTAACACCGTCAGCGCCATCCCCTTTACAGCCATAGTCAACCAACAGCAACAAATTATTTTTTACCATCCTGGTGAACTATCAAAGCAACGCCTGACTGAGCTAATTGAGCCCTTATTAAGCTCTCAACCCTACCTCAATACACACTTAAAGTAGTAAAAAAACTACCAGTTTTGTCGCGAACTGCTGCTAAAAAACATATATCTGGACAAAACCTTACAAATTAGGCAAAATTACCACATACTTGCGTAAAATAATAAAAACAACGTACAGAATGGCAAAAATTACAATACTTAATGGCCCTAATCTGAACCTGCTCGGCATACGAGAGCCGGGGCATTATGGCAATAAAACTCTAGCTGATATTCAAAAAAGCGCAGCCGCCTTTGCCAGCAAAGCAGGCCATACATTAAGTTTTCATCAAAATAATGCCGAGCATGAGCTTGTTGAGCTAATTCATCAGGCCTTCGCTGATCAGGTTGATTTTATTATTATCAACCCTGCTGCATTCACCCATACTAGCGTCGCGATTCGTGATGCTTTATTAGCAACAAAAGTTCCTTTTATAGAAGTCCACCTATCCAATGTTCACGCACGGGAGTCGTTTCGTAAACACTCCTATTTCTCTGATATTGCAGAGGGAGTTATTTGTGGATTTGGTGCGACAGGATACGAACTGGCCTTACAGGCTGCTCATCAGACACTACTCGAGAGAAAATAAATCGTGGATATTAGAAAAATAAAAAAACTGATCGAAATTATTGAAGAATCTGACATCGCTGAAATCGAAATTACCGAAGGCGAAGAGTCTGTCCGCATTAACCGCTATTCAAGCAAGTTCGCTCCGGCTGCGCCTGTCGCTGTTGCCCCTGTAGCTTTAGCAGCACCTGCCTCCGCTTTAACTGCCAGTGACCCGGCACCCAACGAGCCTTCAGGGCATGCCGTTAAATCACCTATGGTGGGGACATTCTACCGCTCGGCTTCCCCGGGTTCCGCCCCCTTTATAGAAGTGGGTCAATCCGTTAAAGAAGGCGATACGCTGTGCATTATTGAAGCAATGAAAATTCTTAACCAAATTGAAGCGGATAAAACTGGCGTTATCAAACAAATATTAATCGAGGATGCACAATCCGTTGAGTATGATCAAGCACTTTTCATCATAGAATAATAACGAGGTAAAAACTATGTTCGATAAACTTGTTATTGCCAACCGTGGCGAGATTGCTTTACGTATTTTACGTGCCTGTCGTGAGCTGGGCATTAAAACAGTTGCCGTTTATTCCAGTGCTGATCGCGATTTAAAGCATGTTCGCTTAGCTGATGAAGCTATTTGCATCGGCCCTGCCGCTTCTGCAGATAGCTATCTTAATATCCCTGCACTAATTAGTGCAGCTGAAGTCACCGATGCAGAAGCCATTCACCCGGGATATGGTTTTTTAGCTGAAAGTGCAGAATTCTCTGAAAAGGTTAAGAAAAGTGGCTTTATTTTTGTCGGCCCTGAGGCGGATACCATTCGCGCCATGGGCGATAAAATCGAAGCTAAAAAGGCGATGATAGCGTCAGGCATCCCTTGTGTACCTGGTAATGGCGAACCTTTAGGGGATGATAATGCCATTAACCTGAAAATGGCACAAGAAATCGGCTACCCGATTATTATCAAAGCAGCCGGCGGCGGTGGCGGCCGAGGTATGCGCACAGTTCATACCGAAGGCGCTTTAATCAGTTCCATTGCTTTAACCAAGTCAGAAGCAGGTTCATTTTTCGGCAATTCAACCGTCTATATGGAAAAGTTTCTGGAAGACCCGCGCCATATTGAAATTCAGATTCTTTCTGACTCACACGGCAATGCCGTTCACCTAGGTGAACGGGATTGTTCTATGCAACGCCGCCACCAAAAGGTAGTTGAAGAAGCCCCTGCTCCCGGCATTACCGAAGAGCTGCGCAATTTTATTGGTGAGCGTTGCGCTCAAGCCTGTCGCGATATCGGCTACCTTGGCGCAGGTACTTTTGAATTTCTATTTGAGAGAGGCGAGTTCTTTTTTATAGAAATGAATACCCGCATACAGGTTGAACATCCAGTGACTGAAATGGTGACCGGTATTGATATCGTCAAAGAGCAATTACGTATTGCTGCTGGTGAGCCACTCTCTTTTACTCAGGATGATATCGTTATTCGCGGTCATGCCATCGAATGCCGCCTGAATGCTGAAGACCCTGTTACCTTTATGCCATGCCCAGGTACTATTGATCTTTTCCATATGCCTGGCGGCCCTGGAATTCGTTGTGAAACACATATTTACAATGGCTATACAGTGCCACCCTATTATGACTCAATGATCGGCAAACTGATCGCACATGGCGATGACAGAGCTAGCTCTATTGCTCGCATGCGTACGGCTTTAAGTGAAATGGTAATCGATGGCATCAAGACTAATATCCCATTACAACAGGACATTATGGCGGATAGCGCGTTTGCTGCAGGAAGTCAGAATATCCACTATTTAGAAAAGAAACTCGGCATGAGCTAAATCGTTGTAGGGCGGACTTTAGTCCGCCTTTTTAACTGCGTCAGCATATCTTTTTACCATGAAGGACATGAAGATTTTGAAAGCATATGTACTATTTTCAGTGCCCTACCAAGGATAATGTTTTAAACAAGCCCACTTCATACCCTTCATGGTGAAAAAAACAAGTGATAAACTGCGCCATCAACCCGCTTTTCTTTCTATGCTCTAGCGGACTAAAGTCCGCCCTACCCTAATCACTTCATTATGGCCTGGCATCAAATTTCTGTCATCAGCAACGAAGCTAGTGCTGCTGATATTTCCAATTTCCTTAACGAACTGGGTGCTGTTTCAGTCACATTTATGAGCGCAACCGCCCAGCCAGTCTATGAACCAAAAATAGGCGAAACCAAAATCTGGGGGCAGACGAAAACTATTGCCTTATTTGAACTGGATGCATCTCCTGAGATAATAAAAAGCCTGCTATTCCAGCAGTTTTCAGATAATAGCGTTCATGACTGGCATGCCGAAGTTCTGCAAGACCAAATCTGGGAGCGTGCCTGGATGGAACATTTCCAGCCTATGCAATTCGGTGAACGCTTATGGGTATACCCTTCTGGTCAAGAACAATCCAGAACAGGTACAGTTAGTTTAATTCTCGACCCTGGGCTCGCCTTTGGTACCGGCACCCATGCAACGACCGCACTCTGCCTGGAGTGGTTAGCAGAACACGATATTACCGGTAAAACCGTGATTGATTTTGGCTGTGGCTCTGGCATTCTCGCTGTTGCCGCCGTGCTGCTGGGCGCAAAAGAGGCTCATGCGATTGATATAGACCCGCAGGCTCTTATTGCAACACAGGATAATGCGCAAAAAAATAAGGTCGCTAGTAAAATCAAGACCTATTTGCCTGAGCAATTTAAGCCTTTTCAGGCGGATATTGTATTAGCCAATATTCTTGCCAAGCCGCTGATCGAATTATCTGACAATATTAGCAATTTGGTATGCCCGACAGGACAACTGGTATTATCCGGCATCTTAAAAGAACAGGCTGATTCTGTAAGCGCTTGCTATCAATCCAGCTTTACAATTAACAGTGCCATTATCCAAGGTGACTGGTGCCGCCTGGACAGCATCAAAAAATAAGTTTATGGACACTTTTTGCCCAAAGTGTAAGCACCCACAAAAAACCAGTAACCGACAACTAAAAAAACACCCGGCAGAATAAGCTGTACGCAATGCAAGTATAAGTTTAATCCTCACGCCTCGATGAGCAAACAGACACCACCCAAAGATGAACCCGGCATTAGCGAAACTTATCCCTGGCAAAAAGAACCCGTTTCTCACACCAAGCACTGGATAGCAGGAAGCCTGGTCGCTATTTTATTATTCTTTTATCAACTTATTTACTTTACTGGCTACCTGCTAGCCCAAAATGCGCAACTAAGGCCGTGGCTAGAAACACTAAGCAATAAACTTGATTACCCTCTGCCAAGCTATCGTAACCTTACTGAATTCACTACCATCGGCAGCACGATAATTAAGCTCAGTAACAACACCTATCGCCTGCAAATCAGCTTTATTAACCATGCTGACTTTGAGCAACACTTACCTCATCTTCTAGTAACCTTGCATAACCAGCATGGAGGCCAGTTTGCCCAGAGAGAGTTTTCCCCTCGAGAATATCTGGGCAAAGACCACCCCAGTATATTTATTCCAAGCTCGGCAAGCACCAATATAGATTTTTTCATAGGCGCACCTGAACAAGATATAGGCAGCTATAGTATAGAATTAAAATAGAAATATCTCTGTGCTAAAGATTTTGTCCTAACCCGTATTGCTTTGTTAGTTATAATATTTCATTAACTCTCCTATAAGCACATTAATATTCTATGGCTCACCCTGAACTATTTCTCAAGAAAAACGAAGATAAACGCTTACGCAAAGGTCACCTCTGGGTTTTTAGTAACGAAGTTGATACCCAGCGTAGCCCTTTAAACCAGTTTGAGCCGGGTGATATGGTCAAAGTAATCGCCAGCGACGGTCAAATACTCGGCAGTGCCTATATTAATCCAGGCACCCTGGTCTGTGCGCGAATTTTATCCCGGAAACCCAGCGCCAAGTTAGGCGAAAAAATGTTTGCTATACGCATCGCCCGGGCACTAGCTTTGCGTGAGCGCTTTTATAGCAAGCCTTATTACCGGCTTATTTTTGGCGAAAGCGATGGCTTGCCTGGCCTGGTTATAGATCGATTTGCTGATGTCTTATCCGTACAAATCACAACCGCTGGTATCGATCGGCAAAAAGAACCGTTACTAGCAGTATTAATTGAGTTGCTACAGCCAAAAGCCATTTTACTTAAGAATGATAACCCACAACGGACCTTAGAAGGCCTGCCTACTGAGTCTGTCTGCGCATATGGGACGATACCTGAGCAATTAATTATTGAAGAAAATAATGCGCAGTTCCAGATTGATATCGTCGCTGGCCAGAAAACTGGCTGGTTTTATGATCACCGTAGTAGCCGCGCTCAATTAGCTCAATTAGCGCAAGAGAAAACCGTACTGGATTTATTCTCTTATTCCGGAGCCTGGGGCATTCCCGCTGCATTAAACAACGCACAACAAGTGACCTGCGTTGATGCTTCTGCCAGTGCGATTGCTCTGGCAAAACAAAATGCCCATTTAAATAATGTTAGCGACAGAATGCAGTTTGTGCAGAGCGATGTCTTTGAGTATTTAAAACAAGCTCGACTGGAAAAGAAACGCTTTGATATAGTAATTTTAGACCCACCCGCTTTAATCAAGCGCAAGAAAGACTTTAAATCAGGCTACGAAGCCTACCGCCGGCTAAATCATCTCGCACTACAAGTTTTAGCAAAAGACGGAATCCTGATTTCTGCATCCTGCTCGTATCATTTAAGCAAAGCTAATTTGCACGAAATACTACGCTCTTCAGCACGCCATATAGATAGAAGTCTAAGTATTGTGGCAACTGGGGGCCAAGCCCCTGACCACCCTATTCACCCATCTATCTCTGAAACTGAATATTTAAAAACCTATTTTTGCGCTGTTTCTGAAACCCTATAAACAAAAAATGGCGGCTCAAGGAGTCGCCATTTTTTAGTCATTTAACCCTATCTTAAAAATCTAGTCCGAATATTTCGCCCCTTTCATCCCGCTAATTATTTATACATCATACCGTCAGGGCTTCGAAATATAATCGTAACAAAGCATATAAAAAACACCTTAAATACCTTATTTTTGCTGATTTATTTTCTACAATAATAAAATATACTTATAAAACAGACTGTTAATAGTTGGCTTGCTTTTTGTATAGTTATAAAGACCACTACACCTAAATCAAATCAAAATATGAGCGACCCACAACCTCTGCAACAAGAATCTCAGATTTCAAATGGCGCAATAATGCTTGGTGCAGGTCTTGCTCTTGCCTCCTTTATTGTACTACCAGCCGTAGCCACACGAATTGGCTTAGGCTCCAGTCTAACGGGAGCTATGCGCATTGCTTTAATGAAAGCCTCAGCAAAAGTATGCAATCATACCCCAGGCAACGCACAAAATAATTCAAAAAACTGCCCTATCTCTGGTATAGTCCAATTACGCTTATCGGTTCAAACTACTATCAAAATTGATACTTATGGCTGACAAAAAAAAATCATGTGATTTATGCGGACTTCCTGTAGAAGTTGAAGGCTTTACTCTTCTAAGCAAAGAAGGCAAAAAGGAATTTTGCTGTGAAGGTTGCCAGGGTATTTACCAAATGCTCAACGAAGATAATCTTCTCCCTGAAGAAGCATCTAAATAAACATCTACCTTATCCAAATAGTTCAAATATGGCTCACAATCATGGCAAGAAAGCTGCTGCCACAACAATAAAGCATGCTAGAAATATCGCCCATCATGGCCTCAGCATTTCAGCCTAACAATTTTAAGCTCGTTCACGAACTAAAAAACCGCGTCCGGATTTTAGTGCCTATTTTGGAAAAAGATCCAGAACGAACTTATATTTTCGAGATTATTCTAAAAAAACGCCCTGAAATAAAAACCGTAAAATCTATACCAGAAATAGGCTCGGTAACACTGTACTTTGATCATAACAGCTTACCTAAAGAAAACCTGCTAACCATACTGGATATGGTGCTCGGAAATATCAGCAAGAAAAAAATCAGTCTCCCTCCAAGTAATATCGTTGAAGATACAAGTGCTCCTATCCAGGGTTTTAGTCTGGCTATTGAAGGTATGACTTGCGCCTCTTGCGCACTTTTACTGGAGATGTCCTTAAAGCGGGACCCTCGCGTACACAATGCCACTGTCAACTTTGCTTCTGCCATCGCCTCAACAAATGGCCGCTTATCGCGTCAGGATATGGCAGAAATTATTAGCAAAGTTGGCTATAAAGCAAACTTGATGGATACGCTATCGCAGCGTCAGGAGCTTATAAGAAAGGAGCACCAGCGCCTGGCCAGCGCTAAAAAACGATTTATCTGGGCCAGCGTCTTAACTACTCCAGTAGTAGCTATTGGTATGGCTATGCCTACAGGACGTATTTTTCACTGGATTCAATTTGCACTAACAACACCTGTCGTTTTTGCAGCAGATGGTGCTTTTTTTAGCAAAGCTTGGTTACTCGCAAAAATGGGCAGGGCAAATATGGATAGCTTAATTGCTATCGGTGTCGGTTCGGCTTATGGATATAGCCTACCCTCCCTGTTAAGAGGCAAAGGGCACTTATATTTTGAAGCGGCTGCCAGCATTATTTCCTTTGTTCTTCTGGGTCGTTATATGGAAGAAAATGCCAAAGGAAAAGCAGGCGAAGCGATTAGAAAGCTGATTGACTTACAACCGCAAACTGCGACTCTATTAAAAGATGGCCGGGAAATCACTATCAGTATCGATGATATAGAACTGGATGATCACCTGCTTATACGCCCTGGTGAAAAAATTCCGACGGACGGTAAGGTAGTCGATGGTATTTCTACAGTTGACGAAGCCATGGTTACCGGCGAAAGCATTCCTGTCGTTAAAGAAATAGGGCATAAAGTCATCGGTGGCTGTGTCAATGGTACCGGAGTAATAACCATTCAGGCGACAGCCATCGGCACTGGCCAGTCAGCCAAACGGGGGAGTATTTATTCGCAATGGTAAGAGCCTGGAAACGGCAACGCATTTAACCGCTATTATTTTTGATAAAACGGGAACGATCACCGAAGGCAAACCTGAAGTCACTGATTTTATCAATGTCAGCCCACTCAGCAATGCAATACTACTCACCCATATCGCTTCTGCCGAAAATAATTCAGAACATTTTCTCGCCCAAGCCATTGTCAATTATGCACAAGATGAACATGACTTTAGCTTTAAATCTGTCAAGGATTTTAATATCACAGCAGGTCGCGGCTTGCAGGCAAAAGTAGGCCATTATCAAGTTCTGATTGGCAACCAAGCATGGCTGGAAGAACACAATATCGATATTACTGAACTGCTTCCTCATGCCCATCAACTAGGGCTGAAAGGTAAAACACCTGTATTTACAGCTTTTAACGGCTATGCCAGTGCTATCTTTGGCATTGCTGATCAGCCTAGAGAGTCTGCTAAACAGGCTATTGCGGCATTAAATCAGTTAAATATCGAGACCCTGATGGTTACTGGTGATACGAGCGAAACTGCACATCATATTGCCGACTTGGTCGGTATTAAAACCGTTATTGCTCACGCAACACCGGAACAAAAATTACAGGTAATACATCGCCTACAAGATGAAGGTGGCTCGGTGGGTATGATCGGCGATGGTATTAATGATGCTCCCGCCCTTGCCGCCGCAAATGTTAGCTTTGCCATTGGCCATGGCACTGATATTGCAATCGAATCGGCGGATTTGACTCTGGTCAACGGCGATATTTCCAAGGTTGCTGAAACTGTGGAACTCAGCACCTATACCATGAAGATCATTAAACAAAATTTATTCTGGGCTTTTGGCTACAACACCGTTGCCATCCCCATTGCAGCCGTAGGGAAATTAAATCCAATGATAGCCTCTGCTGCCATGGCCTTAAGTTCTGTCTCGGTTATAGTCAACTCTTTACGTATCAACGGAAAATAACGTGGTCGATTTTTTTGCTAGCCTGGATTACACAGTCTATACAGTTGCCTTACTAACGGGTTTTTTTGGTAGCGGACATTGCGCGGGGATGTGTGGTGCCCTGGTTGCTGGCTTCTTTATGAAAACCGAGAAAAAAAGTGTCTGGCCTTATATCGCCTATCACTTTGCACGCATCAGCATGTATTTCATCGTTGGCATTAGCGCTGCTTTTCTTGGTGTTGCATTGGTTGCAACCGGTTTGTTAGGGCATATTCAGGGTATCTTACAAGTTGTTATTGGCTTTTTTGTGATCATTCTGGCTTTAGGTATTGTTGGGCTTTCTCCCTGGCAATTTTCGATGAAATATATGCCCACCAAGGTGTTAAATAAGATCTTCATGTCTGCTGCCAGACGCGGCTCAGTATTGGGCGCTAGCATGGGCGGCATGCTCAACGGCCTGATGCCCTGCCCCTTAACTTTTGCCATGGCGGTCAATGCGACCACAGCACCTAACCCCGTTGAAGGCGGACTAATGATGCTGGCTTTGGGTATCGGCACACTACCGACGATGTTCTTAGTTACCTTTGCGTTTGGTAAACTTGGCACAGGAGCCCGCGGGTTAATGCTAAAGGTTGCTGCAGTACTGATGATCGTAATGGGAGCGAATACCATGTACAACGGTATCAGATTCCTTGCATTCGATACCGACTTTAAGGAAATGATGCTCCATATGCAATCTATGGAACTGATGAGTATCGACAATCAATCAGTACATGAAAATAGCATGGAGATGGATCATCTCTATGCACAATATATATTAAGGCTTACCCTGGCAAATGAAACTCTCTCCTAAAGATCTGATTGTTTTACATCATGCAGCAGATGTACTAGAAAGCCCTAGTTTTAGTTCAAGAATCACTAAGACCGTGGGCGGTGCAGTGGAGAAAACCATTGCCATTTTACCGGCACAAGTTTCTCTTTCATTAAACGATATCACCCGCACCGCCCTGGAAAAATCCCTAGAAGGCGCTATTTTCACCTTGAGCTCGCGTAAAAGCAGCGTTCCCTTTAATAGAACGCACAAATTTTTCGCTGGCTTAAGTGGTGCCGTTGGCGGTGCTTTTGGATTAACCGCCATCACCGTCGAACTACCTATATCAACTACCATCATGTTGCGCTCAATTGCCGACATAGCCCGCTTTTATGGTGAAAATCTGAGTCACGGCAATACCAAAATGGCCTGCCTGGAAGTTTTTGCCTTAAGTGATACTACCCGGCATGGCTCTGAAACGGGCTACTATGCCATACGCTCAATACTCGCTAAAGGGCTGGCCGATGCATCTGCGCAACTTGGCACACCCGTGCTAAGTAAAGAGAGCGCACCTATCGTAAGTAAAGCCATCAATCAAATTGCAGCACGTTTTAGCATCCCGGTTTCTGAGAAATTAGCCGCGCAATCCATCCCTGTTTTTGGCGCTATAGGCGGCGCTACCATTAACCTGTTATTTATAAGCTATTTTCAGAACCTGGCACACGCGCATTTTTCCTTGCGTAGACTAGAGCGTAACTACACTCCGGAATTGGTAAAATTAAATTACCAGAAATATTTAGCAGAGTACTATTAAACAAGTTTTTTAAAACGACAAAACTGATCACAAAATAAATAATTTTGTAGTATCATAATCCCCCGCATAGAGATTATTCCTGCCAAAAAAATGAAGATAGGTCCTTATCAATTATCAAATAATCTTATCCTGGCGCCTATGGCTGGCATTACCGACCTACCGTTCAGGAATTTATGCAAACAGCATGGTGCAGGACTTGCCATTTCAGAAATGGTCGCGTCTAATCCCGCTTTACGCAACCATAAACGCACCTTGTTAAAAGCCGATCATAACGGGGAAATAGGCTTGCGCTCAGTACAAATCCTGGGCACTAACCCCGCACAAATGGCAGAAGCTGCACAATTTAACGAGCAGCGTGGCGCTCAGATTATTGATATAAATATGGGCTGCCCCGCTAAAAAAGTGTGTTCAGTCGCCGCAGGCTCTGCTTTAATGCGAGATGAGAACTTGGTAACAGAGATACTGCAAAGAGTCGCTGAAGCGGTCAACATTCCCGTGACCCTAAAAATCCGTACCGGGTGGGATAAAGATAGCCGCAATGCCGTAAAAATAGCTCGCCTTGCTGAACAATCCGGCATTGCAGCGCTGACTGTTCATGGACGTACCCGCGCCTGTGCCTTTAAAGGTGCAGCAGAATACGACACCATTAAAGCAGTCAAAGCAGCGGTTGCTATTCCGGTGATTGCCAACGGCGATATTACAACAGTAGAAAAAGCGCGATATGTACTGGATTATACCTCTGCTGATGCAATTATGATTGGCCGTGCTGCACAAGGCCGGCCGTGGTTTTTTAATGAAATTCAACATTACCTGCAAACCGGTGAACAGTTGATCCAAGCTGATTTACAAAAAATAAAAAGTACTTTATTGCAGCACCTAGAAGAACTGTATCTATTTTATGGCGAACTGAATGGTGTTAGAATAGCAAGAAAACATATCGGCTGGTATTTTAGTCATTTAGGCACCCTACCTGCTCCGATAAAAAAACCTATTTACCAGACAAATTCCCCAAAGAGCCAGCTATCTCTTGTTAGCTCCGCGTTTGATATTTTCGATAAACCTATGCCACTGAGACATGGAAGCACCGCAATGAAATATTGACACAATGACAATTGCTAAAAACACACCCATCACCTTATCAGCCCAGGTCAAACAAGCCGTTGATCAATATCTAGCCCAGCTAGATGGCTACCAGACTACTGACTTGCATGCACTGGTGCTTACTGAAGTCGAAAAACCACTATTTGAAGCGACCTTTCAATACGCCGGCTATAACCAGACAAAAACCGCGCAAATCCTTGGCATTAGCCGTAGTACTCTACGTAAAAAACTAGACCAGTACGGCTTATCCTAATCCACAATATCTTTAGAGATTTACATGAAAAAAAAAGTTAATCGCGCCTTAATTAGCGTTTCTAACAAAACCGGCGTACTTGAATTTTGCCGCGAACTTGATCAACTAGGCATTGAGCTCTTATCCACAGGCGGCACAGCCAGACTGTTAGCCGACAACGACATCAATGTTACCGAAGTCTCTGATTACACTGGATTTCCTGAAATGATGGATGGCCGAGTTAAAACCTTACATCCCAAAATTCACGGTGGTATTCTGGGTCGTCGCGGCGTTGATGATCAAGTGATGGCAGAGAGTGGTATCAAAGCGATTGATATGGTGGTGGTTAATCTTTATCCTTTTGCAGAAACCGTTGCAAAACCTGACTGTGACCTGGCGACTGCTATAGAAAATATAGATATAGGGGGTCCCAGTATGATACGTGGAGCGGCCAAGAACCATAATGATGTTGCCATCGTCGTCGATCCCGAAGATTACCCCAGCATTTTGCAGGAACTGCAAGCAAATTCTTCCAAGCTCAGCCATGACACCCGCTTTAATCTGGCGCTAAAAAGCTTTGAGCATACGGCAAACTACGACACTACAATTTCACAGTACTTGGCAAAAGTAAACCAGCAAACATTTCCGGAAACACTAAACCTGCAATTTAACAAAATTCAAAGCATGCGTTACGGTGAAAACCCACACCAGAATGCTGCTTTTTACAAGGAAAAAACGACACTATCGGGATCGATTTCAGCCGCTAAACAACTACAGGGAAAAGAGCTTTCCTATAATAATATTGCTGATACCGATGCGGCACTGGAGTGCGTCAAATCGTTTACTGACAGAGCCACTTGCGTTATCGTCAAACATGCTAATCCCTGCGGTGTTGCTCAGGCAGACTCGATCATGGCTGCCTATGACCTGGCCTATGCGACAGATCCCACTTCATCCTTTGGTGGCATTATCGCATTTAACCGTGAATTAGACGGGGATACAGCCGCCGAGATTATTAAGCGTCAATTCGTTGAGGTTATCATTGCTCCCACTATTAGTCTGGACGCACAAGCCGTACTAGCCGAAAAACAAAATGTGCGGGTGCTGGAATGTGGTCTGTGGACTAGCAGCAACGAACCTAGTCTGGATTATAAACGCGTCTCTGGCGGGCTGTTAGTACAAGATAAAGACCTCGCTATGATTAGCGCCGCAGAAGTCAAAGTCGTCAGTAAACGCCCCCCTAGCGAACAAGAATTAACAGATTTATTATTTGCCTGGAAAGTGGCTAAATTTGTAAAATCAAATGCTATCGTCTACTGTAAAGACGGGCGCACAATCGGTGTCGGTGCGGGACAAATGAGCCGCGTTTATTCTGCCAGAATCGCAGGCATTAAAGCCGCAGATGAGGGCTTGACCGTTCCCGGCTCGGTCATGGCATCCGATGCTTTCTTCCCGTTCAGAGATGGCCTTGATGCCGCCGCAGAGGCTGGAATTACTGCGGTTATTCAGCCAGGGGGTTCAATGCGCGATAACGAAGTGATTGCTGCAGCGGATGAGCATAATATTGCCATGGTTTTCACCGGCATGCGCCATTTTAAACATTAATTCAACTCTCAATCTTTATTGTAAACAAAATGTAGGGAGTGACGTTAGCCCGCTTGTTAAGCTATTTAATAAAGCGAGCTAAAGCCACTCCCCACTTGATGTAATTCTAATATCAAAACCTCGCGTATCTTTATGAAAATTCTTATTGTCGGTAGTGGCGGTCGTGAACATGCCCTTGCCTGGAAAGCTAGCCAATCGCCAAGAGTAAAAACGGTTTACGTTGCCCCGGGCAATGCAGGAACAGCGATAGAAGATAAACTAACAAATATCAATCTATCGGTAGAAAATATTGAGGGTTTGCTAAATTTTGCGCAACAAGAAAACATAGACTTAACCATTATCGGCCCGGAAGTACCTCTAGTTGCAGGCATAGTAGATACCTTCCAAGCAGCTGGACTAAAATGCTTTGGCCCCAGTGCTAAAGCAGCTCAACTTGAAGGCTCCAAAAAGTTCTGCAAGGACTTTATGGCACGGCATAATATTCCCACGGCTGAATACCAGACCTTTACCGATCAAGATGCAGCCATCAATTATATCCAGAAAAAAGGTGCACCCATCGTGGTCAAAGCGGACGGACTAGCCGCTGGCAAAGGTGTGATCGTTGCCCAGACCGAAGCCGAAGCGATTGCTGCAGTTGAAGATATGCTCTCGGGAAATAGCTTTGGTGTAGCGGGTAGCCGCGTGGTCATCGAAGAATTTCTGGCAGGTGAAGAGGCCAGTTTTATCGTAATCGCTGATGGCAAACAAGCATTACCCATGGCTAGCTCACAAGACCATAAAGCGCGCGATAATGGAGACAAAGGTCCTAACACTGGTGGCATGGGGGCCTATTCCCCAGCCCCAATTGTGACTGATGAAATTCATCAACGGGTGATGAACGAAGTGATTAACCCGACCTTAAAAGGGATGGCAGATGATGGCATGCCTTATACCGGCTTCTTATATGCAGGCTTAATGATTAAGCCCAATGGCGAGCTAAAAGTTTTAGAATACAACTGCCGCTTCGGCGACCCTGAAACCCAACCAATCATGATGCGCCTACAAAGCGATTTAGTCAGCTTATGTGAAGCAGCATTAACTCAGGATTTAGCCAATACCCATACTAAGTGGGATAAACGCAGCGCACTGGGAGTCGTGCTTGCCGCTGGTGGATATCCTGACAGTTATCCCAAAGGTGATGTAATTAGTGGCTTACCCGAGGCTGAAGCAAGTGATTATAAGGTGTTTCATGCAGGTACCCGCTTAGTTGACGGGGAAGTTGTTACCGCCGGCGGCCGGGTCTTATGTGCTTGTGCTCTGGGCGACGATATTAAGCAGGCACAAGAAAAAGCCTACCAGTTAACTGCAAAAATCAGCTGGGATAAAGTCTATTACCGGACTGATATAGGCTTTAAAGCCCTTAGATAATCTTATGTAGAGCGAACTTCAGTTCGCTATATTTCAACGTGGTTTGCGGACTAAAGTCCGCTCTACATAACTAGATAAAACTAGCAGAATCGTGACCAAGCTACTTCATATTCCCGAGAACCACAGCCAACGCTTTTCTCTACATAATGAGATTCATGCGCGCCCCCCCGTACCTCTTAAATTACCTGTAAGTGCCAGTCACCTCGCCCTTATAGTCAACGAACAGGAAAAGGCACAGGAACGCCTGCATTTGGTAAGCTTATGTCAAAGGTTTGGAATTAACCCCCCACCCATTGAAGCCAGTCACTTTATTGCCAGTTTTGATACTTTTCTATTTCACTGGGAGCAACATGGTGAATTTAGTACCTATTGCTTTTATGTCAATACTGCTGATAGCTGTAACCCTTTCTCCAAACCGGCACTTGCTTTTGCTCCTATAGACTGGCTAGACAAATTAGTAGGGCAAACGATAGTTGCTGCTCACGCCGTTATTATGCCTGCAAGCGAACAGCAGCCCAGTACAGAAAAGATTACTCGGTATTTTGAGGGGAATGCTGCTGTAGGTGCGAAAATGACCGGCGGCGATGCTCAGGCATTTACCGATTTTCGTATTCATAATGATGGCTTCAGTCGCTTTATTATTTTCGACAAAGAACTACAATCTGAGCAAGCAGGCCGCTTACTACAGAGATTATTTGAAATAGAAATCTACCGGGTCATGGCGTTATTAGCCTTCCCTATATCGCGGGAACTTGCCCCCAAAGTCAGCCAATACGAGCAACGCCTATCTCAAATCACCACAACCATGGCCCTGCCAGAGTGCGATGATGGACTTTTACTCGATCAAATGACGCGCCTGGCTGCCGAAGTTGAAAGCCATATATCCCATAGCCAGTTTCGCTTTGGTGCGGCAGAAGCCTATTACAAAATTGTCGAACAGCGAATTATTGACATCCGGGAAGACAAAATCCAAGGCGTCCAGACCATAGGTGAGTTCCTGACCAAACGCATGCAACCCGCTATTAATTCCTGTACATCTACATCCAAGCGCTTTCGTTTGCTCTCCGAAAGAATTAGTAATGCCAGCCAACTGCTACGCACCCGTGTGGATATTTCCATAGAACAGCAAAACCAGGCCCTGCTTACTTCCATGGATAAGCGCGCAAAAATTCAGTTACGCTTTCAGGAAACAGTTGAAGGGCTGTCCATTGTTGCCATCACCACCTATATAATTAGCCTATTACATTCCAGTGTAAAAGCTGTGCATACTCTGGGATACCAGGAGTTTCACCCGGATATAGTTTCCGGACTCGCCATCCCCTTTGTGCTGATCATTGTAGCTATCAGCGTGCGCCGCCTGCATAAGGTGATTAAAAAGATTGATTAAAGGCAGCTGTCAGCCTTATTTTATTACCAAGAAGCACATGAAGATATTGGAAAGACGAGCCTTATAACATGTAGGATATAGCTTTTTCTATATTAAATGTGGCGCTGGCTTTAGTCTACCGCGACTGATATTGCCTCATGTAAGCTACAATAGATATGTAATGGTCAAGTAAAATAGGACATATTCTTAGACTATTTTACTATGGAATTCACGCTCAAACTCTCAAGGTGATTGATCGCCCAATTTAGAGTACGTTCGCTTACCATTATAAAAAGCTAGGTAATCAATAATACTCAGCTTTGCTGCATTTTCATGATACCCAGATGATTGCGGTACTCTTTACTCGCATATTGGCCGCCACAACCCTAATGATGTCGCAGTCCAGGCTTGGGATTTCTGCGCAAAAATACCAACTGCAAGGCATCTGAACAAAGCGAGGTACGCATATGATCATTAATCGCGTTACTTGATAACGCCCTATTTTGCTAAGTGCATCTGCCATGCGACGACTTCCATACACTTGTTTATTTTCATAAAAAATCTGCTCAACTTTCTATTTAAGTTCAGCTTCTTCTTTGTTTTTTTCTACCTGTCAGGATTATTTGTCTAGGCATCATAAGCACGGGCACTGACTCGTATAACGCGACATAGTGCGGTCACAGGGTATATCTTCTGTTGCTCGCGAATAAATGCGACCCTTATTCAGCTTCTTTCGCAAAGAAGAGTGCGGCCTTTTTTAATAGTTCGCGCTCCCTACGCAATTGTTCGTTTTCCTTGCGTAAGCGTGTTAATTCATTATGTGTATTTAGATTTAATGCAGAATAATTTTTAATTATTTTCTCTTCAGGGCCTTTCTCAGCCTTAACTCAGCGACTAATAGTGCTTAATGAAACCCCTATATGATCTGCGGCTCGTTGTCGCGCATATCCATTTATAAGCACTCATTTTGCCGTATCCTGTTTAAATTCTAGTGTCTATCTAGATTTTGGCTGTTTGTTTTCGTTACTCATATTCACCTCTAATGACTTAATAAATCAGCCTTTAGATGTGCCCTGCTTTATTAAACCATTACAATTTTTATCTTCAGTATTATTCGAACATTCCCAATAATGTAATTCAACAGGTTTAGCCGGGTATACGATTTGCATTATTTCATCATCATAGCGTCGAAAGCCTGTCCGTAATGACTCATGACGGCTTGCCAGCTGATTAATAGCACGCTCTAGCGCTTCTGTGTTCAAGCAACCTTTAATTTCAAGCACTAAGCTAAAATGGTAAAACGGGTTTTCAGGTTCAAACTGTGTTAAAAACCATATTCTTTGTTGAGCAAATGATAACGGCGTTTTCTTCATTTGAAGCTGAATGATGTGCTACCACCCTGATTCAATTTCATAAACTACTCTATTACTTTTGTAAAAAGTCTATTTACAATAACGAATTTTCATCATCGCTTCCACATACACTCGCCGAATAGGGTCTTCAGCCTCAACAGGATCAGCGTGATGCGTTATTTCAAATTCATTTAATAGCACCGTTAGAAAACTTTTCATCACTCTCCATGAAAAAGCGCCCCCAAGGCATATATGTGCCCCAGCACCAAATGCAATATGAGATTGTTTTCGATTAAGGCTAAGGCAGATTAAATGTGGTTTTAAAAAAATATCGGGATCATAATTTGCTCGCTGTAAATCACAAGTAAATACCGTCCTCTTTGGCAGCAAGGCATCGCATAGCATAATGTCCGTTTGAGTTATTGAATGTGTTGTCCAGCGCAAGCCATTTGCCAGCCGAAAACATTCATGAATAAATCGATTTATTTGTTCTGGTTTTTGCTGCAATTGATATTTTAACGCGGGCTCTTTCGATAAACAGACCATAGAAAACGTTAAACACGTACTCAGAAATGTAATGATGGGGTTAGCATTTAGGCCAAACAATAAGCCCACATCGATTGGGTTCATACCATTTGTATTTATTTTTTTTAGAATCTTCGCCTGCGACAGTAATGGCCCCATATCGTTAATAAAGGTTTCTGCATAATAACTATTTTCAATGATATCAGGTAAACGTTTATCCATTAAAAGAGTAGCTTGAATAAATCGGTAGGCTAACTCGTTCATTGTATTAAATGTCTCTGTAGAAACATTCAGCTCGTTTAAAATAAACCCTTGGGTTATAGCAATAGATATCGCTTCATGAACATTACATGCCGGTGAAGTGCTCGCTCCTTTTAAAAACTCCCGGCTAATGCGTGCCAGCTTGTCATTCGTCCACGACGTAAATAGTGGCTCAAAAATATCCCGTGACATACTTCGCATCTGAGCATGATTTTCATTCTTAGCTAATACTGATGTCAAACTACTAAGCCGGACCAATGCTTCAGGATTTTTTCCCACCCGTTTTAACATTGTCTCTACAGCTTCCATGCTATCCGATACATCCACCTCTTTATGACGGAGTAATGTCATCACATCTGAATAGCGGCTGACGATGACAGGTGAAAACGGTGAGGGTCGAAACGGCTTACTTGGCGCCTCTACTACTGGAAGCATTGGGTCATAGTAATCAGCAAAATCATGCATGGCTCTTAATCCTTATCGCTATTATTAAAAATAATTTTCATGCCTGAACGTAAAATATTTCGATGCCTCATCATATCTTCTTTTTGCATCAGCCCCTGCGGCTTTTGCTCAAGGTCATAATGTCCAAAATCTATACCACTGACATGAATTACCGTTCCACGCTCTCCATCTTGTTGTCGGTTATCCGCAGCGATATAACGAATGGCAAAACCTGAGCGCTCTGACTCAGCTTTATTTATCGATGAACCATGAACGAGTAGAGGGTGGTGTATAGATAACTGCCCTGCATTCAGTTCAACATCTATTATTTTATGTTTATTAATATCAAATCGAGCCACTTCTTTACGCCCTAACATGTTATTGGCATCACTTGGATGATCATGAGGCACAACCTCTTTATGACTACTTGGAATAACTCTCACACATCCATTTTCAGTACTGCTTGGTGTCAAAGCAACCCAAACAGTTACTGCCTGGTGATTACTCAAGCCCCAATGTGTCGCATCTTGATGCCAAGATACATGCTTACTATCGTTAGCTAACTTAGTAATCATGCTGGTACCAAAACAAAGTACATTTTCGCCGAGTAATTGCTGAACTAAGCTCACAATCCGCTCATCCATAACCAGGTCCCATAATGCTGGTACTAAAAGGTGTGGTTTATATTTTAGAATAGGAGGTATACGCCCGCCATGGGAGTCTTTAAGCTGTAACCATTGCTTTAAATAGCTATCTACCTCTTTGTTAGAAAGTAAGTCTAACGGAAATAAGATACCCTGCTTTTCAAAATTACTAATATCAATGTCTGATAACATGAATATCTCTACTTAAAAACGTCAGGCATTTGCTTTAATAACTGACGCGTCGCAAATCGTTGTATTTTTCCACTTGTTGTTCTAGGCAATCTACCTCTAGCATGTATGCTGATAGAACTTTGTACGCCAAAGTCGCTTGCAATGAGTGCCTTTAATGACTTTCGTAATATTTCCCTATCTGCTCCCGCTATTGAAGGATAATGAACCTCCAAAGCAACATGAATGCTATCTGCTTTTTCATCTGGTCCTCTTATGGCAACAGCGGTGTCTACTCTGGCATCAAAGCCTAGGACTGTATTTTCAACTTCACCTGGGCCCATTGATCCACCTCGAATCGGGATAATTTCTTTTAGGCGATCTAGTATAAGCAGCTCATCATCTTTAATCATACCAATATCGCCTGTCGGTAAATAGCTTAAGCCATCAGGACCGATAAAACTCTCTTCATAAGGTATAAGTTTTCCGTTAGGCCCTTTACTCCACAAGCCGGGGGAAATACTTTTACCAGCAACACATATTTCACCTCCCTCTGAAGTAAAAGATTCTGGTAATTCTCTAAACATGAGATGGCAGCCTAGGGGCGCGCGCCCACAACTCAATCGCCCGTCAACAACACTTGGTGCTCCAGCTGTACATAACAACGTAGCTTCAGCCAAGCCATAGCAATTAATAAATGACTTATAGTTAAAGCCTGTGTTTTTTGTTAACTTAGAAAAATCGTTTAATACACTTGGTTGAGCTGGCTCTCCACCTAAAAATGCAATACGCCAATTTGAAAGATCAAGTTCTGCGATAGCTTCTGGTGTAATTCGACGATTACAAATTGCATAGCCGAAATTCGGGGCGCCGGCAAAATCGGCCTGATGATCCGCAATGGCCTTAATCCATCGAAGGGGGCGACGTAAAAACGTCTCGGGTGACATTTGTACGACTGTTGCACCTTTTGTTAATGGCGCTAATAGCGTGCCGAACAAGCCCATATCATGATGATGGGGCAACCATGTCACCGCTACTGAGCTTGGCTTGCATTGAAATACCTCATGAATCATGTGTAAGTTTGCCATGATATTGGCATGTGTAAGAGCAATGCCGTGCGGCTCACTGGTTGAGCCTGAGGAAAACTGAATAATCGCAGGTCTATTAGCAGATATAGGTTTAAATGTAGTTTCGTTAACCTTAGTATCTTCTAGATCTTCATCTTGAAAACTGAATAGTTCATATTGTTCTGCAATACTGGGTACTGAATGCAATTTTTCATCACATAGAATAAGGCTTGGGGATATATGCTTTACCACTGACTCAAAACGTTTTTTTGTACGGGCTTGATTTGGTATCGGTAATGGTACAGCGATGACCCCCGACACTAGGCAGGCAAGTAAAGTCACAATAAACTCTACCCCGGCATCATAGGCTAATATAACCGGCTGATTCCTAACATTCATCGATGCAAGCTTTATAGCACGATAGTTAGCTCGCAACCAAAGCTCATCATAGCTCAAGCATTGTGTAACTGTTTCCCCATCAGCTAAAAACCGAATCGCATCGACATTAGGCGTGGTTTTAGACCAATGCCTTATTTGCTCCGCAGGTAAATCCAATGTTGGTTCTGACGTCATCGCTATATTCTTAGAAGGCTCCATAATGGTTTACTTAACTTTATTCTCTATGAACTACTGCTTGGCCACGCTTTAAAATAACACAGTGGCGCTTTAAGGCCTCTCGATGGAATAACCCTTCAGGCTTTTCTTCTAACAGAAAACCACCCAGATCTTTACCATGAACTAAAGTTGCATAATTAGGTTCATCCATAACACCTTTTAAATAGCCTGCTATATACCGAATAGCAAAACCTGCTCTACGCTGCGTACCGGTATTGGGTTCTGAGCCATGTATTAACCTTTGATGGTGCAAAGACATCTCACCAGCGTTAAGTATTATATCAACAGCAGGAGCTTCAACACTCTCAGCCAAAGTTTCACTACGAAGTTGTAGCATATTGCTTGGGTCCTCCATTTCAACATGCTTCAATTGATCACCATGAGACATAGGAACAACTCGCAAACAGCCATTGCTTCGATCTGATGTCGAAAATGCAATCCAAGCAGTCAATGCATCGGGTTTTTCTAGCCCCCAATAGGTTGAGTCTTGATGCCAAGGAACATGATCCGTGCTACCTGGTAATTTATCAAAAAAACTTGAACCCCAGCACAACACATCTTCACCTAATATATCTACGACAGGCTCAATTACAGCTGAGGAACGTACTAAATCCCACAACCACGGGATAAGTAAATGCGCCTTAATATTTAAGGCCGGTGGTAGTTGTCCTCCTCGAGCAGAACCTAAAGTCTCTGTCTTATCACGGAGATGTGATATATTTTCTTTTGATACAACACGAATAGGCGATAGATAACCTTGTTGCTGGTAGTGTTCGAGTTGCTGTTTTGACAAGTGAGCCATTAGTCGGCTTGCCCCCTTTGAGGGCGTGCATTATACACCAGACCTACTTCTTGAATATGACGCAAGGGGTACCCACGCAATTTATAATACTTGGCACTGCTATCCTTCAAAACCTTCATCGCCTGTTCTGGGCCACTCGTTGTTAGGCCCCCATGTATTTGATGAAAAGTTGCCTCCCCATCGATACGTATAAGCTGTGTTCTAGGCAGGTTAAGGGCTCTTATCAGCATATCAGGGTTAACAGCCCCCCCTCCTGGCTCATCAAAAGCAACATCATATCCGCCTAACTCATTCCATAATTCTCTCGGCATGAATAATGCGTTACTTTCCAACAAGCTCCCTGTTGGCATTTCTTTAACTTCTGGTATGGAAATATCAAATAGGCGATATGGCTGTTGTGGCCAATCAATGGAATCTAACAGCTCATCTTCAACCCTTTGATCATAACCTCTCTGAGGTGCTAGAAACTGACGTTGCGGCCCTAATTGCCAGTTTAACGTAGCAATTACTGGGCGCGCAGCCATTTTGGATGCACTAAAGCAGGCTTGGATTAATCCCGGTGAAGCCAAGCGTGCGGCATCAATCCAGACACCAATCAATTTACCTTTGGCATACTCAAGACCCTGGTTAATAGCAAAAACTGGCGATTTTGAATGCGTTCGACATGAGATTATTTGTAAATCTATATTTAGGTTGCTAAATTCGTCGATATTTGGAGTGGGTGTCGAGCCGTTATCAACGACAATAAGCTCTACAGATAAGGACTCTTGTACAAGCTGATAGGATTTTGACAAAGAAAACAACGTGCGAGGCAGCTCTCTTTGCATATTGAAACTAACCAAAACAATAGATACGTCAATCATTGAGGTTATTCCTATCTAGATTAATGACCTGCATTTGCCGCAGCAAATTGATCTATAGATGGGTATTTAAACAACAAGGCAGGGTCAACAATGACACAAAACTCTTCTTCCATAACGCCTGCCATAACAATTGCTTCAACAGAATCAAGGCCATATGCATCGAAGCGATCAGAGGTTTTAAAGCTGTTTTCATCTAACGTCAGTACATTTAAAATGAAGTTTTTAAGCCAGTCTTTTAGTTCATCTTCACTTAAAGGAAGCTTGATAGGCTTTATTTCATCTAAAGCAGTTTGCTCATTAGGGCTCATATTATTTTCCTGTACTGTTCCTATTTAATCTAAATGGCATAAGTGGCCAAGACGTACCTTCCAATACTATACCCTGTCGAAGCATTGCTGCTAGAAAGCCTTGCCGTTGTTTGGCGTAATCCTGCGGATTAGCAAGCGCATCCCGTATATTGGACCAGTGCGTATCTAACATTTGGAACACACTCTCAGGTAACGGGCACTGAGACGATTCGCCTAATAGTACAGCTGCTCTCTCAAATGCCGTATACCAGTTCAACATCAGATCTTTCGTCATTCCAATATGATCCAAATAGCCTTTAAATTTATTATACGAAGGGCGTGCAATTAATACACTAGGAATTGCATAAGAGCTTGCAACAATATAGCCATGTAGCGATGCGCCAATATACATACGAGCATGTGCAATCACACTTGTTATTTCTTGTAGATTGACGGGGTCATCATAAACAACATGAGCTTCTTTCATATATGCTGATACTGCTTGTGCCGTACCTAGATCATCATGAGCTTCACCCAGTGCAATTAAAATCGGTATGTGCTGACTTTTTTTAGTGAACGCATCAATCAAGTTTGCTAGTTTTTCAGGGCCTATACCAGAAAGACTTCTATCTCGGATATGCATCGCTAAAATAGGCTTGTTCTGAGTAGCCGCATATCGCTGCTGGAAATTAGCAAAGCTTGAAGATAAATCTTCCTTCAGCCAAATGCGAGACAACTCAGCTATCGGATCAGGGATAATAGAGACTTTACCATTGTTAGGTGCGGGCAATAGATTAGCACTGCCTTTATCCCTGACTGAAAGATAAGACGCTGCTGATATAGTTTCCTTTACATAAGGGAGGTGCTGTTTAGGAAATGGAAATGGCACTCCTGGCGCATTCCAAACTAAAGGAACATCTGCTAAACACGCACTTAATGTTGCCCCCAACCATGTTGAGCTAACAGCATTATCATATTCTTTGCTATTGGTATAATTGAGTAATTTAGATATTGGTTGATTATGAATAATATAACCTCCACCAATAATCACTCCATCAACTTTATCATTTTCTCTAATAAGCTCATCAATAGCTCTTGGCGTCGTCACCTCTAATCCCGGAGAAGCATTAGAAGGCGCATAGGGGATTACTGAATAGCCAAACTCTTTAAGTCTGTATTTCGCAATAACTGGGAATAACAAATCTCCATAGTTGCGCATGTCAAACATGCCGCATATAGCAATATTTTTTTTCAAGCTATACTCTCTAGGTCTATTGCTCTAAATAGAGAATAGGAATTCCAAGCCACAAAGTCAAGATATTATTTGATTTTCGGCAACAAACAGTCTATCAACTGCCTGTCAGTATGATGAGATTAAATCCACCCATTCCATACTTTAAGCAAAAGATGATGAATCACTCTGAATTTTTCACTTGATTAGTTTTGAAGCACAGAGAAACTTATTGTATTTTCCGGAAGAGCTTGCAGATTCAGCCTGTTTATAACGCAACCAGCTTACCGTTTGATCAACCCCATCGTCCGCTGTCGGATTCACTGCGTTATCATCCCAATACGGAGTTTGATCTATCTCCAGAAGAAAGAAGAAAACCCTTCTAGGTGGTCTAAATCAACCAGAAACTGGGAGGCTACAGGACCAGTTTTATTAAATCCTGACAGGATTGACGAAGCGGCTTAAATTATTTAGGCAAAAACTATCTTGAAAAACACCGGTAGCAAGGCATAGCCATTTTGTATAAGGTCACGCACGGGCTTTCTGCTTCAGTGTTTGTACAATTCACAAGCATCTAGAGCGTCATAGATCTGTTGCGGAATAATATTATCTTTATCAAGCGCGTGGGTATAGCTTTCCAAGTTGAATGAATAGGGTGGTGTTGGTTTTTCTGAGCATTTTGAACAGTACGGGAGATCATCTTTATCCATCGTTTCAGATGTCTTTTGGAAGGCTAATGTGTCTGAAAAAGATAGTCTTGATAGCTTGGCTCCCTCAGAATTAACCACGGCATTATGCTTCGAGCTGGTATTAAACTGCGCATATACAAGATTTTTATCGCTTTTTTTAACGGTAGGTGCTGCGCAACAGGGCATTACCCTCCCAGATGCATCTAATGTCAGGTTATGATATAGCCATTTGCAGGTGTTGGTATCTACGCTGTTTTCATTTATGGGTGGGCTTGTGACGTTATCATTCCAAGATACTTTAAAAGCTTGATTTATTTTTTCTGAATGATTTGATGCAGCATCTATCTCGTCACTAAAAGAATTTTGTATCCCTGTATGGTTAAAAACAACACGACCTTCCTTGTTTGAGGTTGTAATTTTAATTTCAGGGTCGTCCCAGCTTACGTCAAACGGGGTTGAGATTATTATTTCATCCATGCCTAATTCTTTAGCCATATCTATGGCGTCATCAACTTCATTTACATTATGTTCAAAAGTTAGGTATGACCAAATTAAGTGCGGCTTACTTAAGCCATACCTCTTTTTAGCACTTACTAATGATTTAATATTATTAATTACAGTAGCAAACTCTCCTTTACGGCGATATTTTTCGTAGGTTTCTTGGCAGCTGCCATCTATTGACAGTAATAAAACATCAAGACCTGATTTAACTATACTATCTGCATCAATTTTCAACGATAAATTGGTAGAAGTCATTGTAAATAAATGATATTTTTTTGCGTAACGAACCATTTCTGAAAACTTTTTATGTAGTAGTGGTTCGCCATAATTATATAAAATGGCTGCCGAAGCGTGAATTCCAAATTGATCTAAGAAGTCTTGATACTGATCAATCGGCAAAAGTTTTTTAGGCCAGTCAAAGATCTGGGGGATTTTTTGGTTGCCACTATGAACACACCCAGGGCACCTGAGCTGACAGCTATTTGACGGGTCAATCATTAGCTGTACAGGGCTAGATGATAATTCAACAAGCCTATTTTGATACTCATATTCACTGGCGAAAAAATTAGACAGTTTTAATGATAATAATTTACAGAATGTATCATTTCTGTAGTGTCTACTCAAAAGCTGATATAAGTCTACTTGGAATTGGTCAAGTGATTGAAAATAAGCACTACTAGGTCGTGCTATGTCAAGAATGTCAAGATTCATTGCTGGTCTCAGTATTTTTCTCAGATTTAATAGTGTACAGTGTGTTTTAGAGGTGATTATTTTTTATTTTCAGGGCCTACTTGGCAATAAACAGAGGTCAACCTGGAAGCTCTCAGAGCAATACTGCCATATATTACTATAGGTTTGGAGCAAATCATCGGTAATTTTGTTTGCTTGATTAATAGCCTCTGCAAAGACTTCAGGGTCTAGCAGATATTCAGGCATCAACTTATCTTTCAGTGTTCTCATTCCTATCCAGCGGGATACGTTTGTGATTATACCTAAATGCTCACAACGATTTAAGTTATCAATAGTTGTGCCTGTTTTTTTCAGTTACCAGATTAAGAAATAGCTATCCTAGTTAGTTAATAAGAAATACATAGCGCCTTATAATCACCACCGATTACATTTAAGTTTGGATTATACAAAGCTACAAAAATATGAGAAATTATACTCTTAGTACGTCCCGGAGAAAGTGGTATATTATCAATCATGCCATACAATGACGAGTAATAGAGAAATGGAAAATGATATCATTAACACTGATCAGAATATTCTAAAGGGTGAAATGCTGTTAGATGCGGTAGCGCAAAAGAAAGGCACAAAGGGCCTAGTGAAAGCGCTTGAAACAGCAATGGAACAAGGTGACTTAAAAGCTTCGCAGGTACTGCTATTGGCTGGACTCGAGACTCCCGAAGTCGCTAAATACGTTGCTGCCCGTATCCCACAATTTGTTAAGCTACCGGGAACGAATACAGAAATACGAAGTAATATATTAAAGCGATTTCCTTTGGATCTAGCAAACGGTTTATCAATAGAGATAGTCGAAGCTGTTCTTGAAAATGTGGCTGGCAAAGCTGATTATCAACAGTTGTTGTTGCTCGCACATAAACATACAGGACATTTCCGGTTTGGTTGGCAGTTGTCGAAGGACCTGACCATGGGGGGCAATCTTGATCAGGCTGTAATTGTACTGGATGAAATGGAAGAACGGGGGCATCAACATACCTTCATTTACCAGAGCCATGCCGAATATTTAAGTGTGCTTGGACAGCATAAACGAGCAATCGAGATTAGCCATAAGATTTCGAATGAAAACCCAACCGAGACGAATTTGAAGCGTAGCTACTTGCGCATGCTTATGGCTGGAGGATCCCTGGCAGAATTGGAAAGGGAATTGCCGATTATTCTTGCTGCAAATCCCAGTGACTGGATGCTGGCCGCCTTTCTACACCGCGCACGGGTTTCAGCAGCAACATTGATAAAGTGTTTTGCATTACTTGTGCCACCAAATACTTCCAGTGACCCACGATATATTCTTTATTACGCAGCTTCAGCTATTGCAGTGAATGATCTAGACGCTGTTCGCGCTGCATTGACGCTTAATATCCCCGACGAGATAGCTTATGCCCAGTCATTTAAGCGAGGAGTTCAATACGTTCTGGACAGAGATATTAAAATAAGTAGCCGATTTGTTTGTGACCCAACTCAATCCTATCAGGTGGTTAAGGCAGGTAAAGGTAAACCAACAGTAGTGGTGTGTTTAAGTAATTCAGGGATTAATTTTTCGTTTCTCAGCATTGGTTTTATTGATCAATTACTGTCTGAATTTGACGTTAATGTGATCTATCTTCATGAGTCACGCAAAATGTTATTCCACGGTGGAATTGAGGGCCTGGGGGATACTGAAGCTGAAACACTTGCTGCTATTGAGCGATTACATGATGAATTGGACTCTTCCCTGAAAGTGACTATGGGTGCATCATTGGGGGGCTATGGCGCAGCCCGTTACGGACACCTTAGCAAAGCTAATGCCGTGTTGTCTTTTTCAGGACCTACGGACATGTTCCAGTTTACTGAAGCGGCAATACCCCAAGCCATTCATTCGCCTCAATTTCTTATCATGCAGCAAGTTCGTAGAACACTCACTGCTCAAGATTGTAAATTGAAATCAGTAATCGAAACATCTGGTACTAAACACTATCAATTCTATGGAGAACAAGCAAGTATAGATACAATACAGGCAAATAATATAGCGAACCTGTCGAATGTTGAATTGATACCCGTACCGGAGATTACAGATCATTTTGTTTTTGGTTATTGTGTTGCTAACGGACAACTCCAGAAAATTCTCTCCGAGGTTTTGACAAATTAATCTCAGGCTTAACGGACTAACAGTAAGTATTTAAAAATTCGTTGAGCTATTAATATTGTAGAGAAAACACAAAACTTCTTATCCATGATGTTTATATACTGGAAGCTTGGCAACGCAATCTAGCTATCCTCTAATATCAGTCACTGTAAAACGTACTGAGGAAGTGGGGATTTTAATCGCAATAAAGCGAAATGATACGACAAGATTAACGTAAATATTAGCCCTTTTAGCTGATGGATGGCTCGATTTTATGTAATCACATAGGATGAAACTAAGGTTTATTTATGAATTCTGAAAAATACAGTGGTGCTTGTTCTATCTGTGGGGAAAAAGGAGAGTTTGCTCGAGGGGAGCAGCGTTCTATTCGAGAAAGTTACCCTTGCCCTAGCTGTCGATTTACTTTGCGATGGCGAGATCAAGCCGCAATTATACTTGATGAGTTTGGTCGAGGTCAGGCTTTATCACTGACCCAGCTCGTCAATAATCGGCATTTGGATAGGATCGATATTTTTGAACCTGCATTACGAGGTCCGTTTGTACAACGTTTTCAGGAGCTTCCTAAATATGTGCAAGGCTACTTTTGGCCTGAAGTTGAAAAAGGTGTGATAAACAACAACGGTGTGCGTAATGAAGACTTGACCGATCTTTCTTTTCAAGATGATTGTCTTGACCTCTTTATTACCAGTGATGTCATGGAGCACCTTTATGATATCGAAAAGGCTTTTAGCGAAATTCACCGAGTGCTAAAACCCGGAGGAATACATGTTTTTACTATTCCAAATACAGCCCCCTTTCCCGATACCACGATTAAAAGGGTTAATATCGAGCATGACGGAACCCTTGCTCACCTTAAGCCTGCCCACTATCACAATTCAGGGGATGGTTCAAAATGCTTAGTTTATACGGATTACGGGGCTGACATCGTCGACATGATTGATCAGTTCGGCTCAACAACGTCTGTTGTACGTCGCAGCAGCGCCCTTTCGACAAGTATTCAAAATGCAACTTTTGTAACGCGTAAGCTAGCAGGGTCTGGAGGCAGACGCCCGCCTAAGCCATCATTTCCGGTTAAAAAATCTAGCAGTGAACTGCAATGCCCTATATGTAGTGGCATGGTATTCGAAGCATTTAACGGTCGAACGAATGCCCGCTGTAGTAGCTGTCGCGCAGTAGAGCGTAACCGATTGATGTGGATGTTACTTGAAGAAAAGGGGGCGTTTGAACCCGAATTGAGAACCATGCACTTTTCCCCTGAATACGGCCTAGCAAAGAAGCTACACGAACTTTCAGGTGAAAAATATTTTGCTTGTGACTTCGACCCACAGCGCTACGAAAGTAAGTTATTTACAGTGCATGAAATAAATATGTGTACTGATCTTTCTGATATACCTGACGCATCTTATGACTTAATTCTTCATAACCATGTCTTAGAACATGTTGCCTGTGATGTGCATAGCGTAATGAACGAGCTTTATCGGATTCTAGCCCCTAGTGGCAAACACTTCTTTTCTGTGCCGATCAGAGGTCAAATTACCGCTGAAGATATGTCAGAAGACCTTACTGATACCCATAGATTGATGCGCTTTGGCCAAGAAGATCATTTCCGAATATTTGGCACTAAAAGTTTAAAAGACATGTTACGCGACATTTGGGGTGAAGGGCAGTATGTGCTAGAGCCCCTTGCTTTACTTGGCGAGGATAAATTGAGGCGAGCTGCGATACCACACTCTGCCTGGACAGGCATATCCAGCCATAGCATCTTTGGTATGACTAAACTGAAATAATTTGCTGACTTAATTTGTGTCCAAATAGAAAGTAAATAATGTTTAGTAATCCCTGTAACATTTGTTGAATGTACGATTTAATCTTAATGTAATGCCGAAGATCCGGTCTATGATTTTAACTATTTCACATAGAGCCTATAAATGTGTTGTAATCCAAGTAGGATGTGTGGAACGTCATCACGTGATGACACATCAATGACGGTGCTGGCATCGTCTACTTCCCCTATTTCCAGTTGTGTCGATATAACATTTCTCATGTTTTTTTGCGTGAAGTTTTAGTAATATAGGGCTATCATTGAAAACTCAGGATCTTCCAGCACACTTTTAGGATATTAAGTCATATTTAAAAACAGTGACTTATCTGTTTTTATGAAAAATACTAAAATGGCGTCTTTTGAATATTCAATTGTTTTATTAGCCCTTCTTATAACATATAACACTGATTACAAAGGGAAATACTTGTTTCCGTTTAAGCGTTCAATAAACCTATGTTTCCCGATTTCACATTCACACTTTCTGATGAGTGTGTCAGCGTACTCTCCGAAATATACTTAGAGAGCGATGTAATCACAGAATATGTTTAGAATTTATTCGTTATTTTCATAACCCCAGATAAACCATAGCGAAACTTTACCCAGTAGAGTTTATGAAAATGGATTTTTAATCGATGTCCACTTGTCATATTTCAGTCATATCATAATGGATAGCACAAAAATTGCTTCGCCAAAACAAGTTGTATTAATTTGAAGATAAAAGCACTATGAATGGCTCAGATACTCATAAAAAAGAACAACCCAGCGCAAAGGAGCTCAAAACTAAATTTCTCGATGCGAATGGTTTTCTAGAACAGGAAAAGTGGAAAAAAGCTGAGGCCCTTTATAAAGAGTTGCTCGAATATGGTCCACCCTCGGTCGCACTGCTATGCAAACTAGCCTCATCCGCCATAGGATTGAAGGAATACAGCAAAGCCGAAAGCTTATTAGTAAAAGCCGAAAACCTAGATCCCAGCTTTATTTGGACCTACGTCATACGCGCAGATATTTGTCAGGAATCAAGTAATCTTGACAAAGCCATATTCAATCTTAAAAAGGCACAGGAAATAGATTCTTCCCTCTCTTTTCTTGCCGACCGTATTACTGCACTTGAAAAAAACCTCAGCAACAAAGTTTCTGCCAAACAGAATGATTTTCAACAGCTCTTTCAAAAAGCCAATAACCTGTTTGAGGATCATGAACTATTAAAAGCAGAGGTTATCTATCTTAAGCTTTTAAACGAATCGCCTAGCTCAGCGCCACTGTTATGTAGGCTCGCAGACGTGGCAAGTAAATTCGGCCGCTACCAGCAAGCAGAAGAGTATTACAATACAGCTGAAAAATCGGACCCAAACTTTCATTGGACCTATATTGGGCGATCTGAACTGTGGATTCTATATCAAGACTATAAAGCAGCAAGAGAACAACTTGAAAAGGCACAGGAATTAGCTCCAAACCTAAGCATCATTCCCGGCCGTATTGAAAAAATCCAACAAAAATTACAAACAAAGAAACGCCTGAAAGGCGACGTTGAAATAATCCACTGGCCATCAACTGCAGTCAAGCGCTCGTCTAAAAACGAGCAAGGAGAGCCTCTCAAGGTAACGGTAGTTTCTTGGGATATGGGCCACAACCCACTAGGCAGAGCAGCTCTATTGGCAGAACTCGCACTAATTAATGCCGACACAGAATTAGTAGGCCCTCTATTCCCAGATTTTGGCGAAGAGATCTGGTCTCCTCTATTCGATAATCAACGTTGTTTTGATATGCGCTGTTTCTACGCGGATAGTTCGTCCCGGTTTATTGAAGGCGCTATGCGTCTGGTCTCTGAAAAACCAGCGGATGTAGTATGGGTATGCAAACCAAGGCTGCCCAGCCTTTTAATCGGCTACCTATACAAAATTATTCATGGCTCACACCTTATCTGCGACATCGACGACGATGAACTTGCCTTTGCAGAAGGCGATTCCCCGCTTAATTTTGATGCATTTCTTTCAGATTTCAGTCACTCAGATTGGCATGCACTTTATGCTAATCGATGGATTCAATTTGCCCAAAGTCTGATCCCGTTTTCTGATGGAACCAGTGTCTGTAATCCCCTTTTAGGAAACCGCTTTGGCGGAGAGCTTATTCGGCACGCCAGAGACGAGAACCACTTTGATCCAAACCGATACAACCGCGACTCATTAAGAAAAAGTCTAGGCTACTCGGAGTCAGACCGTATTGTGCTCTTTATGGGAACACCACGGCGCCATAAAGGGCTTCTCGACATTGCAAAAGCACTGGCGGCCTTGAACGACGAACGAATCATTTTCAGTATAGTAGGCTCAATACCCGAAACCGACTTTAGAGATGAACTCAAATCATTCAGCTCACTCAGAATAAGCTTTCAACCTAACCAGCCTATGTATAAGGCTGCCAGTATTAACTTTATGGCAGACTTGGTTTGTATTTTTCAAAACCCCGACGACCCCATCGCACAGTGGCAGACACCAGCAAAATTAACCGATGCATTAGCCATGGGCGTCCCTGTCATAGCAACAAGAGTTCCTCCTCTAGAAGATTTCATTGATGCCGGGCTAGTTATAACAACCGACAACAACAATTTAACCAAATCACTGTCCGAGGCCTTGGAGGAAAAAAATCGTAGCGACGGTGCTCGCAGTAGCCGTAGAAAATTCTTTCAAGAGGAACTGTCGTACAAAACTAATGCCAAACGGGCCGTCGAACTATTCAATGAATCGAGGAAGACCTGTCAAGACGTACCGGCTGATGTGATCAAACTGCTGAAATTTATTGATCGCGATATGCCTGGGATGGTAAAGCAAAGCCTTGCAAAACAATTTGGTGACATCTTCCATATTGGTAACAGGGTACAGCCCTTTTCTAATCCAGAAAAAGGCATAAACCTTGTCTTTTTCTGGAAACAGAATGATTCAGGTATATACGGTCGACGTCAGGATATGCTGCTTGAAGAGCTAAGACGATCACCGAGGATTAATAAAATTCTGCATATCGATGCACCAATCTCCATTGATCAGCTTAACTCTATAAGTTCACAGACTGGCGTTGATAGCACCAATCAAGGCGCACTCATCACATCCAGCACTATTTCACGTTTTTTGCGAACTAACGATGAGTACAAAATCTATAAGCGCAGTTTTATTTATCGCGGCAATGAATCCAAACTTTTTGGACAAGAACTACCCTATAAAGAAAGCTATCCCAACTATGTTGAGCAATGGATAAACGAACTCGATATGGCCGAAAATGCCATGGCTTGGGTATGTCCAGTTGTGCCCATGTTCCCTGAAGTACAGGAACGCATTGGTTTCTCCTGGGTTGTCTGTGATGTAATTGATGACCAAAGACAATGGCCTATGCTACCAAGTACCCGCGAACTGGTTGAAGAGAATTACCTGAAAACTTTCGCAGCAAGTGATCTCTTCTTCACGAACTGTGAACCGGTAGCGGAGTGGCTTCGAAGCGAAAAACTCAATGTCGCAGTGGTTCCTAATGGAATGGAAATTCAGAAAGGTGTCGAAAACTGGTCAACGCCTCCAGAATTAGACTTTGTAGCTGGCCCTATAGTCGGTTATGTAGGCAACCTACATTCAAGAATCGATTGGGATCTAATTGAAGCTATTGCCGTAAATCGCCCAAATTGGTCTATCATTCTTATTGGTTCTATAGCTGAAGGCGAACAAATTAGCAGAGTAACTTCTCTTTATAACGTAACGGCCCTTGGCGTAATCCCCTATGCCAAAGCCACAAAATATATTGCCGCGTTCGATGCGGCTATGATTCCACATACAATTACGACCCTATCGGAAAAAATGAACCCATTAAAACTCTACGTATATAGAGGCTTGGGAATTCGTGTTGTCTCTACACCGGTCGCTAATATTGGTGACCTTTCCAGTGAGATCGATATCGCCGACAACCCAGATGAATTTATACTGGCTCTTGAAAATTCAATCGCAGAGCACCAAAAGGATGGCAGAAGCTATCCCAGCGCCAAAACAATGCGAGCACTATCCTGGACAAGCCGGTTAGCATCCATATTTAAGCATCTAGATTTAGCCTGGAAAAAGAAACAAACAGATGATGCTGCTGAAAAAAACCAGCTAAATAGTTTAACCACCTTACTATGAAGAAAATTTCCCCATGCCCAGAAATCTTCAACTTCTGTGTATTTAAGGGCGAAGTTGTAATGGTTTAATAAACCTGTAGGGTTTGATAGCCTATTAATATCACAATAGGATACGACATGACCAATACAACTCGAAAGCCGCGTACAAGCTTTACGCCAGAACAA
>DUBW01000085.1:53592-55638 GCA_012960135.1 Methyloprofundus sp.
AGCCCGCTGGAAACAGCAGTTTTTAGCGGAACAAAAAGGCGAACTGATCGGAGGTAAAGTCGCTCTTGATCCTGATAAAAGGCGAATTCAAGAACTCGAAAAGCAACTTGCCGAGTTAAAGATGGATATGAGGTGAAACCAGATAATAGTTTGGTAACCTGATTGAGAAGCTAATCAAAAACAGCGTCTCAATCAGCTCAACTCTTTTTTATATAAAAGGGCCACTTAGTTTCTCTTGTTAATCCACTGGTTTTTCTTTCGAAATTTCATCATGTGGAACTAATAGCCAGGTTTGCATTTTGTGCTGAACTTCCATATTATGCTCCTCTGCAAAAGAATGAACCGCTTCCTTCATACGAAACACACCATTCTCATCCGGCCATAGATAATCATCACCACAGATAATGGCATCGGGAAACATTTCATACGCCGTATCAATATCTTCTCGATATTTACCTGCATCAATATAAACAAGATCAGGCTCAATTAGCCTTTCTCTCAAATAACCAAAAGCCTCCGGAATCTTACGTCTAACAGGAATGAATCTATCCTTATATATACGTAAATTATTCATCGCAGTGCAAAAGTTACCGTACCGTCTAATACAAGCAACTATTAGAGCGATTTCCTCCTCCTTTAAATGCCAAACTGTACGTGACCGAACAGGGTCTAGCGCCATAGTTTCTATATAGGCAGCCCAGTTACCATCCCAAGGATCAACACCAATCAAGGTTAAGTCTTTCTTAGCTCTAAGCCATTTCACTGCCGAGCCGCCAAGAAAGCAGCCAACTTCAACCATCAATTTAACATCATATTTTTTAATAACATCAATAATGATCTCATGACCTCCACGGCCACCACCATCCAGAGAAAGTTCAAAGGAACGAACTTCACCATAAATAAAATCTGGCCATGGATTATCACGTAAAAGCGGCTTTAGGCCTTGGTTAATTCTCGATACAGGGGGCATGCTTATTCCAGTATAAGTTGAAGTAATAAATAGGGTTATTTTGCCAAGAGTATAAGCTGTATAGCAAGAAGAGTAGGAATTCCAAGCCACAAAGTCAAGATGTTATTTTATTTTCGACAACAAACAGTCTATCAACTGTCTGTAAGATGGTAAGCGGCTTATTGTCGGCAACACGATTTATGCCCGCAGAAGTTCAGCTACTAGAAACGTAAATCGACAATAAAGTCTACTATTGCTCCTTGGGGGTTTCCACGCATCCGGGTAGATGAGGTTCTCTCATCCGGCTCGCCCACTGTTTATCCTTACGATTTAAGATAGCCCACATCTGGAAGGTATTACGCAGGGCAATATGCCGTTTATTCAATCCTTGCTTGAGTTGTTACGATGACGGTCATCAGTGTTTCCATTGAAAGCTACAATAGATAAGAAACTTAAGCAGTATGCCTTATTTTAGTGCCTGTATGTGATTATATTGTCCTACTCTCAACTTTTTGATCACTTCAAAAAAATCTTAGCAGGATAAGCACATGAAAACACACTAAAAAACTTAAAATAAAGTTAGCAATTACAAAAAAATATTTGTCAGAATTTTCCGTTTTATAAACCTTATAATCGGAAACCCCCATGTACGAACACCTGACACCGAATGACTTTATCTTTGATCACTGCCACAAGATTATGGTAAATTCCATATCAATAGATCGTCATCCTTTGTGGAAACGATCATGCCCCGAACTGAACGATATTGCCTTTATTCGTCTTGGGATATTACGTTGTATCAGTTCGGTGGATAGTGGTCGCCATTTTCTACAGACAGCGGAAGAGATTCATGACAAACCCTGTCCTCTTTCAATTTATTTTAAATCACTCAAACCACCTAGACGGGTGAGTATGTTCGAAGCTGTTGAGCAGCAAAGCTATGACCTATACAGTGAAACTCCTTCATCCCACGGCATTGATTATCTAAAGTCATTCCCTGAACTAGATGACTATTGCGTAAGAGACTGTGAAAGTATTCAAGCCATAATGGTGAGATAATAGAACCACCGAACAATCTGCTCATAAAAAAATGTTAC
>DUBW01000086.1:0-3480 GCA_012960135.1 Methyloprofundus sp.
AAAGGTTAGTTTTTTATCAAAAATCAGTACGCTGTTGAGGTTCATCGTATACCCTCCAGCGTCGGCTGATATAGTCGTTAGCATCGCAAGCAAAATAATCGTTTTTTACATATCATTGTATAAATATAAAAGGGGAATATTGTGTGGTATTTTACGGAAATTGCTGAATGGTTTGATAAGCAAAATAAACAAACAGATACAATTTTAGATCAATGGGTAGAGAATTCTCAATATGACCAAGGTGTAATGTTTGCCGCTGCAACCACTAAAGCATTTACGACAATTGGTGCTGGATTTGTTGATATACTTAGATTGGGTGACGGGGTCAAAGAAGGGAGTTTGAAAGGGGTAGGAGCAGACGCTCTTAGAATAGTAGCAATTTTTCCTGTTGGAAAGACAGCCCAGATGATTAAGTCGGTAAAAGGTGTTGCAAAAGCTAAACTCATTTTAGATACTGGTGGTCCAAATTGTTTTTGGGTGGCTTCCGCGAAAGCATTTAGTCAAATTGGACAAAAAAATAAAGGAAAATTATTTGCCAGTGTTGATGATATTGCGAAAGCTCTGGGAATGCCAATGAGTAACCTTTTTAAAATTCCAAACCTACAGACAGGCATGGCGTATTTGGCACAGCTAGGTGCTAAGGTTGGGGTTGTTAGAAAAATTACAAATGTGACAGATATTAATAAAATTCTTCCACGAGATGGTAGTGTGGTTATGCTTGCTGTAAAAATAATGTCTGGGGGGCTTGAAAAAGGACGGCATGCAATTTATGCATATAGAGACTCACTAGGCAGGGTAAGATTCTTTGATAGAACCGTAGGCACTCAATTTGGTCAACGTGTTTTTCAAAATATAGATGATATTGCACCATTATATGGTGCAACAAATATTGTTGCCTATGAAGCAGCTGTTTTAGCAAATGTATTTATCAAAACACCAGCTCAGCAACTACCTATATTGGCGATTCCTATTCTAGGTGTTATGGCCAAAGAGGAATAAAATGAGACCAGCTATCTGTAAAGTATGTAATATTTCTGCTGTACAAAGTCCTAATGGTGAGTGGGTTACTTTTTTGGACTATAAGAGTCTTGATGAGGAAGAAATCGGTCACCCTGATGGTTTAGAATGGTTTTGTGAGAACCATATAGAGGCAGCAAAGTTACTGTCGCATAAAAACTATTCTGATGCATTACAAGAGTTACAAAAAAAATATCCTGTGGCTATCAGTAATACCATAGAAAAGAACGAGAATAAAAAATGGTGGCAACAATTTATCAAGCATTAGCAACATTTTAAAAATGCTAATCGGGTAAGGGCGAGTTTTTCTCTCACCCTCCCCACACCACCCTACATGCGGCTCCGCATAGGGCGGTTCATTAGCCATTATGAATAATGGAACTTTGACCACTGTTGTTGAACAGATATTAAGCCTTGTGATGTTAACCAGTCATTATTAAGACCCATTTGTACCGCTTTTGTCTTTGCTAACCGATAATATCCCTTTGAACTTAAGCCTAGCCTAATCGCTGTCATTTTCGACACGCCCAACCGTATCAGGTTGCGAATTCGTGTGCGCGGTTTCCGCCATTGTTTCAAATAGCACATGCGTACACGTCTTCTTATCCATTGATCCAGTAAGGGAACGGGGCGATAGTATTCACTTAATCCAAAGTAATTCATCCAGCCAACAATATAGCGTCGGAGTTGTTGATACCGATAAACCCAGCTAATCCCCCAAGAACGTCCCGTGAGTTCACGGATGCGATGCTTGAAGTTGGCTAAACTTTTCGGACTCCAAATGATTTTCTTGCCTTTGAATATAAAGCCAAGAAAAGACAGCTGTTTTATTGGCACGACTTGGCTTTTCTCTTCGTTAATCGGTAACTTTAGCGTTTCCAGAAAAACAACAACTTCAGCTTTAATGCGTTCTCCCTCAACAAGGGATTTCACGCTGATAACAAAGTCATCGGCATAACGCGCGAAGCGATAGCTTTTGCTTTCTAAATAACGATCAAGGTCATTGAGCATAATGTTAGCCAGTAAGGGAGACAACGGGCTACCTTGCGGTACGCCTTTTAAGCTCGCCTCCACTTTACCGTTAATACTAACTCCTGCACGAAGATATTTTCCAATCAGTGCTAATACGCGTGGATCATCCACCCATTTTGAAACCCGATCCATCAATAAATCATGATCGACTTCATCAAAGAACTTTGATAAATCAATATCCACCGCATGGCTATAACCGTCTTTTATCCCTCTTTGCACGGCTTTAACAGCTTGATGCGCATTGCGATTGGGACGGAAGCCATGACTATGATCTGAAAACTGAGGATCAATAATGGGCTGTAATGCTTGGCAAATGGCTTGTTGTATCACACGGTCATTCACGCTAGGAATCCCCAATAGACGAATACCGCCATTTGGTTTGGGGATTTCTATCCGCTTGACTGGTAGAGGGCAGTAATACCCTTGCTCTAAGCCTATTTTAATGCCGCCCCAATGTGCATAAATCCACTTTGGGTAATCTGCAATACTTAAACCATCAACACCAGCCGCTCCCTTATTTCGTTTCACACGTTGCCATGCGTCCTGTAAATTTTGGGAGCTGAGTATTTGCTCAAATAATATCATTTAAAAAAATTGTTAGGTTAAAGTTTGAGGCTCGCTACCAACTCATCTACCGCCTGACATTTAAGCCAAAGGTAGAGCGGGCTGCTCCTCATCTAATGTTCAGACCTTCACCGTATCCCAACCATTACGATGGGCATTTGGCTACTATGTCGTCTGCTGACTTCTGTTTAATCACTTGAATGGTCGCCCAAACAAGCGCCGTGAACCCTTATTGCGTTACTATCAAATTCGCTCGAATCCTGATTGATAGCCACCAGGTCGCCTGGACATTTAAAGCAGTTGCCCAACTGCCATTTTCAAACAATAATCATCACTGCCTGTTAAACAGATCTCCCCAGATAAGAACGTGAACTGTCACGACACTGCTTTGCCATTTACTGCATCTCGCGAACCTGTGGGTTTCGTTATCTTGTGCTAACTCACCCCTGAGACTCAGCCTTCTATGACATTCTTGTACATAAGCTCGTCGTTTTGCGCTCAGGCTTCCTTCTCACAACCCCTCGCGGTGTTGCAATTGCCGTCGGCTAGTAGTTATAATCATTTATAAATAATGAACGAAGTAGGTTCTCCTACAGGGGACTTACACCCCATTAGTTCACGCCCATGCTGGGCGTACACAAGAAAATCAACAAGGACTAAAAACTGCGGGCTGTTCGCTCCGCTCCATTTTAGCCCACTATTTTTAGCCTGTTATTTAGGCGTTAGGCATAAAAGGAAAACCAAAAACCAACGGGGAGTCGCTATTTTTGCGAAAGCTTGTTTTGGAAAACCAATGGGGTCAGACTCGATTGAAAAGAAAAAATCAGTTTCTAAATTGATTTTTTTAAAATTATGGTGCTATAGTTT
>DUBW01000086.1:3490-10085 GCA_012960135.1 Methyloprofundus sp.
TTCCAGCCAACGCAGCCGCTCTCCGGCAACAATCGGCCGGGCGCAGTACCGAAATAATCGCTCCAGACCTTTTCTGTTATGTGCCGCTATCCTGACTAGGGCGTGTAGGGAAAATCCGCCGCCGTTTTCCCAGGTTTGCATTTGTTCTGACTCATCGGAACTCAGCAGATCACGTCGGACAAACAGTCGCAGTACTCTTTTTCTGATGGTTTCTTGAGCGGTCTGGATGACTTTTTGAGTTAAACCGACAGTTTCGTAGAACTGCAATCCGTTTTCGGTTTGTGCAAAGACGCCGTCAATGAGGCAACTGACTAACCCAGAAGCTGGATGTTGATGAGGAACTAGACAGGCTAGATACACATATCAATGAAGTGTTGCGTGTTTTAGAGCAAAACGAACCCATAGGCAGACGCCTGGATTTTCTAATGCAGGAAATGAATAGAGAAGCGAATACCCTGGGTTCAAAATCAGCGGACAAAGAGATGACCGCAATTTCTATTGAACTTAAAGTTCTAATAGAACAAATGCGTGAACAAGTACAGAACATCGAATAAGGCAGCAACATGAACAAAGGTACACTTTATATAATCTCGGCTCCATCTGGCGCCGGAAAAACCAGCCTGATCAAGAAGCTGGTTCCCGACTTGAATCGCCTGATGGTATCAGTTTCTCACACCACTCGGAGCCAGCGCCCTGGTGAAATAGAGGGCATCGATTACTTTTTTACTTCAGTCGACAACTTTCAACAAATGATCAATAATTCTGATTTTCTTGAATACGCCCAGGTATTTGATAATTATTATGGCACGGCACAAAGCTCAGTCGAGCAGAGCCTGAACAACGGCATCGATGTCATTTTAGAAATAGACTGGCAAGGTGCCGCACAAATAAGGCGTTTACTCAAAGATACCATCAGCATTTTTATTCTACCGCCGTCCACAGAAGTATTACGTCAGCGTCTGCAAAGTAGGGGACAAGACAGTGAGAAAATTATAGCCCGGCGTATGCAAGATGCTGTTAATGAAATCGTGCATTATGGCGAATATGACTACCTGATTATCAATGATGATTTCCACACCGCTCTGATCGAATTAAAGGCTATTATTCTGTCCAGACGTTTGACAGTTGAGCACCAAATAATCCAGCAAAGATCATTGCTCGCTGAATTGTTAGCCAAGTGCAGCAGCAATTTAGCTTTGGTCGATAAATGTGATTATTTCTTTCCAAAATTGGTGCTGTACTAGTACTCCATCAATGTTGTTTTGACGGGTATAGGGTGTTGATAAATGGTTAGCGGCTAGGCGCACGAGTGCAGGACTAGCAGAGCTAATACAAGCGAGTGCAACAACGCAGATGACCATTTACCGGCTTCATATATCCATCAAAAGAATGTTGATGGAGTACTAGATATACCTGACTGCTATTTTTTAATTTCTAGCTGTTATTATGATTACGTCTACTGGCAAGCAAGAGCAAATTACTCTGCATTCCTAATGTGCTGACAGTTCGAATCTCAAAATCCCACTCATCACCTAATGCCACTTGAGCAATTGAACTAAGTTCCTCTTTTCCTACAAGTCTCAGATTCTTTTCAGAAGCCCAGAAATTAAGCCCAAAAATCTTTAATAACAAACGGTGAAAATTGCGGGGTAACCAGTGAATGAATGGAATTTTAGTATGAAACTCCAACCAGTGATAGCGGTTAGGTGTCGTCAAAAAAAGTGACTTTGCAACTCGGGCATGTTCAGACACAAATTGGATTTGACTCTCAAGCGACCCAACATGTTCTAGCACTGCTGAGGATGCACACCAGTCATATCTTATATCAGAAACAGGAAGCTGTTGATCATTAAAATCCCCCTGAAGAACATCTATAAAGGGAAACAAATCATTTAAGTGGTTAATGTTTTCAGGTGAGTAACAAGCTACCTGCATGCCCTTTTCGTGAAACCATTTAAGAAAGCAGTTGCTATCAGCCCTTTCAACATCAGGTGTTGCACCTACATCGAGCAGGCTATTATTATCTAAGCCCTGCCCATAATCCAACCAGGTATCAAACATTCGCTTGCGAGCACCAAAGCTTACTTCCTCCTGGATATTACTCAGCCAATGCTCTCTATTAAAGTAGTCTATACCTTGGGCCATTATCTATTTACCTCTATTGATTTACCCATAAAAAACTGATTGCTTACAAAGACTTTAAAAATGAGAAACCAATCCTCATCTCGATAGTCTATGTATCCAGCTATTATTTGCTAATTAAACTATTTCCAGTTGCTTGCGTTTCTGAAAAATAAGCATATATAAACGCTATTAACAAATACAGGCTCATTAACGAAGCAATGATTATCAAACTGTAAACTGGCATAAAATATAACATGTTAAATGCAGGAAATGAACTGATATGCACTAATAGTAAAATCCCCAGCCGCGCAAACACTGCAGCCCAGAAAGCGCCACAAAGCACATATAATACCGATAATGTTTGCTGTAGGATTGTAACAACTGTCAGTACAAAAAAAGCTATTAAACCCAGAAATAGCACTATCGGTAAAGCCCCCTTAAAAGCGCTAAGTAGTAACTGCCTAACCTTAAGTGTTGTCCTTTCACCTGCTACAAAAACGGGATAAAACTTGTTTTCGCCAACCACAACTTTATCGAAAAAAACCTGCATATTACCTAATACCAATGCCCGCGTCTGATTATAGTACTGATCTATATCAGGAATAAGGGCTTTAAACTCTTCCTTTCCAGCAACGCTGATAGAAAGTGTACACTCATTAGGGCAGGCTGTTCGCATAATAAACGGGTAAAAATGATTAATATCCCGCTGGGAAGCACTCTGCTGCAACGTAAACGGATAATGTTCGCCTTGGTTATCTGTAATTACAATTTCAAATTTTTCGATATTTTTATTCACAACCGCATAGCGACCAAAAACCTGCCTATTATTCCTTTTATCTAAATGAATACCCTCATGACTAATAAACCGATCCTGACTATGCAAAAAACCCATCACCCAGGATTGATCCAAATAACTGCCAAGAATAGCTGAATGTACGCGCATATTGCTTGCAGAATAATCACTAAGCAATAATACATCCAGTAACTGCTCTAATGTATCGGGTAAAATATCAATCTGCTGCTGGCTGATTTCCGGCATAAAAGAAACCAGACTTTTTTCACAGTGAAGCCGCTCATCAGCACAGGCCTTATTAATTTCATCAGCAACTCTGGCAAAAAAGTCTGAAGCCATTTTCGGTGTCCGATAATAGCCCCGACTGGCCACCGCCTCTCTCAGAGCCCAAATAAACCAACCCCCAGCAATCTCATCACAGGCCCAGGGATAAAACCCACAGCCATGCTGGCGCCAGGCTAGACCATCAGTATCAAAAAAGTGTTTTAATTCAGTAAAGGCAGGGCTAACAGAATATATTGCCGGAAAAACTGCCTGGGGAACAGGCACATGAGAAATAACCTCACCTTCACGAACGCTTTGTAATGCGGATAATGCGGCTTTAAAGTTTTTTTCCTTAATATCCAGTCCGATAAAACGGTCGTATACTTGCAGGTTAATAAACTGAAACACTAGGTGCACACTGGAAAAGCTTAACATTAGCACTAACACCGAATTCACGAGGCCTTGTTTCAGTTTTCTGGAATGCCAGAATTGCCATAAGGCGTATACAAGCAATACAACAACAGCCGGTAAAATCCAGACACCTTCTTCACGAGTCAGCCAGAGCCAAGCAAACATGACTCCAGCCAATAGAGCTGTAGCGCACTGTTTAACTGTCGTGTTAGCAACAAATAAACTAAAAATCAAAGCGCCAAATCCCAATAAAGTTTGATCAGGATAAATCTGATCTCTAATTATACGTCCGCTGGAAATAACCAGAGGTAGTAGCAATAATGATACAAACACCAATATAGATAAAACACGTGAAAGACTCAAACGATAGAGCACCCAGGCAAAAAAACTAACCGTAATACAATGAAAAATTGCAGTCAATAAATATAGCGGCAAACCCAGATAATGTGTCAGCACAAGGAAGAAAGAATATCCTGGCCCTTTCATCAAAACATATTGAGAATAATTACCTAACCAATTTCCGGCAACCAGCGAGCGTGCGAGCCCGATAAAAAATGCATCATCATGCCCTGCATATAAATTGACACCCCAGGGCATGTAATAATACAAATAAGTATATAAGCCACAGGCGATTAAGCCGAATATGCTTATTAGTAGAACACGCCAATACTGTTGTATATATGACTTGGATGAAGTTAAATTCATCAGTGAGCTTTCAGATTTCCTGAACTCCTCAACCTGTTCAGGGGAGTCGGCAAATACCCAGCAGAATGAAATAATATAGCTAATACCACCGGTAAAAACCGTTGCCAATGCTGATAATATGAGAGGCGATAAATGACTATAAGAAACACCCACCTGAGTATACGTAGCCGCGAATATTGCACAAAACAGTTGTAGTACGGCATAACGAACTAAAGTAACCCCATGTGGTGCAACCGAGCGAAACGCCCAGATTTTCTGCCCTAGATAAGCAAAGCCAAATGAACATGCGTAGGCGAGCAAACCTGAAGCATAGGCCGGTAGTTCTGTATAAGTTAAAAACAGATAACTGCAAAGAAAATAAACCAACGCACCCAAGACACCGACAACAATAAAGCGCACAGTTTTCCAGTTTAATTCAATCACTCAACTATCTTTTGTGTATTGGTTATTGCTTTTAATTTCCAGAATTTCAGCTAGAAAAGAGGTAAATGCTAATTGCACAGCAATCGCAACCGAGGTGCCTGAAAGCATCAGTACGCGTACCATGCTTCCGTATTCCAGTGCTCCCAGATGCACAGAAAACCAGTTACTGACACAATATACTAGCCCGCCTAGACCACCGAGTAAAAATAACGCAGCGACAATCAGCACCCGCTCCAGAGTCACCGAATCAACCAGGTAGCGAACCTGGCTGGTAAACGGCAAAAAACCTCGCAATGCTGCATAGCGCCTAGCGACAATAGCAAACGAAACGCCCTGCATACCCACCAGCACACAGAAACAACCGACGATCATACTATGTATATCCAGAGTGATATTAGGCGTAATACTCACGGTTCCTTGTGCTAATAAAACCGTCAATAGCACGCCAAATAGCAGAATAAACAGGGAGGGATAAAAAAACAACCAGCGAGGACTAAACATAAGCAAAAATCGTAAATGACGCCAGCCATCTTGCCAGGTGTTTAGGTGCGGCGGCCGACTACGCCCATCTTTTGATAACGTTGTTGGTACTTCTTTAATCGTCCCACCTGCTAGTGCCATTCTTACCACTAGCTCACTGGCATATTCCATTCCCGGTGTAGTCAGCCCTAGGGAAAGCGCTGTATCGCGACGAAACCCACGTAAACCACAATGAAAATCACCCACTGGAATTTTAAAAAACAAGCGTCCCAGAAAGCTGAGTACCGGATTACCTAGATATTTATGTAGAAATGGCATGGCACCTTTTGCAATGCCTCCTTTAAAGCGGTTGCCCATAACCAGATCATAGCCTGCACGAAGCTGTTCAACATAGGGCATTAAGTCACTAAAGTCATAGCTATCATCGGAATCGCCCATGATCACATATTCGCCTTTTGCCTCTTCTATACCTTTTTGTAATGCAGCACCATAACCTCGAATAGGCACATGCACTACTCTGGCGCCCAAAGACTCGGCTATCTCTATTGATCCATCCGTGCTGCCATTATCTGCAATAACCACCTCACCATCGATGTTATGCTGCTTAATAAAAGACTGTGCCTTTTCTATACAGACAGCCAGCGTTTCTGCCTCATCCAGGCAGGGCATTAAAATAGTTAGTTCCACATCAAGTTCCATTATGTTATTAAAGTTCTGCTATAAAACTATTATACAAAGTTTATAACTAACACTTTAGTGATTTTCTATTAGCCCCTTGAGCTTAATAAGGGAAATGGAAAAATTTAATTATCCAAATTAGGCTACTAATTCAACGCAAGGCAACCATTGTGTAATGTTTCCTGTTAAATGGGTAGTTAAAAAAACCAGAAAGATAACTGAACCTGGCTTATCAGCATTTAAAGACTGGACGATTATTAATTTCCATCCCCCTAAGGGTTAGTAGGGGAAAATAGTTTAGCTATTGCACTCCTGCTTTTACCCGCCTACCGGCAACAGAAAAAAACAATACATCCCCAGCTACGGTTATCAACCGGAATAGAATCGCAATCAGTACCCCGCTTCCGCTCAGTAATATTTTATCTAAAAATCAATGGCAAAAATCAATGGGGTCAGACTCGATTGATGCCCTATTTATTCTTAAATATTTCAGACCGCCTATCATCTCCACGTGGTTTTTGCTGCACCTGTCTATTAAGCATTTTTTCAACTTTAGCTTTAAACCTATGATTACCTAGCCCCTGCGCTTTGCTAGTTGCTGTTCTAATAGCCTCCCTATCAGCTTTCGGAATAGGATTGCTAAACAAGGCAAGATACTTCATCGACACCTAATTCGAGTGAAACTTTAATAAGCGGTTCTCTATTCCTAACGCATTA
>DUBW01000087.1:0-4620 GCA_012960135.1 Methyloprofundus sp.
ATTTTCGTTGCTCTCGGTCATATGAGGAATAAAGAAGCGAGCGTCGTAGCATGCAACCGAGCCGCCCTTCGCTGGGCATAGAACAGACGAGGTCAGAAGCACCGAGGGAATCCCTCTTTTTTTAAGGCCTTCATGGATCACGTCGATGATGCTCGATACCAGTGTGGGATTTTCCTCTGTTAGTCCGAAATTAGCGACCATACCCCCAAGTTCGGCGACAGAATCGACGCTTGGAACGATATACACAGGACTATAGGTACCGTGGGCCAACATCGCCTGTGAATCCGAGCCATAACCGGCATAGATCGTTGTGCCTTCATGAAATGTGACATCTAAATTCCCAAAAGCTATGATAGAGTTCGAGGCTTTTAGAATAGTGCTTTGGTAGGGAGGAAGAGGGGTTGCCGGATCCCACACTTGCCATCCGGTCTCTGTGGGGTAGTACCAGGTCTTGTTCGGTAGTTGTGCCGCCACAAACAACGACCCAGGTTTGCCTTGCTCCGCCTCGATGGGGTCAATCGTAACCATTAAGGTCAGATTATCTAGTGAAGTTGAAGGGTATCCTACTATTGAGCCTTTCGTGTCAGCGAATACCGAGTTGTTAATAGGTAGCAGTACGAAAAACATGAGCATTGCATAGATTGATTTATACATATTTAGTCCTCTTTGTTGAAGAAATTCATCCATTGCAAACGAAGCACGATAAGGTTTCTCGCCCCCCGATATTATGAATATACTCTAAATTATCTGTCTATCTACAATTTATTATTGTTTTTAAATGTAAGCTAATCTCTTTACTTCGAGATTAATTACAATTTCATTCTAACCTGAATATATTTATCCGCACAATATTAATATTCCGAAAATTACCGCAATTGCAATGATTTAATCGCTCAAGAACTGACGGTGAGCCGTCGCCGGATTGGTCGGTTAATGAAGAGTGAAGAGTTGCACGTTAAAACCAAGCGAAAATTCAAAGCAACAACCTATTCTGAGCACGACGATCCTATTGCACCTAAGCTGTTAAATCGAGCGTTTAAGGTTAATAAGCCTGATACATGTTATGTCGGTGACATGAGGTATATCGCGACAAGAGAAGGTTGGTTATACCTTGCGACTGTGATTGATTTATATTCACGCCGCGTTATTGGATGGTCAATGGCAGATAATATGCGAACAGCCCTCGTCAATGATGCATTATCCATGGCACTTAACCAAAGAAAACCTGGAAATAATCTGCTGTGGCATAGTGATAGAGGAAGCCAGTATGCCTCAGGAAGCCACCGAGAGCTACTGGTCGCCAATGACATTACACAAAGTATGCGTCGTAAAGGGAATTGTTGGGATAATGCGGTCTCTGAAAGCTTTTTTCACAGCCTTAAGACAGAGCTGGTGCATCATTTCGACTTTGCAACACGCGCAGAAGCGAAGCAGGAAATCTTTGAATATATCGAAGTTTTTTATAACCGTAAACGACGCCATTCAGCTAATAATTATATGTCACCTGCTGATGACGAAATGCTGCCAAAATCAGCGTAATTTTGTGTCCATAAAAATATTGACACATCATTGAAAAAGATATGACTGCTTCACAAATAGAAAAAGCACAAGATTTAGCACGAGAATGGATGAAAACACACTAGGGATATGAAATAGTCAGCACACCAAAAATGAGTGCAAATATGCAACGGTCGTAGCTTGAGAGACTGTACTTGCATCAAGATTAAACTGTACCGGCTCATTTTCTGCCTTCAGATTAGGCATCACTTTGTTTAGTAACGCTATAGCTGCGGTTACATCATTCTCATCTAAAGCCTTATCAACAAAGACCTGGAGTAGCTCTGGAGACTTATCAAGTATTGCTTTGCGTAGCATCCCAGTAACGCCTGAACCAACAGGGCGACTTGCCTCATTGCCTGACTTACCTTTTTTAAATGGCGTAGTTACCCCATTGATATATCAGTTATTTTCAAATTATAGACGTTCAGGTTCAAAGGACTTTCTGTAACAGCAGTCGAATTATTGTTGATATGTTTCTGGATTCTTCGGCTATTCTAGCTTTGATTTTATCTAGTAATGTTTCTGTTAATACAATTGAAGTGGTCATGGTGTCTCCCGACATTGATTTGTAATAAGTTTTAGTATATTTTAATAACGTACATAATTCAATGTCCATTTAGCATGCTTGGTTTTTATATGTATTAGCCCAACCGTAATCTACATACCGATAAATTTAGTTTTTATTCATTCTGTCATCTAACGATTATTGTGACTATACTTAAAACACCCAAAACCAGGTACTCAACTAATTTAGGCAATGTTAGATTTTAGTCTGCAATTTAACTATTGTTGCCTCCTTAAACTTGGTTTGAATAATGACCTTGTTAGGTTTTTAAGTATACGTCACCTAAGACGGAAGATGCCCATGAATCGACGGGGCTGGGTTTTCTACTTAAAACCGCAGGGTGATTGTCTTTTTTAAATGTTCACTACATACCAAGCTACTGTTAAGATACATAGTTTAGCTATATAATTTATACTTATCAGCAAGTTCCTGTAAACTAATGTTCCATCTATTTTGGACATTTCAGCAAATAATGCTGGGTTACGTTATCGCGCTACGCTTGATAAGCTAACTCAGCCTACAAACTACAGCCATCAAGCTAAAATAACGAATTACTGCTGCAGAACTGGTCGTCCCCTGTCAACTAATTACAATTTTAAAAGAGCCCATACATGAGTTTTGCCGCACTAAATCTATCCCCTGAGATTCTTAAAGCCATCACCGACAAGGGTTATGAAACACCCTCCCCTATACAGGCTGAAGCTATTCCTGCAGTGCTTGAAGGACGTGATGTTATGGCTGCAGCACAAACAGGCACAGGTAAAACAGCAGGATTCACTCTGCCAATATTACAGCTACTATCAACCGGTGAACATGTGAACGCCAACCAGGTGCGCACCTTAATATTAACCCCTACACGTGAATTAGCCGCGCAAATCGAAGAAAGTATCACCAGCTATGGTAAATATTTACCCTTACGCTCTACCGTTGTTTTTGGCGGTGTAAAGATCAACCCGCAAATGATGCGCTTGCGTCAAGGTGTAGATATATTAGTCGCCACACCAGGTCGCTTACTAGACTTATATAATCAAAAAGCGGTTAGATTTACGCAATTAGAAATACTGGTTCTAGATGAAGCCGATCGAATGCTGGATATGGGTTTTATTCATGATATCCGCAAGATATTAGCGACCCTGCCTAAAAAACGCCAGAACCTGCTCTTCTCGGCTACTTTTTCTGATGAAATTCGTCAATTGGCAAAAACCATTGTCCATAACCCAGTTGAAATTTCGGTTAGTCCACGCAATACCACTGCGGAAACAGTAGAGCAGCGTATTTATCCGGTCGACAAGAAAAAGAAATCTGCATTGCTCACCCAATTAATTAAAGATCACCAATGGCAGCAAGTACTGGTCTTTACCCGCACCAAGCGCGGTGCAAATCAATTAACCCGCTATCTGGAAACAGAAGGTATTCAAGCGGCGGCTATTCATGGCAATAAAAGCCAGGGCGCTCGCACCAAAGCACTGGCTGAATTTAAAGGCGGTTCCATCCGAATTCTGGTCGCCACCGATATCGCCGCCCGTGGCCTGGATATCGATCAGTTACCGCAAGTAGTTAATTTTGACCTGCCTAATGTACCCGAAGATTATATACATCGCATCGGTCGTACCGGGCGTGCAGGTGCAACCGGTAAGGCGGTTTCATTGGTTAGTGCCGATGAATTTCAGCAACTCTCGGATATTGAGCGCCTGATCAAATCACTGCTAACACGTGAAATTCTGGATGGTTTCGAGCCAGTACATAGTTTGCCTGAGTCACGTTTAGACCGTCGCCCCATAAAGCCCAAAAAACCTAAAAAGCCTAACTCTGGGCATAGAGATGGACAACGCTCTGGCGCGAGCAGTGAGGGCAATAACCCAAGAGGCCGAAATAATAGAACTCGATCTCGGTCGACTTAGGAGCTCACAGGAATTAAACCGTACAACTAATAACAGGACACATTCTTAGACTGTTTTTCTATGGAATTCACGCCCAAACTCTCAAGTTGATTGATAGCCCAATTTAGAGTGTGTTCGCTTACCATTATAAAAAGCTAGGTAATCAATCATACTCAGCTTTGCTGCTTCTTTTGTTCTGAATTTTTCGTAGTTTAGTTGTTCATGTTTTAGACTCCGAAAAAACCGTTCTATTGGTGCACACTCTCAACCATTCCTTTTTCGGCTCATGCTGTGCTGCACAGCATGATATCCAGATGATTGCGGTACTCTATACTCGCATATTGGCTACCACAACGATGTTTTTCAAGATAGTTTTCGCCTAAATAATTTAAGCCGCGTCGTCAATCCTGTCAGGATTTAATGAAACTGGTCCTGTAACCTCCTTGTTTCTGGTTGATTTCGACCACCTAGAAGGGGCTCTTCTTTCTTCTGGAGATATAGTTTATCTCGCATTCGCTGCCAGCCATGGAGAGCGATCGCGAGGGCTGGTAGTCCCCAGAAGGCGTAGGGCCGTTGTTTTGTCGGAATCGGAGCGCTAGCGTAGGTGGAGACAAA
>DUBW01000087.1:4630-10057 GCA_012960135.1 Methyloprofundus sp.
CGCCATCCAGTCATTTGAGGGAGTGTTACGAAGCCAGCGCCGAGTTTACGATGGTAGTGGCGAAGTGGCACGTACGCAGGGCGCCGAAGGCATTAGTGGTCGCGTTAAGTTTTTGCCGCTTGCTTGGGCTGGGATGCCCAAAACAAACTTTCGCAAAAATAGCGACTCCCCGTTCAAGAATATTTCTATCTTTTCCTTCATGTCGCTCCGCAGGTGTGACGAATTGTTTTTTGTAATAACTGAAGGTATGGGGCTTGATATTATGGATTTTGCAATACCCTGCCTGAGTTAAACTACTCGCTTGCCATTGTGGTATATGCGCTTGTATAGCCGCTTTATTTTGAGATGGGCTCATAAATGTCTCCGGAGTTAATGGGAGGTAATAGTTTGCCCTTTTTTAAGTGGTTTAAAATGTGTGGTTTCACATAGGCAACATACGTTTTCATTACTCATATTCACCTCTAATGACTTAATAAATCAGCCCTTAAATGTGTCCTGCTTTATTAAACTATTACACTATCTTGCCGGTTTTATTTCCGATCCAAGCATGCGTCTGAGTATATCAGTGCCACTGCATCCCGGTGCCGTAAAGTTTTATGCCCAACTTAATCGTCAGTCTGCTCAAAAGCAATGAATTGGGAGCTTGAGAAATACCTAGTTATTAATTGTTGCATCAGTTCTTGCTCTACTATTGGGGCGTAGGCTTTAGCCTACAGGAGGCAATACCAGTGCAGGCTAAAGCCTACACCCCACCTATTGAATTTCATACTGCGAATACTTGTGGAACTATTAATATTGCCGAGTGGCCTGCTTATTATTCAAGCTGGTGTATTTGAATGCAGGTTAAAAAATCATCAAATGCAGTCACTTCCCCAATGGTATAAAACTGCTGGTGAAAATTATCATTAAGACTGGCATAGTCCTTAGCGGGTATGCCAGCTATTAAGCCGCCTGATGTTTGTGGATCAAAAAGTAAGTTAAACCGCGCCTGCTGAGTGATAGAATCTGGCCACGCTGTTGATGATTCTATTGAGGATCGGTTTTGCGCATACAGGCTGCTTTTAACGCCTTTCTCGACTAAGGCTTCAGTGCCGGGTAATAAAGGAATTGCATTTAGATTTAGGCTCGCACCACAGCCCGATGCCAAACACAATTCTTGCAAATGTCCTAACAGGCCGAAGCCGGTAACATCGGTACAGGCTTTAACATTTAGCTTACTCAGGGTGTTTGCAGCCTGGTCATTAGCGTGCATCATAGTGGCAAGCGCCTGATTAAAAACGCTGCCAGTACATTGGTTCTGCATCGCACCCGCGAGTATCACTCCAGTTCCCAAGGGTTTAGATAGCACTAGCTTATCGCCTGGGACTAGGCTCTGTTTGTTAAATAGTGGCCTGTCTTGCTGAATGCCATTAACTACCAGCCCCACTGATAACTCAGCTGCCTCCGAGGTATGTCCGCCCAGAAAACGGCATTGCAAATTTTCAAGCTGCAGGCTTATCCCCTGCATCAACACTTTAAACTGCCTCTTTTGGATGCTTTGGCTAGCGTAGGGTAAGGTGACCAATACTTGAGCTGAATCAGGCTTGAGGTTCATTGCATAGAGATCGCTCAATGCATGATTGACTGCAATTTGACCAAATAACCAGACATCCTCAATCGGTGTCTTCAAAGCATCAACGGTCTGATAAATAATCTTAGCATCTGGGCTTATTTGCACCGCATCCTGTGGCTGATAAGAAGCTTCCCCTAGAACTTCATTCAGCACTTGCTGTAACACAGCAGCCCCCACTTTTCCCCCACAGCCTGTGCAACGTTTTAAAGGATCGTGTTGTTCATTTTTCTCATGATCAGCGATAAGCAACGGATCCACTATTGCGCCGGCTGGCATCGATAGCTCGGGTAATTGAGAAAACTTATGCATAAACTTACCATCAATCGAATCTTTCCAGCGCCAGACCCAATCACCTGAAAAGCTAACAAAGGATTTCGAACCCGTGGCCTTTTTTTCGCCCAGAGCCAATAAGCTTAAAAAACCATCCTGGGGCTTATATTCAAGCAGTGGTTGTTTGAGTAATAGAGCGCGCAGATTATGAAATAAAGTATCCGCCTGTCTCACCGCATAGACTCCAGCTTTGGGCCTGGGATTAGCGACCATATGAGCAATATCGCCGGCGGCAAAGATATGATCATGCTCTAAAGATTGCAGAGTCTGCCTGACTTTTATAAAGCCCGCATCATCACACGCTAGCTGGCTTTGTTGTAACCAGCTAGAACCCGAAGCCTGGGTACACCAGATAATTTCATCAGACAAAATAGCAGCGCCATTCTGACAATGAATCATACCCTGCTCGACAGATGCAACCCGTGTTGAGCTATAAATAGCGATGTTGTATGCTTGCAACTGTTGTTTTACCCGGTTTCTTACCGTGCGGTTATAACCGGGTAAAACATCATCAGCGGCCGTTATCAAATGATACTGTATAGCTTGATTAAACTGTTTAAGTTTAAACGCGATAGCCATAATCACTTCTACACTGCCAGCACCGCCGCCGACAACTGCCAGTGATTTTATTTTGCCTTGTTGCGCCTGCTGCTGAATCAGCTGCCAGCGCTGATAAAATTTGCTAATCGGCTTAACCGCTGTGGTGTATTCAGCCGTGCCTTCAATTTGCTGATTCGGCGTTGAGCCAATATCGATAGAAACCGCATCAAACTCTATCTCCGGGCGATTTTTTAATACCAAGATATTGCTTTGCACATCAATAGCGGTCACGCTGTCCTGGATAAAGCGAATATTAGCCCATAGTGATAGTTTCACCAGATCGATATGCGTTTTCTCAAAGCTATAATGCCCTGCAATCAAGCCTGGCAACATACCTGAATAGGGGGTCATCGCCTGGGGACTGATTAAGGTAATGCGTACCCCTGGCAGCGGATTCATCGCCCATTTGCGTAACACTAGCGCATGAGTGTGACCGCCACCCACTAGAACCAGGTCTTTAAATATTGGCACTTGCTTCATTATGTCATTGTCTTTAAATGTTCCTCAACCCAGGCAAGAATTTCTGGCTCTGTGCCGCTAAATACCAACTTTCGCTGTTTATTTTTTAACTGATATTGATACATGGGGTCGTAGTATTCCAGCAGTAACAAGCGTACACCCTCGTCAAATAAATTGCTCTCTCCGGTGGCAAATAAATGCTCCAAAGCTAGTGTAAAAGAGGCATTTATTTGTTCATAAAGAACACCGCCCAGCCGTTTTTTTATACGCGCCAGACTACCCAGCAAAAAAGTAGAAAACTTTTCTTCTCCAGCCTGCTGATATTGCTGCTGATAAAGTGGCCAGCTGCTAGTAAAATAATCGTCACGGATAATGGCAACACGCTGCTCCAGTTCTCGCTGCAGAAATATAGAGGGCGCTTGTTGCATTTTAAGATAAAAACTATCCGGTAGAATATTTCGACCTATGCGCTTACTCTCGTCCTCCAACAGTAATCCTGCATCTGGATAATGATGTCGGTACTTGAGGCAATCGATAGATAGTTTATTTTCCCAGTTAATCTGCGTAGGTTGAAAGTCATTAATATCACTGCCAAAAGCAGAGCCTCTATGATTGGCTAATCCTTCCAGGTCAATCTGGTAGCGGGTTTTGTTTAACACATGCGTTTTTCCGGAACCTGTAAGGCCACTTAAAATCACCATGGGAATCTGCTCTGCACTCAGCTCCAGTTGCTGTAATAAATAGGTACGCATGGCTTTATAGCCACCTTTAATCAGCGGGTAGTTTACTCCTTGCTCTTGCAACCAATTCTGGGTCGTGCGTGAACGTAAGCCGCCACGAAAACAATACAGATACCCTTCCGGGTAGGCTTTTACAAACTGCGTCCATTGCCCCAGCCTTTGCTCACGAATGTCAGCGTCCACCAGCTGTAAGCCTAGAGCAATGGCAGCATCCTGACCTTCCTTCTTGTAGCAGGTGCCAATAGCTTCACGTTGCAGGTCATCAAGAATCGGGATATTCTGACTCTTGGGAAAAGCCCCTTTTTCAAATTCAACAGGTGCCCGAACATCCATTAATGGCCTATCTTCCAAAAAAATACTTTGATAGTCATTGGTATCTTGACTTGTCATTATCCACAATCCCGATCTTGATCTACTATTAACATCTCATAAAGTATTTTATAGAGCGGACTTTAGTCCACTATGTTAAAAAGACAGCGCTCAGGGCGGACTAAAGTCCGCTCTACAGCGCCCATCAAAATAAAATACTCTTGATTATTGAGCACCGCCATGGCTGCTCAGGTTTACCATAACTTTATCCAGACTGAAACTTGCCGCTTTCATACGCGGTGGATAATCCTTAAATGTCCCCAGGAATTCCCTTACATAGGCTTGTGCGGGTACCAATGATAAACCCGATCCAACAACCAATTATAATACGTGTTAGAAGTTATTTGCGAGCGTTCATAAGGATCACGGTGCAAATTAAAGATCAATGGTATACGCAGTGGAACAAAAGGTTCAGCCCACGCCTGTAGGGTCGCTTCGACTCGCTGCTCCATAAAGATTAATTTCCAGTTTTTATACCGTAGAGCCGTTAAATCGCCATCCTTCGAAAATACAATATTTCCTCACGTGGACTTTTATCAGTTTCACCTGTGTGCAACCGCAGAATATTGTATCCATCCAGATGGACTTTATATTTTCTGCCATTGGCTTTATAACTGGTTAACAGCCTTTTCTTTATTTCGGTATTTCCAGCAACATCGAGTAAGGTGGGCATCCAGTCCATATGGTGCACATATTTCATTGGATACTGTATCAGCCTTATTTTACCCGACCCACGCACCCTCGCCGGTACACGCCATCCACCTTCCCAGTAAGTATTTTTCTCACCACGGAATGCTGTCATCCCAGCATCAGGCCAGGTATTCATATGCGGGACATTATCAGTCGAATAAAAAACCAGGGTATTATCCGCGATGTTTAGATCATCTAGTTTTTTCAGAAATAGACCGATATGACGATCATGCTCAACCATACCATCACTGTACTCATCCTAACCGGAGATACCGCGTAATTCTTTTTTACATGGGTATGAAAATGCATCCATGTGCCATTCCACCTGTGTTCGGCATAGTCATCTGTCAACATCATGCATTCATTCGCGATTCGGTCTATATTCGGTGTTTTATAATCCATCACCCCTCGCGAGTATACGATGATATTGGATTGGCCAATATTATCGCCTCAGATCACCAGTATATTTGGCTTTTTAGCAGCAATAGACTGATTCCCTTAGAGCCCCCCATAAGGAGCATGACAGATAAAAACTTTATTTGTTTCATCATCGACTCCCTGTATTGATAAAATAATTTACGTTACTAATTCTAATAACTGGCTAATGCTATCATATCAGTTATGCAT
>DUBW01000088.1:0-331 GCA_012960135.1 Methyloprofundus sp.
GGTTGTTGGCTATAGATTTCAAGCTGGCTTTGTCCGTTTAATACAGCATTAATGAGTTGCTCGCTGTTTGCGTTAGATTTATCACAGATTCTTCCTGAATCTAAGGCAGAGGCTGTCGCAGTTCTCACTCTTCGATACTTATCAACCACACAAATACCAGTTGCTTCAAGGCGCTCAAGCCCCGTTAAAATATTCTGTAAAGGGTAAGACAATATAATCAATTGGTTAAGCTTTCCTGACCATTTGCTGGGTAGCGTTGCCACGGTTGTTTTAACCCGGCGGTACTTTATATCATCAACATCTGCCACCATTAAAACCAAGCGGTGTGCTT
>DUBW01000088.1:373-1715 GCA_012960135.1 Methyloprofundus sp.
CACACTATAGCCTTCTGGGGTCGGGCGCATAAACGCTTTGATATTGTATTCGGGCTCACCGGTTAAGGTATGCTGCCAATTCTCATGAACGGCATAGGCCGTCATTGTGCCCGCTTGCGATGCGAGTAATACATAGCGTGTTAAGGTGTTATTTTTTTTAATAATTAAGCGAATATGGTCACTGTTATCCAACCGGCGATATTTGGTATGATCTCTAAAAATAATTTGGTCATCATACACATTGATATAGCCATACACGGAATCTGACCTTTCCCCTAATAAGAGGTCAAACGAAAGGGGTAAAGAGGGTTGAGATTCAGCTTCATATAGAACGCTTTCTTTGCTGTAGTGACGTAAGAATTTTGATGAGAGTGCCCAGTCCTTTATATCACCATCTAGCTGAATAGGGCCGTTAAGGTGGTAGACATTCAATGACGATTGCTGAAGTAAGCCGGGGTCGAGCTCGCTCGAATAAAAGAATAAATCTGAACGTTCATCTAATACTTTTGCAATCGCTTGTGTGGACAATACTTGAGCTTCTGTCTGTGCTTGAAGCTGCAATTTTTGCATCTCTTGAAAATATTGATAACCCACTGCAGAAATTGTCAGCAAGGCGACGAAGACGAAGCTTAGTACACCTCTACCAATTCCAATTCCAATTCCCATTTTCTTTATTCGATTAGTAATTTGTAGCCAAAACCATAACGCGTACGGATGCCATTAAATAATGGGTCTACTTTTTTGAATTTTGTTCTTATTTGCCCTATATGCGTATTAATAGTGTTATTTTCTACCACACCTTGTCGAGTCACATCAGCGAACTCTTGGTAACTTACGCCATCGGGTGTTTCTACTAATCTTTGTAACATAGAAAACTCAGTCGGTGTTAAGCCTACACCCTGTTTGTTCCAGGTGACTGTGCAAATATCAGGGTAAATAATAAGCCCCCCTATTTGTTTATTATCTTGTTCATTGGTTGATGAAAACTCTCCCTTATTGTATTTTATTTTAAATAAGGAGCGTACTTTGGCATGCAGATAAAACAGAGTGACAGGTTTAGTTTGATAGTCCCAAGCTCCTAGGTCTAAGCCATAAATTTTATCAACTTCATTGCCGCGACTGGTTAAAAATAAGATAGGAACCTCATTTACTTCATGGGCTTTAATGTAACGGCAGATGTCATAGCCAGCATCGATTTCCTGGCCTAACATAATATCTAAAATAGCTAAATCAGGTAGCTGGTGCTTGAATGCGGTAATGGCTGCTTCTCGAGTTGCATACTCATTAACAACATAGCCTTCTTCTCGTAAACTACATGCACAATGGCTGCGTTGCTGCTCGT
>DUBW01000089.1:0-840 GCA_012960135.1 Methyloprofundus sp.
CCTAAAAAGAAGGGTAATGACCACTATGTTTAGAAAAAAAGTCTGACATGGAAATATTCGAAAAATTATTTTTTAAAAATTTCAGTGAAGTTTTTGAGGGTGATAATTGATGAATACTTTCACAGTCTCGTAAGCGCTTAATGGAGCACGTACTTACCCTATTCAGACGTATCTGATTTTTTAATATTCCAGGGCAACAAAGCTTCAACCGTATCAGCATAGGGTAAAGCTGTGAGTACCTGCTTCAGATATTCATAAGGCTCCAGTCCATTTGCTTTAGCTGTTTCTATCAGACTGTAATGTAATGTATTGCACTGGTACGAGCACCTGCTGGGGTATCAGAAAATAACCAGGCTTTACGTCCTATCACAAACGGGCGAATCGCATTTTCTGCCAGGATATTGCTAATATTCAGTTCTCCATGGGTGCAATACACATTGAGTTTTTCCCACTGGTTACTCAGGTAAGTCATTGCCTTGCCTGTCAGGCTATCTTTAGGTACTTTATGCTGGTTTGCTTCCAGATAGGCTTTCAGTTGGTTGAGTGTTGGAATGCTCTTCTCCTGTCGTTGCCGATATTTTTCACCCCCTGACAGCTCTTTGATTTCTCGCTCAATGACATACAGCTTATTAATCAGGCTGAGCACCTTACCTGCTTTTGAGGGTTTGTTATTTTGTCCTTTTTTAGCTTTGGGCTGTGCATTCTGGGCATCTTTAAAATAACGACGCGCGTGATCCCAGCACCCCAACGGGGAGTCGCTATTTTTGCGAAAGCTTGTTTTGGGCATCCCAGCCCAAGCAAGCGGCAAAAACTTAACGCGACCACTAATGCCTTCGGCGC
>DUBW01000089.1:999-40569 GCA_012960135.1 Methyloprofundus sp.
TTCCGACAAAACAACGGCCCTACGCCTTCTGGGGACTACCAGCCCTCGCGTTCGCTCTCCATAGCTGGCAGCGATGGCACGCGTTAACTCATCAATAGTCTGATCTTTCTCAAACAACAAAACAACGCTCTCCGGCAGTAAAGAACTGACTTTATCTTGTTGTTTTATATTTGAAATATCGGCTAAAATCATGTTGCTATTATATCATTTTCAGAGGGAATAGTGGACATAAAAACGCCTAAAAAACAGACTCGTACTGAAGTTTTTTATGGCCTTGCATCGCACTGATATCAAAGCCATCAAGCAACCAGTTTAATTGCTGGCCTGTTAGCGTTAATGTCTCTTCATCGCCTTTAGGCCACTTGAATTTTTCTTCTGCCAATGACTTGTAATAAAGGACAAAACCATTATCTTCCCAGAACAGACATTTAATCTTATTCCGCCCCTTGTTGGTAAATGCATAGAGACATCCCTCAAAAGGATTATGCTCTAACTCACATTCAACAATCGCTGATAGCCCTCGGTGTGACTTACGAAAATCAACGGGCTGGCGCTACAGATACACTTCAGTTAAAGACAGGGATGGACGCATAACAGCCGTCATCGCAACAACTCAAGCAAGGGCTGAATAAACTGTATATTACCCTGCGTAATACCTTCCAGTCGTGTGCCGTCATTAAATCGTAAGGATAATCTAATGGCAGGGGAGGAAGAGATACCTTCGTCAACACGAATATGAGCAAATCCAGAAGGGTCAGTCGGTTTTGCTGTCGATTTGCGTTTCCAGTAATTGAACTTTTGAGGGCATAAATCGTGTTGTCGACAATAAGCCGCCTGGGATTGCCCTGAGGCTTGCCAGTGCTCTATGTGAATAGGCCAGAAAGTTCTAACTTGTATTTTTTCTAATGCCGTCATTTAAAAATCCCCGTGGTATTTAACGATGGGAATAGTGTGGCATTGATGTGGGCTGCTGTGAATTACGCTGACAATTAATCGCTTACACTATTGCGTATTAGCAGCTGATGGATATTTTATTGATCATGCCTGTCACACAGAAAAAAGCAGCCATGAAAAAGTATATACAGCCGGATTTATCTACACTTTAACCTTCAGAAATGGTTTTCTCTGTCCTTTTTCGCTTATTACGAATGGAACTCAATGGAATCAGGAAATTCCAGTGCTGCGTGATCAACTCAATAGACAAAACAAAACAGAACAAAAAATAAGACTGAAAAATGCATCTATATCTATGATAAAGTGATCACTGATTATGATTTCTGAAATCAACAAGTACAGCATGGGAATTTGATGATTTCGGTTTTAAAGGAGAATTCAGCCGCTACCTTTGTTGAATCAATTCCCTACGTTACCAGTCATGTTGTAACACAGGGGTTGAAAGTTACAGCATTTATGAAAGCAATGGGATCAGATTTAGTATCATCAATTATCACGATCCCGAAACAAAAAAACTTCACCTCTTTGTCACCACCTTTAACAGGGGAAATCAACCTGGGAACGATTGCCATGCTGTACTACAAGCGTTGGACGATTGAGAAAGCATTCAATAACAATAACAGTAAAAGAAATTAAAAGAATCAGATGCATCTGACAGCCATGAGCTACAACTTATTGCGCATAGTTGAAGAACTTTTTAAAACTCGAGACCCGGAGTTGAGTCATCCCACTGATATAAAGTACACCGAAGCACTTGAGAAAAGACAGAAAGCTGCCAAAAACGAGGAGGGTTTGTGAATCCCTTATTTTTTAATAAAAGAATCGCACGTATAAACTCGTCTACTATTCGGGCTGTTCAAAATGCAATAATGACCGAAAAGTCACTGAGTAGCTTTATCAATGAGCTTGTTGCCAAGTTAGTTCCAAGGGTAGGGTTCATAGGGGAATGCTGATGACTGTAAAAACTATTTTGCCTGAATACCTTTGCCTTCACACTCTTCATGGCGAAAACAGTTACCAATAAAAAAGGGCCAGTTGCTTTATTATAAAAGCAACTGGCCCTTTCTTTAGATTGAGGAAACCCCAAATTTACATAGTTTCTACACCAGACTCTGTAGCAATCAATACAACATCAGCAGGTCTTACGCCGAAAATACCGACTGAGACCACACCGGCAATATTATTGACCAGTCTTTCCAGTGCTAGTGGCTCGGCGATTTCCATATTATGCACGTCGATAATTTCACAGCCATTATCGGTAATATAGTTTTCACGCCAGATAGGTTGACCACCGAGTTTAACAATTTCACGGGCAACATAGCTACGCGCCATAGGGATCACTTCGATGGGTAGCGGGAATTCACCTAATACTTTGACTGTTTTGCTTTCATCAACAATACAGACAAATTTTGCACTAGCTCCGGCAATGATTTTCTCGCGAGTCAATGCGCCGCCACCGCCCTTAATGAGTTCTTTTAAGGGATTAACTTCATCAGCACCATCGACATAAACGTCTAAATTACCTGACTCACTTAATTCCATCACCGGAATACCGATTTTTTTCAGTCTTTCTGTGGTCGCAATAGAACTGGAAACTGCACCTTTAATATCATGGGTCAGGTTAAAGTCCGAAAGACAATCAATAAAATGATTAACAGTCGAACCGGTACCTACACCTAATATGGAAACACCTTTAATATAAGGTAATGCCGCTTCTGCTGCTTTACGTTTGCTTTCATCTTGTGTCATGCTTTTTCTTCCTAATTCTTGGTAACTTTAAAACAGGAAAAAACTGGGAGCAGGCTTTAGCCTAGCTATATAAGGGCTAGTGTAGGCTAAAACCTATTCCCCGCTATTGTATTAAACCAGTTTTTTCAATTATTTACTGTTCAGAACAATAGCTACTATGCCTTTGCTAATTCTGCGCGCATTTCGTCGATAACCGTTTTATAATCCGGCTGGCTAAAAATAGCAGAACCTGCGACAAACATATCAGCGCCTGCTGCTTTAATCTCACGGATGTTATCAACTTTTACGCCGCCATCAATTTCCAGACGTATATCATAGCCGCTGTCATCAATTCTTTTTCTTGCTTCACGTAATTTATCTAGCGTCGCAGGAATAAATGATTGACCACCGAACCCTGGATTAACTGACATTAATAAAATAATGTCTACTTTATCCATGACGTAGTCAAGATAGCTTAATGAAGTTGCCGGGTTAAATACCAGTCCTGACTTACAACCTAAGTCGCGCACCATCTGCAAAGATCTATCTATATGTCTTGATGCTTCCGGGTGAAAGGTAATCATGTTTGCGCCTGCTTTGGCGAAGTCAGGGATAATACGATCCACAGGCTCTACCATTAAATGCACATCGATAGGTGCGGTTACGCCATGTTTTCTAAGAGCATCACAAACCAGAGGTCCAATCGTTAAATTTGGTACAAAGTGATTGTCCATTACGTCAAAATGTATAACATCTGCGCCAGAAGCTAAAACATTGTCTACTTCTTCGCCTAATTTTGCGAAATCCGCAGAAAGAATAGAGGGTGCAATCCAGTTATCAGTCATATCATTTCTCCAATTTAATTATTAATTGATTATTATACTTTGTGCTTTGGGCACCTGTATTAATTCTGTCTGAACAGGTATGCGTTTAAAATGTTTGAGAACAAGGCGAAGATCTTGTTCATAGCTAGCTATTAACAAGATTTTCAACGCAGTTATCGAATATATTAAACGTATAGATGTCAGTCATGAATTAATAGAGGCACCCTTCAGAGCTAAGTATTTGTTTTTATATAGATTTTAATAGTAGCATAGCTCTTTACTCCTTACCTATAGCGGACTAAAGTCCGCTCTACGTTGTTTATTTATTTTTCCTTGCTTAATGCTTCAGCTAACTGTTTGGCAGGCATATATCCAGGATAAATAGTTCCTTTAGGACTAATCATCATCGGCGTACCACGCACACCTAATTCATTACCTAGAGCCATATGTTCATCAACCGGATTGTCACAGGTTTTTTCCTGGGGCGGATTTTTATTAGATTTAGCCGCTGTTAATGCAGCATTTCTATCATCTGCACACCAGACCGAAACAGCTTTTTTATACGAGTCCGAATCTTTCCCTGCCCTAGGGAAGAATAAATAGCGTACTGTAATACCTTCAGCCATGTATTGATCAATTTCTGAATGTAACTTACGGCAGTAACCACAATCGATATCAGTAAAAATATTGATCACATATTTCTGCATCGGTGCCTGAAAAATAATCATTTCTTCAGGAGAAACCTTATTAATCAACGCCGCTTTAGCCACAGCCAGTTTTTCTTCAGTTAGGTCTTTCTTCTCTATCAGATCAAAAATTCGCCCCTGAATAAGGTACCTTCCATTTTCTGAAACATAAAAGATATTTGCACCCGCCATAACCTCATACAAACCTTTTATCTTAGAGGGGCTTATATCCCCGACAGTCAATGAGGGCATAGTCTCTTCCAGCTTTTTTTTCAGTGCCTCTTTATCCACATCTGCAGATGCAGCGGCAGATAAGCATAAGCTAACTGCTAATATAATCTGTATAATTTTATTCATAATTAATCCCTAGAATTAAGAACATGACCTGAGAGTCTGTTCGTTACTGAAATAAACGCTCAATATCCAAAAACATCGCCAAAGCCATTAATGCTAATAATATAGTCATACCAATTTGCTGAAAAAATATTTGTACTTTTTCAGTAACCGGGCTGCCTTTGATTGCTTCAATGGCAAACATCAGTAAATGCCCACCATCTAAAACCGGAATAGGTAATAAATTAAGAACACCTAAGCTGATACTGATAATTGCTAGAAATTTTAAAAATGCCACCAACCCCATTTCTGCTGATTTTCCCGCATATTGGGCAATACTAATCGGGCCGCTTAGGTTTTCCACCGAAGCTTTACCGACAAACATATGGCCAATCATTTTTAAGGTTACACCGGAATAATACCAGGTCCGTTCAAATGCTGCTTTTAATGCTTCTACAGGCGGCAAGGAGTATTCTATCATTAGCGATTCACGGAAACCCTCAGGGATCTGTACGCCGACACCAATTTTTCCTACTATCTTCTCATTCTCAATAATGCTTGCTGGCGTTAACGCTATCAACTGAGTTTGTCCATCACGCTCAATCAGGATTTCCATTGCTTGTCCTGCACGAGCCTGAACATAATCTACCCATACCATCCAGTCAGTAAATTCGATACCATCCGCACTAATAATCAAGTCTCCTACTTGCAAACCAGACTTGGCAGCAACGCTACCTTCAATGATCCTGCCTATCATCGGTGGCACGGTCGGTTGCCAGGCTTTTAAGCCGAGCTTTTTAAATAATTGCTCAGGGTTCTGAGATGTTTCTACCGGTATTGATAATGTGCGCGTCAGTAGCACTCCATCAGCAGTCTTTACCTCTACTGGCATGCCATCTTCAGCGTCCATAGCTGAGGATAAAATTGTTTCAATGGTTTCGCGCCAGGTGACGGTTTTAATATTATTGACCGCAATAATCTCTTCACCTTCTACAAAACCAGCTTGCGCTGCCAGAGTACTTGCTTCAACCTTGCCCACCATCGGGCGCATGCCCGAATCACCTATCATAAAGACAGCCCAATACAGTAGCACTGCCAGTAATAAATTAAAAACTGGTCCTGCCGCGACTATCGCTGTGCGCGCCCATAAAGGTTTCTGGGTAAAAGCATAAGGCAGGTCTTCTACAGCGACATCGCCTTCACGCTCATCGACCATTTTTACATAGCCCCCTAAAGGGATTGCTGATAAAACATATTCAGTTGATGCCGCATCTTTCTGGTATTTCCAGATCACTTTGCCGAAGCCTATGGAAAAACGTAATACCTTTACCCCGGTTTTTCTGGCTACCCAAAAGTGCCCAAATTCATGAATCGCAACCAGTAAGGCAATAACAACAATAAAGTAAAACAGGGAATTTAAGGTTTCCATTAAGCGACTAAAGTCGTAATGATTAACTGTGCCTGTTCACGGGCTTGCTGGTCAGCTTCAAGAATATACTCTAATGTGTCGGCCACTGTTGCGCTGAATTTTTCCATGGCACGCTCTATAACGACCGGAATGTCGGTAAAGCGTATTTTCTCATTCAAAAAAGCTTCAACAGCGATTTCATTGGCAGCATTTAATACTGTCGGCATAATACCGCCTGCTGAAATGGCTTCCATCGCAAGTCGTAAGCATGGAAAACGCTTTAAATCAGCCGGCTCAAAATCCATCTGTTTAACCGAAAAGATATCTAATGGAGCAACCCCTGAATCAAAGCGCTCCGGCCACGCCATCGCATGGGCAATCGGTATTCGCATATCTGGATTACCCATTTGCGCCAGCACACTGCCATCAATATAATCTACCATCGAGTGGATAATGCTTTGCGGATGAATCACCACTTGAATTTGATCGGGCTGCATATTAAATAGCAGGCAGGCTTCAATAAGCTCCAGGCCTTTATTCATCATGGTCGCTGAATCTACAGAAATCTTTCTGCCCATATCCCATTTAGGATGCGCAACCGCCTGCTCTACCGTGACATCAGCTAGGTCTTTCAAAGGCGTAGTCCTAAACGGTCCACCGGATGCGGTTAACAGGATTCGTCTTGCAATAGGCGCATCATGCCCTGGCGTATAATTCGCCGGCATACACTGAAAAATTGCATTATGCTCACTATCAATCGGTAATAATACAGCTCCGGAATCATGTACTGCCTGCATAAAGATGTCACCGGACATTACTAGTGATTCTTTATTGGCGAGTAGTACTGTTTTGCCCGCCTCTGCAGCAGCCAGTGCAGATAATAAACCTGCCGCGCCAACAATAGCCGCCATCACTGAATCGACAGGTTCCAGTGTCGCTACTGTCACTAGGGCTTCAGCACCAATCAAAACTGTCATATCAGCAATATCAGTACCGACAATCTGAGCTTTAAATTCTGCTCCCTTTGCTTCATTAACCACCACCGCATATTCAGGCTTAAATTCCATACACTGGTTAAATAAAGCATAAATATTGGTATTCGCAGTTAACGCAACCACCCGATATTGATCGGAATGACGCTTAACAACATCTAAAGTACTAACGCCGATGGAGCCTGTTGCTCCTAATATGCATATACCCTTCATGACCACATCCAGCGGATAAACCAAACACCCGAATAAAATATTGGGATTGCTGCAATGATACTATCCAGACGATCTAGCAAGCCGCCATGACCCGGTAATAGTGTGCCGCTGTCCTTAACGCCACGAATACGTTTTGCTGCACTAAAAAATAAGTCACCGTAGATTGAAACCAGCACAGTGATTAATGACAGCAAGATAAAATCTATAGTGATTAAAGGAGGATAACCATAATAAAAGGCTAACAACAGGCCCATAACTGCTGCTGCGCCTAGCGCACCATACATTCCTTCAAGTGTTTTACCAGGACTGATTTCTATCGCTAGTTTTGTTATGCCAAATCTTTTACCTGCAAAATAAGCCGCGATATCCGCGGCCCAGATTAGCAAGAATAAATACATAGTCATAGCAGGCTCTTCGAAAACCATCAATCTTGATAAAAAGAACCACGCCGAAACCAGTACAAACCCGCCTATAAATAACTTTTTGCCCGTGCTTTGCTTATTCTCTAATAACTCAGTTCCAGACTTACGAATTTTAAACATCATCCGAAACCAAAATAGCACTATAGGAATCATTAGCACTTCTATAACACCCGAATATTTTCTTATTTCAGGGTAGTTGCTTAACTGGGTAACAACTTCAAGGAACTGCGTCCAGAAATGTAGAAATAGCATCGCAGGAAGTAAAGCCACCAAAAACAGAATCTTGCCAATGACCCACTTAACACCAGCCAGGTTTGACCACTCCCAGGCAGCCATCAGCATAATAATGCCCCAGAGTAGAGAAAAATACACATGAGGTAAATAAAAGATAGCCACTACCACCAAAGGTGCTAGAACAGAAGCTGTAATTACGCGTTGAAGTAACATATTTTTATTGTTTTTTCTAAAAGAAGTTATAAAAAGACAGGTAAAAAACTAAAGTCTAGCTAGACATCTTTTGAACCTGTTCGCTAGTGCGCCCAAAGCGACGTTCACGACTCAAAAAATCATCTATTGCATCCTGCATGATCCGAGCGTCAAAGTCAGGCCATAGTTTTTCAGTGAAATGAAATTCCGTATAGGCCAGTTGCCATAACAGAAAATTACTAATTCGTTGCTCTCCGCCTGAGCGAATAAACAAATCAGGATCTGTTAAATCTGGAATAGACAAGGCGCCGGCAATCATGGTCTCGTCGATCTCGTCTGGCGCAACAATACCGTCTTTAACCTGCTGTGCAATATCTTGCATTGCTAGGGTCATATCTCTATGCCCACCATAATTTGCAGCAATCACCAGGGTTAAGCCCGTATTATTTTCGGTCAGCCGCTCACTTTCGGCCATTTTCTGCTGAATTTTCTCAGAAAAAACTGCACGTTCACCGATAAAGCGCAAGCGAATATTGTTTTTATACAGGTGTTTAACTTCTGCTTGCATGGTCAGCATAAAAAGCCCCATCAATTTGGAAACTTCTTCTTTTGGACGACGCCAGTTCTCACTACTAAAAGCAAAGAGTGTTAAAACCTGTATGTCTTGCTCGGCACAAAACGTGACCACACGCTTAACCGCCTTTACCCCCGCCGGGTGCCCCATAATTCGAGGCAAATGACGCTTTTGTGCCCAACGGCCATTGCCATCCATAATAATGGCTATATGCTTAGGATAACGTGACTTATCGGTATCGCCTGGTTCGACTTGCATAATAATGCGCCTTATATCGACAGTAAATCAGCCTCTTTTTCTTCTAAAAGCCTTTCTACCTGTTTGATGTAATCATCAGTAATTTTCTGCACTTTCTCTTCGCCTGCATGAGCATCATCTTTAGAAACCATTTTTTCTTTTAGTGCTTCTTTAATTTCTGAATTTGCATCACGACGAATACTACGGATAGACACGCGTCCATTTTCAGCTTCTGCCTTGACAAGTTTAACCAAGTCGCGGCGACGCTCTTCCGTTAACATCGGTAATGGCACACGAATAATATTCCCGTTTGTCACCGGGTTCAGACCTAAATCCGAAGACATAATTGCTTTCTCTATCGCCTGCATCATGCTTTTTTCCCACGGTGTTACCGATAAAGTACGCGAATCATCAACTGCAACATTGGCAACCTGTGATAAGGGTGTATCAGCACCATAATAAGACACGACAACCTGGTCCAGTAAACTCGGGTGAGCACGACCTGTTCTTATCTTTGTAAAACTTTTTTTCAGAGCATCAATACTCTTACCCATCCGACCGGATGCGTCTTGCTGAATATCATCAATCATTATTATTATCCTCGCTCTATCAAAGAGCCTATATCGTCACCTTGCATCAAGCGCATGACCGCACCTGGTTCAAAAATATTCATAACCCGCATGGGTAAATTATTATCCCGACATAATACTAATGCCGTGGTATCCATAACATTGAGTCGCTGATCTAATGCCTCATCGTAAGTGAGTGCTGGATAAAAGATAGCGTCAGTTACCTTTTCAGGGTCAGCAGAATAGACACCCTTTACCTTAGTTGCTTTGATCATTAGCTGCGCATTAATTTCGATCGCTCTCAGACTGGCTGCTGAATCTGTGGTAAAAAATGGGTTGCCGGTCCCTGCTGCAAAAATAACCACGCGTCCTTTTTCTAAATGTCTGACTGCTTTTCTGCGTATATAATCTTCACAAACCTCATTAATTTGTAGCGCGCTCATCACTCTGACGGGCTGCCCTAAAAATTCCAGTGAGTCTTGCATCGCCAGGGCATTCATTACCGTGGCCAGCATTCCCATTTGATCGGCAGTAACACGATTCAAGCCTTCCGTCGCTTGCTCTGCTCCGCGTAATATATTGCCACCACCTATAACTAAACCAACTTGTACACCTGCATCACAGAGATCTTTGATTTCTGTCGCCAAGCGCTTTACGATCGTGGGATCAATATCCCCCCCCTCCTCGCTCATTAACGCTTCGCCACTTAATTTAAGCATAATTCTTTGGCAAATGAGTTTAGTCATAAAATCTCCCGTTTTGGTTAATGATTATTCTTAATCTATCGACCCTACTTTAATAAATCGATTTATTATGTGCTCCTGTTCTTAGATCTGCATTAAAGAACCTTCGGAGCTTGTAATCTCCGAAGGCCTATAATCAAAGTTAACCGCCGCGAACCTGCGCCATTACTTCAGCTGCAAAATCGCCTTCTGGCTTCTCTATACCTTCACCTACTTCCAGGTGGATAAAGCTAAGAACCTTGTTGTCTTTGCCTTTAACAAGCTGTGCAATAGTGACTTTATCATCTTTAACAAACGCCTGACCTTCCAGTGTCACCTCAGCCAGAAATTTCTTAATACGCCCGCCAATCATTTTTTCAATAATTGCTGCTGGCTTACCACTCTCTTCCGCCTGCGCCACAAAAATCGCTTTTTCTTTTTCAACGGTTTCTGCAGGTACATCTGCTTCAGAAATACACATAGGCTTACTTGCTGCAATATGCATTGCAACATCTTTCGCTAATTCGGCATCCGCTTTAGCTAATTCAACCAGTACACCAATTTTCTCACCATGCAGATAATAACCAGTACCACCTTCACTAGCCACTTTCTGGAAGCGTCTTAAAGTGATGTTTTCACCTAAGGTAGAAATCAACCCGCGACGCGCTTCATCAATGGTTTTACCATTGTCCAGCTTAAGTTCGTATGCTTCTTCTACCGTAGTAACATCGGCAACTAAAATCGCCGCAGCAATTGCATTAGCAAATTCTTTAAAAGTATCGCCTTTAGCAACAAAATCTGTCTCACTATTCACATCGATAATAACGGCATTCTTAGTGTCTTCACTTTGTGCGACAGCGATACGACCTTCTGCAGCTATACGACTCGACTTTTTATCTGCTTTTGCCAAACCTGCTTTACGCATGTTTTCAATCGCAAGCTCCATATCAGCATCGGCTTCAACCAATGCTCTTCTACATTCCATCATGCCAGAACCCGTTCTTTGACGCAGCTCTTTTACCATTGCAGCAGTAACACTCATGCTTTTTAACCCTTAAATACTTTAACCCTTATCAGTGATTACACTGCTCACCAGACGTAGGTCTAATTCTATAAAAACGCCCCCAAATGGAGGCGTCCAAAAAAACAAACACACTCACAGCAAATCTGCTGCTGTGCTTATCGTCTGTTTTATTCCGCGCCTGCTGGTTGCTCAACAAACTCATCAGCCTTCGCTGCAACATCTAATCTAGCTGCTTTCGCTTCTAAAATAGCTGTTGCGATACTTTCCGTATATAACTTCACTGCACGGATTGAATCGTCATTACCTGGAATGATGTAATCAACGTCTTTTGGTGAATTATTAGTATCAACAATACCAATAACTGGAATGCCTAGCTTTTTCGCCTCACACAGTGCATTCTTCTCATAGCCTACATCAAGTACAAAAATTGCATCAGGTGTACCGCGCATATCTTTGATACCACCTAAGCTACGCTCCAGCTTTTCCATTTCCCGCTCCATACCCAACGCTTCTTTTTTGCTGAATCGTTGTAGCATAGTGCCATCAGCTTTCATTGCTTCCAGCTCTTTTAAACGGGCAATTGATTTTTTAATCGTTTTAAAGTTAGTCAGCATACCACCCAACCAACGATGGTTCACATAAGGCATACCACAACGAGCAGCTTGCTCGGCAACCGCTTTACGTGCAGATTTTTTTGTACCAACAAACAGGATATTGCCTTTGTTTGCGGTCATCTGCCCAACATAGTTCATTGCATCATTAAACAAAGGAAGTGTTTTCTCTAAGTTAATGATATGAATTTTGCTACGTGCACCAAAAATATAAGGTGCCATTTGCGGGTTCCAGTAACGGGTCTGATGTCCAAAGTGAACACCTGCTTCTAACATTTGTCGCATTGATACTGCGGCCATTCTTTTCTCCAAATTGTTTTCGGAATAATTCCGAAAGGGTTACGCCTCCACCTACCCCGATTGGAAACCAGTTTTTTTACAAAAACCAGCACCCTACCAATCGTGACGGTAGATGTGAGTTTTAATATGCTTCACGCAATCACTTAAAAGAGCTTGCACAAAACACCAATGAACTTACCTTTATATCATATTTACTGTTTTACAACAATGATAAGCCTGTTAAAATTTACCATTTCCCAAAGTCTGATAACATAGGATTACAATCACACCCTTAAAAGCATAAAACCATGACCATTACCATTAAAACTGCTGCGGAAATCGAAAAAATGCGCATCGCAGGTAAACTTGCTGCCGATGTGCTTGAGTTCATCGCACCTTATATAGTGCCTGGGGTCACTACCAATGAAATTGATCAACTGTGTCATGATTACATCATTACTCAACAAGACGCTATTCCGGCACCGCTTAATTACCGGGGCTTTCCTAAATCAATCTGCACCTCGGTCAATTACACAATTTGCCATGGCATTCCCAACGATAAAAAATTAAAAAACGGGGACATTCTTAATGTTGATATCACGGTTATTAAAGATGACTATCATGGAGATACCAGCAAAATGTTTTACGTAGGCGATGTTACAACTCATGCCAAACGGCTATGTAAAATTACTCAGGAATGTTTAATGCTGGCGATAGAGCAAGTCAAACCGGGATGCACTCTGGGCGATATAGGGTATGCCATACAAAAACATGCCGAATCCAATCGCTATTCAGTCGTGCGTGAGTTCTGCGGACATGGCATTGGAAAAAATTTCCATGAAGAGCCTCAGGTCTTGCATTACGGCAAACCCGGCGCCGGAATAGCCCTGCAAGAAAACATGATACTCACCATTGAGCCAATGATCAATATAGGTAAGCGTCATGTCAAAGTACTCAAAGATGGCTGGACCGCCGTAACCAAAGACCGATCACTCTCGGCTCAGTGGGAACACACCATTCTGGTCACTCCTACAGGATATGAAGTCCTGACTTTGCGCAAAGAAGAACAGTGAACAATCTTAGCAGCCAAAACCTGGTCAACGCAAAACAAATCAGGCAAGCTCTAAAACACTATAATAGCTATCTAAAGAAGACCTTTTCACCAGACAAGCCCATTCTGGATTTCTTACGCGCCAAATCACTGTTTATAGATGAAGTACTGCGTATTCTATGGAATCGCTATATCACCCAAAATACTGAAAATTTTGCCCTGATCGCCGTTGGCGGTTATGGTCGCCAGGAGATGTTCCCCCATTCTGATATCGACATCCTGGTACTATTCGACGATGACACCAGCAAAAGGGACAAACAACAACTCAGCGAGCTCTGTACTTTTCTCTGGGATATCGGACTAAAACTAGGCTTAAGCGTACGCAGTACGACCGAGTGCATTCAAGCCTGTAGCGACGACCAGACCATTCTAACCAACCTGATGGAATCCCGACACCTCGCGGGCAACCCTAAGCTAATCGCGGAACTGAATACCCGCCTAACAAACCCTAGTCCCTGGTCATCCAGTGACTTCTATGCTGCTAAAATTGAAGAGCAGCAATTACGTTATGCCAAATTCGATAATACCGCCTACAACCTGGAACCCCATATAAAAGAAGGCCCCGGGGGCTTAAGAGATCTGCAAATTTTAGCCTGGGTCTTTAAGCATCATTACCAGTGCGAAAGCCTGGAAGCATTAACCCAATACGCTTTTCTACCCATGGCCGAATATCAGGAATTATATTCAGCACAAGAGTTATTATGGAAAATTCGCTTTGCCCTGCACTTACAAACAGACCGCTGCGAAGACCGTTTACTATTTGATTACCAACGCGATATTGCCGCCCTTTTTGGATTTACCGAGCAACAGAATAATGCCGGCATAGAGCAGTTTATGCAACACTATTTTAAAACAGTGATGCAATTAGAGCGCCTTAACGAAACTCTACTGCAATTATTTAATGAATACTGCCTGCCCCATGATGACAAAGCGTATCGACCTCAAATTATCAATGACAAGTTCGATAGTATATCGGGCTATATTGCCGCGCGTAGTGTCAATGTTTTTCAAACCCATCCACACGCATTATTTGAACTTTTCATCTTAATGCAAAAAATCCCTGCTTTAAAAGGGGTCAGAGCAACGACTATTCGGCTGATCAGAAGTAATTTACATTTAATTGACGATGATTTCCGCAAAGATCCTGTCAACCGCCAGCTTTTCATCAAAATATTACGTGAGCCGTGCGCCATTACCACCGCCTTGCGGCGCATGAATCGTTATGGCTTATTAGCCGCCTACCTGCCAAGCTTTGGCAACATTGTCGCTCGGATGCAATACGACTTGTTCCATATTTATACTGTTGACGAACACACCATGTTCGTCATTCGTAATTTACGCCGCTTTGCTTTAGAAAAACACAATAACGAATTCCCCTTTTGCAACGATATTTTTCTGTTAATCCATAAACCGCATATACTCTATATTGCGGGTTTATTTCACGACATTGCTAAAGGTCAAAAAGGCGATCATTCCGTATTAGGCCAAGAGATTGCCCGGCAATTTTGTCTAGATCACGCTGTCTCTGAGCACGACACCAAACTGATTTGCTGGCTAGTCAGAAACCATCTGATCATGTCTACTACAGCCCAGCGTAAAGACATTAGCGATCCTGATGTTATTAATGAATTTTCAGCAATCATCGGCAAAACCGAAAATCTAAACTATCTTTACCTGCTTACGGTTGCGGATATTCGCGCAACCAATCCCAAACTATGGACAGGATGGAAAGACTCTTTGCTTAAAGAGCTCTATATTACGACGCACAATGCTTTACGCCGCGGCCTGGAAAATCCGATTAATCAACAAGATACGATCAAGGAAACCAAAGCAGAAGCACGCAGGGAACTACTAAAAAAAGGACTTTCCAATAGCAGCATAGATACAGCATGGCAACACATCAACTCCGATTACTTTCTGCGCTATTACGCAGACGAAATCATCTGGCATACCATTGCCATTAAAAATTGTTCCGATCAGGACTTGCCTCTGGCTCTCTTGCGTCCGCAAAATCAACGCGGCAGTGCAGAACTATTTATCTATGCGCGCTATCAGCAAGAAAACTTCTTTTTCTCTAATACTACAGCAGCACTACATAAACTGGGCCTGACAATTCTGGATGCAAGAATTATCACCTCACACAACCACTACGCGCTTAATAGCTTTCAAGTATTAGAGCAATCTGGCGAACCGATCAACGATCTACGTAGAGAGCTACATATTTGCTCCACCGTGACCCGCCAACTACAGGACCAGTCCAGTACAACAAAACAAAACATCCATCTACAGTCTCGCCAGGCGGAGTACTTTCCAATCACTACCAAGGCACATTTTCATCAAGATCCACAAGACTGTTACAACACTCTGGAGTTAATCACCACCGACCATCCGGGACTACTATCAACATTAGGCCATCTTTTCCGCGAGCATCATTTTAATCTGCTGAATGCAAAAATCACCACCATCGGTAGCAGGGCTGAAGATATTTTTATCCTGAGCACACTGGATAAACAACTGATCAGCCTTGAAAAGCAACAGCGGTTTATTGATGAATTAAAGCAACTATTGGCTGCTTAACGCGCACCAAAATACCAGTGCAATCCGCCTAGCGAAAGACTTTATAGTGCATTCAACACTGACTAATTAACCATATGCGGCACATCCTCAGCACCGATTGGAGATAAGAATATTATTCAGGTCATAGATTCAACCGGTGAGAAATTCTGGTATTCACCTGAACATTATATTTTATCTCCAGGCTTTGCATTTAAGAAGTGAACAAAAAAACATTTGATAGGACTATTTAATAGCAGTTTAAACGCTAAAGACTGAAGGCAGGAATATTCAATAAAATCAATATATGCCAAACATTTAGAAAAAATAATCGGTGAGATTAGTGAATTGCTAAACACCATTCCAGGCGGATAACCACCTAAAACCTAACGCAGATAAATGCGGTAGTCCTAATTGCAAGAACTACCACATAAACTTCAGGTGCGCTTTTTAACTTATAACAAATCCAAAATCAGAAACAAAATAGCCGTTAAACCCAGGCCACAATAGATAACACCATTGACGCTGGTATAAAGCTTCATATTCCCACCTTCTGGCAGCTTTTTAAATGCATCAATATGTTTAATAGCTGGGTAAGCACCATTAAACTCAAGCGCAACAATCGCAACAACTGCAACTATAAACGCCAGGGCGCTAAAACTATGCGGGTAGTGAGCAGATGCGCCCATAAAAAATAACATCGGAATCGAAAACAAGGTATTGGTTCTTGAAGCCAGACCTGCTGTTGCTAATGCTGCCGCAGCTTCTGGTATGGGCTCACCACCTTCCGCCAACTGGGTAGCCGATGCCATAACAATTTGCTGCTTAGGCCAGATGATTAGCCAGACGTTTAAAAACATAAACAGCCCTAGTAATGCGCCTACATAAATATCCATAGACATGCCGCCACCACGAATCGCAAAAATGCCTAAGCCCGTAATTAAAGTGAACATCGCTCCCCAACGAAACCACCACAAAGCCTTGGGTACTAATTTTTGTATCGCATCAGATTTTGCTGCAGGGTCCGCTTCTTTAAAGTACTCCGTCTGCACGAAGTTAAAATAATAAAGTAAGCCTATCCAGGTAATACCTGCCATAAAGTGTCCCCAGCGCAAAAGCATTTCCACACCGAGACTTGTAGTAATTAATTCCATACCAATTCCTCATTTATTATAATTATTTTAAAAACACACACTTCTACGAGCGTGCTCAGCCCAGTATAAGCACGACTAAGGCTTTTTCGTCAAATAATTATGCTAAATCAAAATGATACGATTCCTGGGGGTACTATGCGATGTGTTGCCAGCAAAGGCTTACTTACTAACACAAGACAATAAATTAATTATTCCGGCACAGTCATCATTGCTCCATGTATTGTCAATGCCTAGCTATTCAGCGTAAAACTTCCAGATAAGTTATTGTGTTGATTGTCCTTATATTCTTCTACTGCAAGACTATCTTTATCTCCGGCAGTCAAACCATGCAACGCATAGACTAAATACTTGTTTAAGATTAAACAGATACCTCTTTTGTATTTCAGCTTATACCTCACAGAGATTTTTATTACCAATAAGTCAGTCTATACGCCGTTGTTTGCATACCCTTAAGTAACGTATAATCTTAGGCATTCAGTGTAAATTATGCGCGTTGATCAGCAAAGTCGCCTGGCAGAGCATTCTTCCAGCACTTGCTGTTGCGATTCTTTAATCGAATCCTAAGATGTTAGTATCACCTACCCTAGTAAAAACATCATCTAGCAAAGCATCACCTAACACTCGCATACAAGTCGATTAATAATGAAGCTTTGGCAATCAAGATATAACCCACAATGCAAAATTTCTCAACAGGGCTTATTAGATATTAGCGAAGAAATCACTCAATCCTATACTCCACATGATACTCATCATCGGCCAGAACTTGTGTTGATGCCTGTTGACCCGGTTAATCTTTACGCTTACTGGAACCTGAAAGACAGTGATACAGAAAATATAATCGAACATGTAGATAAACAATTGGCCTTAAGAATTTACTCTTTACCTAACCTCGGTAACGATCCCGCAGCCATTAAATTAAGCTTCGATATCAAGGTAGAGGACCTTCAGAATCAGCAACAGGTGCATTTGCCGCTTGCCGCTGCAGCCTATTCGGCCGTTATCGGCGAGATAAACGCTGACGATAGCTTTAGTCCACTGGTGGCTTCCGACACTATTCATGTGCCACGGAAAAACCCTATACCTGAGGACACACTCAATAACCCTGAGCATGTGGTTCTCAGCGAGACAATACAGAAAGAAGCACTTGTCATGGATCATTTTCTACAGGAAAATCATGCAGTTGAAAACAATGAAAATACAACCTCTGTCTCCCCCGTACAAGAAGATCATTTTGTTGGCGAGGAAAATACCCAGAATCATTGGCCCGAAACAATCATTTTAAAAAACTATAATAACTATGGTTACGATTTAAAGGTTTATAAACACGAATCCACACCAGCAACCAATCCTGTTTTATCTCAATCCGAACTAGCAAAACTAACAGGCAACACGGATACCCAAGCTAATTCAAGCAAGCCTGATACAAACAAGACTAATAGCAAACATATTTCTGGCCTAGGCCGTCTGTCATAGTGCCGATGAAAAAAGGCTTCCTTAGTCTCATTCTGCATGCGCACCTGCCTTTTGTACGCCACCCGGAATACGAAAGTTTTTTTGAAGAAATCTGGTTATTTGAAGCGATTACTGAATGTTATGTGCCTCTTATTCGTTCACTTGAGCGCTTGCAGCAGGATCGGGTTAATTATAGATTAACCCTGTCGCTTTCACCTCCACTGATTTTAATGCTCAGCGACCCATTACTACAGTCGCGCTACCTAAACTATATTAACAATCTCCTGGAACTGGCAGAAAAGGAAATAATCAGAACCAGCAACACTCCCGAGTATCAAAAACTAGCCCGGCTATACCGGCGCTTATATCTGGATACACTAGATATTTTTGCCAATCAGTACGACTGTAACTTATTAACTGCTTTTCAGAAATTTCATGCCGCAGGAAATCTGGAGTTGATCACCTGTGCAGCGACGCACGGTTTTTTACCTTTACTGAATAAGAGCGATGCCGCAGTACGCAACCAAATCAACACCGGCATAGAAACCTTTACAAGCCATATAGGCTTTCCTCCGACCGGCTTCTGGCTCCCTGAATGCGGCTATTATCCGGGGTTGGAAAAACACTTGGAAAATGCGGGTATCAATTATTTCTTTGTTGATTCACATGGTATCGATAATGCCAGTGTCACACCTCGAAACAGTGTCTATGCGCCATTAGATTGTGGCAATCATGTCATGGCTTTTGCCCGTGACCCCGAATCATCCCGCCAGGTATGGAGTTCTCATGACGGCTATCCTGGAGATTATGACTACCGGGAATATTATAGTGATATCGGCTTTGACCTAGAGATGGACTATATTGCCCCTTATATTCTTGACGAGCATATACGCATCAATACCGGCATTAAATATCATCGGGTAACAGGTGGTGATCTACCTAAAGAAATATACCAGCCACGACAGGCGATAGATAAGGCGCAACTGCATGCGCAGGATTTTATCAACAAGCGGCAGCAGCAAATCGACCGACTAAGCATTAATATGGATCGTCCGCCGCATATCGTTTCGCCCTATGATGCTGAATTATTTGGCCACTGGTGGTTTGAAGGGCCGCACTGGCTGGAATGGGTGCTACGCTTTGCAGATAAAAATTCTAATGGCATCAGAACCATCAGTTGCGCCGATTATTTAAAACAGGTCACAGTGCATCAAGTAGCGACTCCTTCTACATCAACCTGGGGGGATCAGGGCTATTCCAGCTTCTGGATTAATGAAACCAATGACTGGATTTACCCCTTATTACACAAGGCCGGGGCTGATATGGAAAAGCTAGCCACCACTTTTAAGGGGGTTAAAGCCAACCCGTTGCAAGAGAGAGCTTTGAATCAAGCAGTACGTTCATTATTATTGGCACAGGCATCCGACTGGCCTTTTATCATGAAAACCGGCACCACTGTTGAATATGCGACCAAACGCATCACCGATCATTTAGCGAGGTTTAATTACTTGCGTGATAGTATTCGTAATAATGCGATTAATGAACGCTATTTAAGCGCTCTCGAAATTTTAGATGATGCTTTTCCCGCTGCTGATTTCCGTAATTTCCACACCACTAAACAAGATCCGAAATAATACTGCTAACAGTGCACGTAGTTTGTTAATATGCTTAGAATTAGACTTGTCCTTAGGCAAAAAACTCTGGCAGCAATAGTGCCTAACAAGGAGTACTATTAAGCATGAATAAAATTAAACTACTGTATGTAGAAAATGTCATCACCCGCAAGGCAAAACAGGTTCAACAGCAATTAACGTTTTTCCTGGCGCTGGAAAATATTGGCTATGATAAACAGGTTGATATTTTCTGGGCGGGAGAAGATAATGCCTGGCACGAATTAACCGCGCACTACCACAGCATGCTGGGCAATGCTCAGGAATACTGGTCTGCAAGTGTAATTATAAGCTTAACAGAGCAACAATCACTCCCCGGAAACATTACATTTAACATCCGCTATAGAGTTGCTAATAACGAGTATTTTCTAGATAACGACCGACATAATTACCACAGCGAAGCCGATTCCGGTATTCAGCTATTAGGTAATCAAGCAATACAAAACGTTGCTTTTAGCAATCAGCTACTGAGCGGCCAGCATACTATTACTCTGACTGCCGCTGTCAACCAGTCTTTTGCTGCGAAAAAAGTCATCATTCATTGGACCACTAATGACTGGAAAACGACCAAAGAAACAGTCTGTGAATGTCAGTGTGCCTACTGGAATAAAGCACAGCACAGTAATGCCCGAAACCCGAATCAATATGGCACGCAACTCTGGACGGGGAAAATCCATCATACTGAGTTATTTAAAATAAAATATGCCATCAGTTGTGAAAACAGCCAGGGCATAGTCTGGGACAATAATAAATGGCATAACTATTCCTTTCAACGAGAACAACTCAAAGTTCTGATACTGAACCTGCATTGCTATCAGGAAGAAAATCAGGATGCCAAGCTCACCACCATAGCGAATACCATTAATGAACTGGATATAGACATTGTCTGCTTACAGGAAGTCGCTGAAGACTGGAACGATGGACAGGGTAACTGGCAATCCAATTCTGCCAGAATCATTAATGAGCGCCTCACCGAGCCGTTTCACATTCACCATGACTGGTCACATTTAGGCTTTGACAAATATAGAGAGGGCGTAGCATTATTAAGTCGTTACCCCTTATCACATCAGGATTCGGGCTATGTCTCAGATAGTCATGATAGCTACGATATTAATTCAAGAAAAGTAGTCACAGCTCGAGTTTACGTCCCCTACATTGGGTTTATCAATGTTTTTTCTGCGCATTTAAGCTGGCTGGAAGGTGGTTTTCAGGAGCAATTTCAAAGATTACGTCTATGGGCTAGCAGCACTAACAGCCATGAGATTAAAGCCACTCTATTATGTGGCGACTTTAATATTACAGCAGGCTCAAATGGCTATAAGCAAGTGGTAGCTTCTAAAGAATACGAGGATCAGTATTTAGCAGTGAACAAACAGGGTGTATTTGATAAAATATTTAAGGTAAATGATGCCCACTGGCAAGACCTGCTCGCGGATGATTACCGCATAGATTATATTTTTATGAATAAAAATAGTCAGATACGTGCTACTTCCGCACGAGTCATTTTTACCGACCAGGATGTTGGGCGTGTCTCTGATCACTGTGGTTACTTAATGACATTTGAATCCCTTTAAAAATAATAACAAGGAAATGGTATGCAACAAATAGCTGAACATTATGCCAAACCTATACACGGTGAACTGGGAGGATCATTTGCAAGAGTAAATGATTTTAATCATAAATTTTTTCTCCGCTGGGGGAAAATTGACTTTGAAATGTTTCATGGAGAACAGGTTAACCTGAAAGTCATACTCAAGGTCTACCGGCAGCATAATGTCTGCGAAACTTATGTCATCGATACTGATGCCTATGATATTAAATGGAATAGCCATAGACGCCGCACCCGGGATTTTTATATCCACCCTTTTTCCAATTCATTTGGCATAATCAACTGCGTTAAGTTTTCCTTTCTTGTGCATAAAGATGAGCGCTCCATCGCATCGGAAAAAGACTATATTTTCATGGACTGGAGACAGTTGCATAGCGATGCGGACACCCCTCAATACCGGGAAATAAACGGTCTGCATTCCACACAGAACTACTATCGCACCTATGAGTTACAGGCTCATGAATTACAATCTGATGTGGACTGGATAAATCATCATTTTGAATCTTTACACCTGGTACCTAAATTTACTAAAGGTCAACCCAATCACCCCTATCATCCCAAGCGTTACATCCATGACCTGATAGATAAGGTCATTCATAATAAACATGAATTTCAGGATAAGCTATGTACCATTAAAGTCAGTGTTGATTGTATTGATGATGCGGACTTTGCCAGTCACTTGATACATGCTAGCGAGCAGGGTGTGTTTGTACAATGTCTGGTCGACTGGCGCAAAATGACCATGACCAATAGCGATAATTATGCACGCTTAAAACGTGCGGGAGTCGAATTGCTTGGTGTCGTCTGTAGTCCCGACCACCACTTGATTGAAGTAGAACCCGATATGCATACCAAGTTCATTATTTTTAATGATGAAGATTGTATACTCGGCTCATTTAATATTACCTTTGATCGCTGGTGGGCCAACTGGGAATCCGGCATGACTTTCCATTCTCAAGGCATGTGCCGCTTACTGGATAATATTTTTCAGAGCCAGCGCGGCGGGGTAATTCAGCGTTATGGCGTAGACCCATTTAGCCAATTCAACTTACTGTATACCTTTGGCAGGCATACCATGCAGAGTGGTGAGAACTACCTGCCTCATCATGCGATTCTGGCTGAAATCAACCGCGCCAACCACTCAATTAAAATCAGCTTATTTCTGATTGGTGAATTGCTGGGTAACTATAATGACAGCGTTATTTGCGCTTTGATTAATGCAAAAAACAGAGGCGTGTATGTGCATATCCTATTTAATGGACATTTAGCCAGACAAGGTAAAATTGGTATTGAACGGTCTATGGAAGAAGAACTCAATCGCCCTCTGTTACCTGTTATTGAGCGTTTAAGAAACTCGGGCGTTATTGTCGGTCTGGTTTATGGCCAGGACGACCACGCAGTACCGTATTCTCCCATCCACTCTAAATACTGTGTTATTGATGATTATATTGTTATCGACGGCAGTTTTAACTGGTATAACACATCAGTTTTTTCACATGACTTAGTCGTTATCGCAGCGAATCACGAAGTTGCAAAACCTTATCTCTATGAATTTGAGCAAATACAGCAATCGTTCAGAATTTATTAACGGTGATAAATCTGGAAAATAACATAAGCCGACGTGCAATAACTTTAGCTATTGCACGCCGCAAAAAAGCTAGAACTTTTTTACCCCTGATTATATAAAGTTGCTTAGTCGGAGAGCGAAGGTCTCTCTACCTGGCTGAATATCACCAAAATGACCGCCCTTCTGCATTCTGACCCTGGGTTATTCGAAAAGAAACTGCATAAAAACAAGTCTACTGAGTAGTTATGTCAGAGACCATGCACTTATTATAAGAATTCAGCGCTTTTAATTTAATCAAATAAAAATATCTACATTTTCCAACGCCTCAGCCATTAATTTCTCGCCTGCCGAGAAGGAATAAAATGTATTGACATATTCCTGCCCTGCCTTGGAAATATTTAACCATAAAGCAGGGTCGTAATTTAACTTTTCTATTGCCTCTATCCATTAGTCTGGCGTTTTAGCAATCAAGGTTTCTACGCCATCTCTTAATCCAATACCCTCAGCAGCTTTGCCACGCACAGCATATTCAAACTCTCCCTCACCGACACAGTAAAAAGTAATATTGATATGCTTTAATTTATCCATATCTGCCAGACCACCAAAACTGTCAGTACTAATATGCTAATCCTTTTGCATTAAAGCATCCATCTTAGGATGGCCATTTGCTATGCACCCAACCGCTGTCTATAAATCTCATAAATCATTACGCCTGCTGCCACCGAAACATTCAGGCTTTCTACACTACCTTGCATAGGAATTTTCACTAAAAAATCGCACTGTTCACGGGTTAATCGACGCATACCCTTTTCTTCAGCCCCCATCACCAATGCCAGCGGCATATTAACATCGGTCGCATAAATAGTTTGCTCTGCTTCACCTGCTGCACCTGCAATCCAGATACCCTGCTCCTTTAACCAACTGATCGTCCGGCTTAAATTGGTTACTTGATACACAGGTACGGTTTCTGCAGCACCGCTAGCCACTTTGCATACCGTTGGTGTAATTCCCACCGCCTGATCTTTAGTAACAATAACTCCCTGTACTCCAGCGGCATCTGCTGTTCTTAAACAAGCGCCCAGGTTTTGCGGGTCTTGTACATGATCTAAAATCAACCAGAATGGTACCTGTTTGCCACTTTCAACCACTGCCTTTAAATCACTCTCAGAGCGCATCGCAGGCATTTCAACTTCTAATATAATACCTTGATGATTGCCACCCTTGGATAGGTTATCCAGCTTTTTCCGATCTGCTTTTTCAGCTCTGATATTATGTTTTTGCAAACCCTTAACTAAAGACTGCACGCGCTCATCTTGCCTTTTCTGGTCTACCCAGGCTTGCTTGATCTTTTTAGGCGCATAATCAAGTGCTGCCTGGGCCGCGTGTACGCCAAATATTTTAGCTAGACTCATTTAGACACCTTTTTTATGCGACTTGGCTTTACTTTTACTCTTTTTAAACTCAAAGTTCTTACCTTTCCTACGCTTTTTCTTATCATCATGGCCGGATTTTTTGGGTCTTTTCTCGACAACCTGAGTGGCGCCTCTACGCTCCATTCCCAAAAGATCAAAATCAATTTTCTTATCATCCAGGTTAACGCTGGCAACGATCACATTGACACTATCACCCAGACGATAACGCACACCGCTACGCTCACCTTTGAGCTGATGACTGGTCGGATCAAACTTGAAGAAATCTTGACCTAAAGACGTCACATGCACTAAGCCTTCGACGTAAAGATCGGATAGCTCAACGAAAAATCCAAAACCGGTAACGGCGGAAATAACCCCGGCAAAAGACTCACCTATTTTGTCCTGCATATATTCACACTTTAGCCAGCTAACGACATCCCGGGTTGCTTCATCCGCGCGTCGCTCATTTGCAGAACAATGCTCACCTAAAGTAGTTATCTCAGGAAAACCACAATAAAAGCTTTCTGGTGATTTACCCTGTAAACAATGGCGAATAGCACGATGTACCATTAAATCGGGGTAACGTCGGATAGGTGAAGTAAAGTGCGTATAAGCCTCTAATGCCAGACCGAAATGGCCCTTTTTCTCAGGGCTATACACCGCCTGCGACATGGAGCGCAGTAACACTGTCTGGATTAAATGTGCATCCGGTCTATCCTTTATGCTGCTGGTCAAATGCATATAATCAACAGGCGTAGGCTTGTCTCCGCCGCCCATATGCAAACCGACTTCACCTAGAAAAGTTTTTAATGTACGAATTTTTTCTTCAGAAGGCCCTTCATGAATACGTAATAAGCGCGGCATTTTTTTACGATTCAGGTACCTTGCTGCTGCACTATTGGCAGCAATCATAAATTCTTCGATCAGCTTATGCGCATCATTTCGTTGTACCGGAATAATCTTGTCAATTTTCCGGTCCTCAGCAAACACAATCTGTGTCTCCTGGGTATCAAAGTCCATTGCGCCACGAATTTCACGCTGTCCCCGCATAGCTTTATATAAAGCATACATTTGCTCTAAATGCGGCAAAACAGCATTATATTTCTTACGTAGCTTTACGTTATTATGCTCTAACATTGCGGAGACCTTATCGTAGGTTAACCGCGCATGAGAGCGCATCACTGCCTCAAAAAACTTAGCCCGAGTTACTTGTCCCTGCTCATTAATAAGCATCTCACAGACCATGCACAAGCGCTCTTCATCGGGATTGATCGAACATAAGCCATTGGAGAGTATTTCCGGCAACATCGGAATGACCTGCTCAGGAAAATAAACCGAGGTACTACGATTTTTGGCCTCGATATCCAGGGCGCTACCGGGCTGCACATAATGAGATACATCGGCAATAGCCACCAGCAGCTTCCAGCCATTGGGTGTTTTACTGCAAAATACCGCATCATCAAAGTCACGTGCATCCGCACCATCAATTGTAACTAATGGCACATTGCGTAAATCAACCCGGCCTTGCTTGGCATCCTCTGCAACCACCTTTTTAAAAGGTTTGATTTGCTCAGCAACCGCATCAGGCCAGACACTGGGTAAATCATAGGTACGAATTGCAACATCAATCTCCATACCTGGTGCCATATGCGCACCAAGCACCTCGGCAATCTTACCGATGGGCTGGCTTTTCATAGTTGGCTGTTCGATAATCGTTGCAACAACCATTTCTCCTTTTTTAGCTCCGTTCCCTTTGCCTTTAGGAATTAAAATATTTTGCGTAATTTTTTTATTATCTGGCTGCACAAATTGCACGCCATGCTCTTTAATAAAACGCCCGACAACTTGCTGGGTATTACGTTCCAGCACTTCGACAATCTTGCCCTCTCTGCGCCCTTTTCTATCCACGCCAGAAACACGCACCAGCGCGCGGTCATTATGCAAGACACGGTTCATTTCCCGTGGCGATAAAAACAAATCTTCACCCGCATCATCTGGTTTCAAAAAGCCAAAGCCATCGGCATAACTTAAAATTCGTCCGGGAATTAAGTCGTGACTATCGACTAAACAATATTGCTGGCGACGGTTAAACAATAACTGTCCATCTCTCTCCATTGCCCGTAAACGTCTACGCAAGGCTTCTAATTGATCATCAGACTCTAGTGCAAAAGCCTCAGCAATCTGCTTTCGCCCCGTTGGCCGCCCGCCTTTCTCGAGCAACTGTAAAATCAATTCTCGACTGGGAATCGGTTGTTCATATTTCTCAGCTTCCCGCTGAGCATAAGGGTCGGTTATGGTACTAAAATCTAAACCATTTTCTGAGTCTTCGCTCATAACATATCTTTATTTATTTATTCAAAGTTTTTTTGCATTAGCAAAAAATTATATATGCCATCATAACCCAAGATACGTAGTACTGCGCAAAAGTTTTACGCGCTTTAGTACTATCTATTATCGCCATCCATCTTGAAATTACTTATTTTGGCATAATGACTGCTTCAATTGTGCTGGTTTTATATCTTTATTCCTTGGTTTGGGTGCTGCGTTATACAAAAGATAAGCTACGAAAAATAGGCTAATTATCAGTTTTACTCCTACGCTACTGATGTAAGTTTATACATTTACTAAAACCCAAAGCAGCAAATTCTCCAAACCCCCTAAACTGACGTATAATGATTTCATTATTTACTTTAACCAAACTATATTTAAGCAACCTAAATGCCTGAAATTATTATTTACACCAGTAACTTCTGTCCATACTGCACCATGGCAAAACGTCTGTTAACAGCCAAGGGCGCTAGTTACAAAGAACTCAATGTCGACACGACTCATGGGTTAAGAGAAGAAATGATGCAAAAAACCAAACGCAGAACTGTGCCGCAGATTTATATTAATAAACAGCATATAGGCGGCTTTGATGATTTGCGTGCTCTAGATTTAAAAAAGGGCTTAGACCCTCTACTCGTCGCAAGCTAGCCATTATTACGGTGATGAGAAAGATATTAATTTTGTCTTATAGTGTTTTAAAATCAGAGAAATCATTTGATGTTAATTATCCATCATAGATATTAAATGACCGGAACAAAGTGAAAATTAACGATCATTTAGGTTGCTTTTTAAGACAGTATCCGCTCCCTATTCTTCACAAACATTTTAAGTCAGACGCAATCAAGTCTGGCTTCTATTTTTTTCAAGTCAATTCAGTATGGTTTTTTAAAAAACCAGCTAATATTTGGACCGTTCGGCCTACAATAGACCGGAAGACCACGAGACTTTAATGCCGATAAGGCGCTAGCAACGAAACAGTTATAGCGCGACGTCATTACAGAATTTTCTCGATTGTATGCGGTTGTCTAAAAGCAGTCTTTACCAAAGCTTTGGTAATAAAGAAGCATTACTTATCAGCTGTATTGATCATTACCAAACCGCTTTCAACCAAAAACTATCCGAACTGCTTAAAGCCTCGACTTCTGGTCTAGGCTTTATTGCGCAATTACTCGAATCCGTGATTCGAGAAGCCAATGGTCGCGAGCGTAAGGGCTGCCTGCTTGTCAATACCGTGAATGAGCTAGGCACTAACGAGCCAATTATTACGGCAGCGATAGATCGCGGCTTTAACGCAGTGCATGTCACCATCAATAAAGCCTTAGCCAAGGCAGTAGTGGAGGGTGACTTATCGAAAAATGCTAATCTGGATGATTTGACGGCTTATTTAATGGTGGGGATTAGCGGCTTACGCACCATGGTTAAAGCTGGAACAGAATATAACAAGCTACATCGAGTTGCCCAAATTTTGCTTACCGCATTGAAATAGTTTTTTTACCACAATATGGACCAATCGGTTCATTAGTGGTTTTTTAAGAGACAATCTAGTCCTATTATTTATAAATAAGGTGAATGATGCAATCTGAATACAAAATGTTATTAAATCCTGTGGCCGATGACAGTCATGAAACGCTGGTAAAGGCTAAAAAGAACTTAGGGTTTATCCCCAAGATGTACCGAAACATGGCTACTGCGCCAGGGTTGCTGGAGTCTTATCTATACACTTATGATCAGTTTCGTGAAAACGCTGACTTTACATCTATCGAACAAGAAGTTGTATTCTTAACCATTAGCCGAGAAAATGGCTGTAGCTATTGTATGTCAGCACACTCATTAATCGCAGATAAAATGTCGAATGTGCCGACAGAAATCACCGATGCCATTCGGGGTGATCTCACCATTTCAGATAGCAAACTAGCGGCATTACATGCCTTTACTAAAGCGATGCATGTCTCTCGTGGATTGCCGACTCAAGCAGACGTACAAGCCTTTTTGTCAGCAGGCTATTCTGAGCGACATATACTCGATATTGTGATGGCTATAGCGGTAAAAACAATGAGTAATTTCACAAATCACCTGTTTCATACAGAAGTGGATGAGACTTTTGCATCAAGGCAATGGCCAGATTAATCAGGGAGAAAGAGATGCCATCAAATAAGGCAGGAGGTCAGATACAAGATTCCTTTAATATGGCACAGCAAGTTGCGGATTAAATTCTGTCTCAATCGCAGGGCGTGCTATAAGGTTTTCAGTACTACCTGCCCCGACAGCTTTTTTATCTCGAACCGAGCCGCTGGATCTATTTAGCTTTTAGTCATCTGCTAGAGCACTGGAGCGTAGCTCATTAGTAATGCATGAAATAATGGGGCGCGTCTGGTATAAACTTAGGTATTAATTTTTTTATGGCCCGCAGGACGGATGGCAACCTGGGTCTGGATTAGTGTGCATAAAGTACCATCAGCCAGATAATAGCCATATTCAAATAAGGGTGTACTTCGGCCTTTGCATTCTAAATCAGCGCGGATTTGTTGCTCTAATTCTGCCGAGAACTGGAAACGTAATTCGATATCACTTAACCCTTGAGCCCTGAAGTCCAGGTTTAATGATCGCGTCCAGACGCTATAATCAGGGAATATTTTCATGCATGCCATTGCCGCAATGGGGTCAGCTAGGCAGGCCTGAAACCCACCAAATAAACTCCCGCCTATATTAGTGGCAATCCAGCTATGCGGTAAGCTTATTTTAATATGTCGCCAGTCGGGAGATAAATCCAGTACCTTGATCCGCATTAGCCAAAATGGGGGGAACCATTCGATTCTTTTTTTATTGGATATTAAGGAAGTATTCCAGATAAACCGGCGTAAGTTCATTAGTGTGTTGACTGTAAAAAAATATTTATTTCACCATGAAGGCATGAAGAAGGTGAAAAGAAGTTTATTGAACTACTTCCACCGTGTGCATAAGATCAATATTAAGCCAGACTTTTACTGGCAATTTCAAATACATCTTTGGAGACATTTTCCGTGTTAATAATGCGCTCCAGTTGTTGTTTCATCAAACCCTGCCGCTGTTTATCAAACCTACGCCACTGAGTTAAAGCACTGACCATACGCGAGGCTACTTGTGGGTTAAGACTATTTAAAGCTATCACCTGGTCGGCTAAAAGCTGATACCCCTGACCATTTTTCATATGATAATGGATTGGGTTTGCCTGGCTAAATGCACCCACCAGGGAACGTACCCGGTTGGGGTTTTTTAAATCAAATGCCGCATGTTGTAATAAAGATTGCACCACGGCAAAAGTATCTGGCAGTGGACTTGATGCCTGAAGACTAAACCATTTATCGATAACTAGTGCCTCATCTTGCCATTGCTGATAAAACTGCTGTAAACAAGCCTTTTTTTCCGGATTTTCAGAATTCACAATAGCGCCTAATGCTACAATTTGGTCGGTCATGGTTTTAGCACTGGAAAATTGCTCGTTTGCCAATTGATGGCTTGCATCTGTATCCAGCTGAGTTAAATAATCCAGACATAGGTTTTTTATCCTACGCCTGCCTATTGCAGCTGAATTCAATTCTCCGGCTTCATCCTGGTGGTTTTTTATGTACAGGGCAGTGATCTGTTCGGTTAATTGTTCGGCTAGACTACGTTTGACCGTTTGTCTGGCAAGATGAATAGCATCTACATCGATAACAGTCATTTGCTCCGCGAGATAGCTCTCAGCTGGTAAAGAGAGTAAACAGGCTAGGTATGACAGGTCGGGCGCAGGTTGTTCGAGTAACACTTTAAAGCTATCGACGAGTGCGTCAGGAATAGTTAGGCTCTTTCCTTGCTTAATTGCGCTGATCAGTTCAAAAATGATGCTGGCGGTTAATTGCTGGCCTGCTTCCCAGCGATTAAAACTATCATTGTCATGCTGTAATAAAAAGGCAAGCTCTGTTAAAGGCCGTTGCATTTGTAATTTAACTGGCGCAGAAAAATCACGTAATATAGATAATACCGGTTGGCTAAGTATATTTTCAAAGACAAAGCTCTGAGTGCTTGCTGTTAATTCCAGAGTCAGTTCATTATTCTGGGTAACTGCATCTACCACGGAGGCATCCATAAGCATGCCATCAGCGGCAAATAAAGCGACTTTAACGGGAATATGCAATACCGCTGCATTTTTCTGACCAGGTATCGTCTGACTTAATGTTAGCGTATAGGATCGCTTATCGGCATCATAATCCTGCTCAACCTTAAGCATAGGTGTTCCTGCTTGGGCGTACCAGCGTCTAAATTGGCTTAAATCTTTATCACTTGCATCTTCCATTGCCTGCACAAAATGTTCACAGGTCACTGCCTGGCCGTCATGTCGTTGAAAATATAAATCAGCGCCTTTATGAAACAACTCGGTGCCTAACAAGGTGCGTATCATACGCACCACTTCAGCGCCTTTTTCATACACGGTCAGGGTATAGAAGTTATTAATTTCGATATAGGCTTCCGGGCGTATAGGATGTGCCAAAGGGCCTATATCCTCTGCAAACTGGCGGGTGCGTAGGGCATTAACATCATTTATGCGCTTAACTGCTCTGGAAGTCTGGTCGGCGGTAAATTCCTGATCACGGAAAACGGTAAAACCTTCTTTTAAACTTAATTGAAACCAGTCACGACAGGTGATGCGATTACCACTCCAGTTATGAAAATACTCATGACCTATGACACCCTCTATATGCTCATAATCCATATCAGTAGCAGTGTCGGGACGAGCTAAGACAAATTTGGTATTGAAAATATTCAGTCCTTTATTTTCCATAGCCCCCATGTTGAAATGACCGACTGCAACAATCATATACAAATCTAGATCGTACTCACGCCCGTAGACTTGCTCATCCCAGCGCATGGAATTTTTTAATGACTGCATGGCATGAGCGCATTTATCGATATCATGTGCTTCGACAAAAATTTGTAGGGTAATATCCCGGCCGCTCATGGTGGTAAAGTGATCTTCGATACACTCTAACTGCCCGGCAACTAAAGCAAACAAATAACACGGCTTTTTAAACGGGTCTTCCCAGCTAACCCAGTGACGGTTATCAATTAACTCGCCATGCGCTACTTTATTACCATTGGATAATAAAACTGGATAGAGTGTTTTATCGGCAATTAATGTCGTGGTAAAGCGCGCCATTACATCAGGTCTATCCAGGAAATAGGTTATTTTACGAAACCCTTGAGCCTCGCATTGAGAGCACAACATATGATTAGAAACAAACAAACCTTCTAATGCACTATTGGCTTTTGGATTAATGGTATTTTCTATTGCCAGAGTGAAAGTTGTATTTTGGGGTACATCGACAATCGTTAATGATTCATCCGTTAGCTTGTACTGGCTATCGGTTAGTGCCACGCCATTTAATGCAACACTGATTAAAGTGAGTTCTTCACCCAATAGCTCTAACGCGGCATGTCTGGTGTTATTATCCGGGTTATGGGTAATCTTTAACCGAGAGACCACTCGAGTATACTCTGCCTCAAGAATAAAATTTAAATCGACGGTTTCGATTAAATACTTAGGCTCTTGATAGTCCTTGAGATAAATGGTTTGTAGTTTGGCTTCTGATTTGTTTTTTTTGTTCATGATGTTCTGTATCAACTTATTTTGCAGGCTTTAAACGAAAAAATAATTACTAATAGCCAAGCACTTAAAAAACAAAGCCCGCCAATGGGAGTAATCATTCCTAGCCATCTCACGCCGGATAAGCTGAGTAAATATAAGCTTCCTGAAAATAATGTAATTCCGGCAAACATCAGCCACCCGGCATATATTATTAATCGAGCGTCTGGATTTTGTTGTCTAAGTATAGCCATAAGCCCTAAGCCCAAAGCGTGCCACATTTGATAAGTCACGGCTGTTTTATAAACAGTCAGCATCTCAGGTGACAGTATTGCTTTTAGAGCATGGGCGCCAAATGCGCCCATGGTAACAGCAAGAAAAGCGCTGACAGTGCTTAAAAAAAGAAAGATCGGGTGCATTATTTCTCCATTAGACGTGGCATTAACTGTACAAGATTACACGGTTTGGTGCTAAAGTCTAATTGTTCACTAATTAAACTGTCCCAGGCGGTACGGCAGGCTCCGGATGATCCGGGTAAACAAAAAATGTAAGTCGCATTTGCTACGCCAGCAATAGCACGGGACTGGATCGTAGAGGTTTTTATCTGCTCATAAGAGAGCATTCTAAAGACCTCGCCAAAGCCGTCGAGTTTTTTATCCAGTAAAGGAGAAAATGCCTCAGGGGTACCATCTCTGCCGGTAACACCCGTGCCACCGGTGCTGATAATAACATTCACCTGGTCATCGGCTATCCAGGTAGAAGCGGCGGCTCGGATCTGATAGATATTATCAATAACAATCTTTTTAGCATGCAAATGATGTCCTGAATGCTCTAAGCCTTCAACCAGTGTTGCTCCCGATATATCGTCTGCTTCGGTGCGCGTGTCGGAAACAGTTAGAATTGCAATATTGAGTGGAATAAATTGTTGCTCAGTCCGGGACATAGTACACACCTGTTCGTATGGGAAAATAATCTTATGGTCTATTTTACATAAAAGAGTAGTCTATAGCAGTGCTTGATTCTGTATGGCGCTGTTGAATTGCTCCAGAGGGGTATTAAGAATAATCATATGGCTAGTGAGTGCATTCGATTATAATCAGCTTATATAAAAAATTCTTCAATGGGTTGACTAGATTTAACTAAGGAACGCGGATGAAATAAGTTAAGCACCTGGTGCAGGATTGTTATTCGTATTCAAAGCGTAGAAATAGGAGCATAGCTATGCTACATAATTGTTTCTGCAACACAGAAGACGAATAAAAGACAAGTCAGTTGCTTAAATTATTTCGTGCACGCTCCTAAGATCACACTATTTTTAACATCATGCTGCAAGCATTATTAAAGAGTTTCTATGGCTGTCAATCCTAAATCAGAACAAGGTCAGGCTCTTCGTAAATTATTTCCGATGGCAACCATGCCAGCGCAACAATTTAAAGAGTTATGTGCTGACTGTGATATAAGCAATATGCCGAAGGGAAATTTTTTATTTAACAGAGGTGATCAGACAGACGCTTTTTTTTATCTTATCGAGGGGACAGTTTCCCTAGAAGCAAATGAATTCTTACTAGACGCCATCAAGGCAGGAACCGATGTAGCGAAATTTTCATTAGCCCACCAGTTTCCGCGTAAAGTATCTGCACGCGCACTTGATAATGTGCGTTTTATTAGTCTTGGTTTGAATGTGTTTGATAAGACAGATATAGACTATAACGAAATGAAAAATGCTTATTTAGTTGAAAATGATGACTCTGAAGCAGATGCGTCAATTGACTGGTTGGCAGCATTATTACAATCACCTGTATTTCAACGTTTGCCTGCGGTAAATTTACAGAAGGTTTTAATGAGCCTGGAAGAGGTTAAGTTCGCTAAGGGAGAGATCATTTTACGCCAGGAAGATGAGGGAGATTATTGTTATTTGATTAAAAAAGGGAGCTGCTCCCTAAGTCGAAAAGCATCGAGCCGGGCAAAAGAAATAAAATATCTGGAACTTTCCGCCGGTGATATATTTGGCGAGCACGCGATACTAGCAGATGAGCGGAGAAGCATGACGGTAACAGCTGACACCGATATGTTGGCTTCGCGTATAGATGCTGAGCGCTTTATTAAGCTTATCAAAGAGCCTGCTGTAAAATATATCGATTACAATGATTTAAAACACGAGCGCGAGCAAAATCCTGAGTTAGTGGTTTTAGATATGCGTTCCACTGAAGAATACAAAAAAAGCCATATAGACGGTAGTCGTAATATCCCCTTTTTCACTTTGCGGAAGTCTATTCATGAATTAATGCAGGAACCAGGCAAGATTGTCGTGATTTGTGCTGACGGCCGGACCAGTGCTGCGGTAGCTTTTGAACTGATTAAGCACAATATGAATGCTGTCGTCTTAAATCGAGGCATGCAAAGCATACCCGATGAAGCTGTTAAAGTAATGGATGAAAATCAGCCTGCGCAAGATGTCGAGGAAATTGCAGGGCCACTAGTAGTTGAGGATGTGGATTCGAAGGATATAGAATCCAGCTTGCAACAGGAAAATCAACTATTAAAAGCAAACAATGAGCGATTGGCAACTGAATTGAATTTGTTTAAAAAGCAATACAAATTGCTGTATACGCAAACGGAGAAATTAAAAGCAGCGCTGGATAAATTAAGAGCCGCTAAGTAAGAACATGACACTCCTTTGGTATTGTCATGTTCTTACTTAGCGATATAAAACCTAATGGGTTGGTAAAGATTACAGACTAAACAATGTAATCAGGCAAACGAAAGGAATTATTTGATTTTTGATTCTTTGTACATGACATGTTTACGAACAACAGGGTCAAATTTTTTGATTTCCATTTTTTCTGGCATAGTACGTTTATTTTTATCAGTTGTATAAAAATGACCTGTACCTGCTGAAGAAACTAATTTTATTTTATCGCGCATTTTTCTTCTCCAATTAAACTTTTTCGCCACGTTGGCGTAATTCTGCTAAAACAGTATCGATCCCTTTTTTATCGATGATACGCATACCTTTTGCAGATAGTCTTAAACGTACCCATCTGTTTTCACTTTCAACCCAGAACTTATGGTGGTGCAAGTTAGGATTAAAGCGTCTTTTTGTTCTATTTTTCGCGTGCGATACATTGTTTCCTGAAACAGGACGTTTACCTGTTACTTGACAAATTTTGGACATGATTTACCTCTAATGTGCCTTTATTCAAAGTTAGCCAGACTTTATACCAAATATTTTTACCCAGGTAAACAATAATATACAATTTAGATAAAATAATCACTCTCTTATCGCTAAAAACGCGCTATACTTTACACGATAATGCGCTCTCTCCGTTATTATAAGTTGCCGGAGTCGAAAGTATGGCACTGAACGATTATTTATATTTATAAATAGTTAAAACAATTTTCAAAGAGATCAATATTGTGAAAATTAAATTTGGCATGGTCATGGATTCGATTGACCACATCAATATTCAGAAAGACACCAGTTTTGCAATGTTACTAGAAGCGCAAGCGCGTAACTGGGAATTGCATTACATACAATTAGGGGATTTGTTTTTACGTAAGGGTAAAGTCTATGCGCATAGCCTGCAAATTCAGGTGCAGCGTAATGCAAAAGCCTGGTATCAGGTGATAGCACGACAGACTATCGCTCTGGAGTCATTAGACTCGATTATTATGCGTAAAGACCCGCCAGTTGATCAGGAGTATATCTATGCGACTTATCTATTGGAACAAGCTGAGCGGCAAGGTGTTTACGTTATTAACAAACCTCAGTCTTTGCGCGATGCCAATGAAAAACTGTTTACCGCGTGGTTTCCGCAGTGCTGTGCCGATACGCTGGTCACGCGAAATGCAGGTTTGATCCGTGAATTCCTTGCCGAGCATCAAGACATTATCTTAAAGCCTCTGGATGGTATGGGGGGCGCCTCCATTTTTCGTGTGCGCAGCAATGACCCAAATATTAGCGTAATAATTGAAACCATTACCGAGTATGGTAAAAAACATGTTATGGGGCAAAAATATTTACCGGAGATAAAACAAGGCGATAAGCGTATATTAATCGTTAATGGCGAAGCTATCCCCTATGCGCTGGCGCGCATTCCGGCTCAGGGCGAAACGCGTGGTAACCTTGCTGCTGGTGGAGTTGCACAGGGGCAGCCATTAAGCGAGCGTGATAGCTGGATTGTGCAGCAAGTGGGTCCGACCTTAAAAGCAAAGGGGCTGGTTTTTGTCGGTATCGATGTGATTGGCGATTATTTAACCGAAATAAATGTCACCAGTCCTACTTGTGTACAAGAGCTGGATAAGCAATTTGGCATTAATATCTGTGCAAAGTTAATGGACCATATCGAGACAGTAATCGCTAAAGCCTAGCATATGACTGAACAAGTTTTTCAACGTCCGTCGCCTCTATCAAACAATGATACCTTATTAGTTACCCTGTTTATTGCAGCAGTCATTCATGCTCTGCTTATATTAGGTATTAATTTTAATAAACCCAAAGCCGACAAGAGCAGTAAATCCATAGAAATTACTCTAGTTACCCGGGAGACAAAAACCCCCCCTAAAAAAGCTGAGTTTTTAGCGCAGAATAATCAGATAGGCGCAGGCGAAAAGCGTGATAGGGTGAATCCTGCGGCAAGTAAATCAAGAAGTGCAGCAACCAAACAGGATAAACCACCGGGTCAAAAATCCAGCCGACAGCAAAAAATAGTGCATAAACACGTAATAACCCGGAACCAGTCCGAGCAAAAGATCCAAAACACTAAACAAATCAAAAAGCCTGAGGAAGCGACACGCCCCAAATTATCGATGGATGCCTTGCGCCAGCAATTAAACCAGCTAGGGGAAAAAATTCGCTACCAAAAACCCAGTAGTGATCAAAAGCGCATAAAATTCATCAATTCAGTCAGCACCCATAAATATCTTGCCGCGCAATATATTACCGATTGGCAGCGTAAAATAGAAAGCATGGGTAATCTTAATTATCCAGCTATCGCGAAACGGCCAGGCTTTTCTAGCACCCTTACGATGGATGTCGGTATCAAGCCAAATGGCAGTATCTATAGTATACGTATCAGCAAATCATCCGGTTACCCTGCTCTGGATCAAGCTGCCAAACGTATCGTAAAGTTAAGCGCTCCCTTCCCGCCTTTACCTAAAGCATTACTGCAAGAAGTCGATGTTTTGGTGATTACCCGCGTCTGGAAATTCTCTGACGAATCAGGTTTGTATACTCGCTAAAAAAGTACAGAACAAATGCACTGGAAGCAGGAGCCTCAGCCCCGCCACCTGCCAAGCCCAATCCCTTGCTTCCAGGTTCCATTATTGTATGAATCTCCCCTAACACTGTGCATTTTCTCGCCTGTGAATATCAATAATCAACGCAATATATTTTCTGCAACCTCCACCGAACCAAGTGCAGCAGCGATCATCCTCTGGTGAATAAGTCTCACGCAAGAGGACGCGGAATTCCGATGAAGAATGGTAGTCCTAATCAAGGATATTCCGGAGCAAAGCGTCAACGTTCAAAAAGTGATTACAGAAGATACCGGAGGAGTTCAACTGTACTGTAACTCCCAGTTCAGAAAAAAGAAAGATGGACTAAGCTCATGAAGAGCGTAGAGGGTGTGTTTTTCTTTTCTTCGTGCTCTTCGTGATAAAGCTTTTTTTGTTATGCGATATTTCTTCGTAGGTTACATACACAGAAAATGGTATATACTGAAAATATTAAAATTACAGGGAAATCACTATGTTTAGCGTTTACTTCAAGTCTTTTTTCTATCATTGGCGAACAACATGTGCTCTGGCATTCGCTACTATTTTAATATCTGGCTGCGCCACCCCAGGTTTATCAACAGACTCCTCAGCAGCAGAACTATTAGTACCCGTCACTACTGCACCTACGCATCATTATCATCAAGGTAAGTTCGTCTGGCATGATTTACTCACTCCTGATATTGCCGCCTCGCGAAACTTTTATGGAGGGCTATTTAACTGGACTTTTGAACAACATGGACGTTATACCGTGGTGCTAAATAATGACTTACCCATAGGCGGTATGCTCGAGATCAAACCAGAGGCAGATAAGGGAGCGGAAGCACTATGGCTTGCCTATATGTCGGTGCCCAATGTTGAAAAAGCAAGTACTTACGTTGAAGAACAGGGGGGTGAGGTAATCAAAGGTCCGCTGGCTATGCAGCATCGAGGGACGGGGGCTTTAGTTAGTGATCCTTTAGGCGCTCAGTTCCTATTGCTAAATGCTTTGGGAGGCGATCCGGCAGATTCAGAACCTGAAGTCGGGAGTTGGCTATGGAACGAATTATGGAGTAATCAACCACAGGATAGCTTTATCTTTTATCAAAATTTAGGTCGTTATGATTCTATATTCGGGCAAAAGGATTACCAGATTTTACAGAATGAGGGCAAGTGGCGCGCCGGGATCAGGCACGTACCTGAGGCAGAATTCAAAGTGCGCTGGGTGGCATCTATCCGGGTTGCCGATCCTGCTATATTACTAGATAAAGTAAAGCAACTAGGGGGAAAAGTCTGGGTTCGTCCAGGTGAATCTGTAAAAGATGATAATAAGAATATTGCAGTTATTTCCGATAATCTGGGCGCATTCTTGATATTGCATCGCTGGCTGCCCGAAGATAAAGATTTGGCAGAGGAGTAAAGAGATAAAAATGCTAAGCAGATTAATATTTATTACATCTTTGCTAACAGCAACGTGGTCTTTAACCGCGTGTAGCAGTGGAGGTCAAACCCGTGCCGGATATTCAGTTTATGAAGGTTATAATTACCCCTATTACGGAGGTTATTATGGTCGTGGACTTTACAACCGGCCTACCGGCTTTGGCGGAGGAGGCCCTACCGAACCACCTGACCCCAGGCCTGCGCTTCCCGTAAACAAGGCCAAGTAATAATTAGGTACCTGGAAACAAATAATCATCCTGCCCAAATATTGGACGGTTATTTATTTCCAGATGCCTTATGGCAAAGGGTAGTCGTTTTACGATGTATGTAATTTTCCTGTTAAAAGAATAGGAACTCCAAACGGGGAGTCGCTATTTTTGCGAAAGCTTGTTTTGGGCATCCCAGCCCAAGCAAGTGGCA
>DUBW01000089.1:40655-53463 GCA_012960135.1 Methyloprofundus sp.
GGCGCTGGCTTCGTAACACTCCCTCAAATATCGGGACTACGTTTCGGAATGCCTTTTATTTTGTCTCCACCTACGCTAGCGCTCCGATTCCGACAAAACAACGGCCCTACGCCTTCTGGGGACTACCAGCCCTCGCGTTCGCTCTCCATGGCTGGCAGCGTTTGCCTTAGCCCGGATCAAAATCCAGTACACATAGTTTTTTTGCCGCATGCAACCGGCCATTTAACAGTAAAGTTTTTAATTGTTCGGTACGTTCCATATATTCCTTGCTTAATTCTTTAAACGCTTCAGGCAAATGGTGGCGTTCCATCTGCGATAACTGACCATCAAATGCGGCAGCAACGCTGAGTAAATCTAGCAAAAAATAGCGCTCTTTTGTGGTAACTTCATCTAGTACAACTAGGAAATCTTCCCAGTTATCGTATTCCTTGCTATCGTCAATTTGAAAGGTATCACAGAGCCTAAGTAATAAGACTAGCATGTTTGGGTGGTAGTTTTGTGCCAGTACCATCATGGTGGCAACTGCGCGTACGGAACCTTCACGAGCTTTGGGGCTGAGTTGAGCTATCAGTTCATCGGTAAGCATATCATTGACGATATGTTCTGCCAGTTTATTACCAAATAGCCTGAGTTTCGCTTCACGTGCGACTTTATATAAGGTAAAGGCATCCCAGAGCCCGGTAATAGGGATGGCTACCCAGCTAAATGCTATACGGGCTTCGCCTTTTCCAAACAGGCGGATTAATAAAAATTTAACAGCCAGGCCACTTAATACCACTTTTGCTTTATATAAAAAGGCAACCAGAAATAATTTGGATTTGGATGAATGCTTTAGTGGATCTATGCCCAGGTAGTGAATGATCGGATCGGGCACTTCCAGTGCCGCACGTGCAAGTATATTAGGTACAGCATCGTCGCCAGGCAGGCAAGAGCCTTTTGCCGTCTGATTATGCCCCGTCAGGCAGGCAAGGCTGTAAACTGTTTTTAATCCCAGCCAGAATAATACCGACATTTCAATTGCCAGCATAATGACCAGGCTACTGCCATACAGCAGGTAATAGGTAGACTCGTCCATATTCCCCTTATAGGTCCATTCCACCCAGACGGAGACGAAGGTGGTTAAAGCACCAATAGCAAAAGCGATAACCGCTGCAAACCCTGTTATGTTTCCTGCCAGTGCGCGCAAGGTATTATCAGGCGGTAGATTATCGATATTGATATTTTGTATCTCCGCAGTACCTGATTTATCTGCTAGGTAGCGGTAATATTTAACACCTATTTTTTCTAGAAAACCGGGGGTTTCTTCTCTGGAATATGAAGCCTTTTTTTTATTATTATTTGTATCAGGCATGTTGTGTTCCTCATTTATTCTGGAATAATCAGTTGTCAGTATATTGCAGGTTTTTCATTAAACATAGCTTTAGCCTTCTCCAATACGAAATGAATCTGAAAATAGTGTGGTATTCCAAAATCTTCTCTCTCCTTTGAGCAGCGGGATAAGGTTGCTGACAGGATCAGTGGTAATAAATCAGCTGATCAACTAAACCTCGCTAAAAAGCGATTATTTAAACAACTCAATGAACAGAAAAAAGGCTGATGTCTAGAGTTGGTTTAATAGCGCTGTTCAGACTCATTTGTTACTTGGAAAATACTCAGCTTAAGGCTAAACCCGGACTTTCGAAGCACTCTGAATTATTTAGTCCTGCTTCTCATTCAAACCATGCGGCGAAAGATTGATTGCTTGCGAGACCCAAGGGGTCAGATACAAGCATGAATACCAACATAATTCTATCGCTTAAGACTGCATTAATTAAAAATTAACATTCTCATCTTCAGATCCTCTTTTATAATAACCGCTCATTGATAGCAGAATGATTACATCTCTAATCTAGTTTTTAAACACCATACTGAATAGTATGAAAAATCCATTACCAATACAAGCCCTGATTTGATGGTAAATGAACCAAAAAACCACCTTACTAAAGAAGAATGGCAGGGAAGCTTCTACTCACACTTTAATAGTCGTAATGATTTCGTCCGTAGTTTGCTTGATTACTGGGAAAGCACCAGTACCAATAGTGTTTTCACTCAAATGCAAGAATATAGTGATACCGATACTGAGAAGCGTTTATTGGCATTAATGCGTATTTTACGCCATAAAGAATTCGCTATTCACGATCTCGCCATCCGTAATATGGCTAGCTGGAATAAGGAAATTTCTGATAAGGTCGCCAAGGTTGATGAGTTACGCCTGGGGTTCGTGCGCAGTCTATTTAGCGAGTTTAGTTTTATCGGTGCAGGGCTTGAAGCTCGCACTCACTTGTTTGATGTTTTCCACAGTATGCGTGAAGGCTTTCTGGGCAAAGAATTAACAGATTTAGAAACTAAATTACAAGCCATGCATGCCTTGTTTATACAAAAATAATGACCCAAATACCCGTGCTAGAAAATTACTTTATCCACTTTAAAGAAGCTATAGATTCTTATGCGCTGCCTGAAGCATTTACCTTTCCCTTCTATTACCAGCCGCACCCCTTGTGTTTATTAGCTGCAGAAGAATTACAACGGTACCTTGAAGCACAAACCGAATGGCAACATAACTTTGGTATTAGCGGTAACAAAGAAATGGCTATCGGCAAGATGTTTGGGGTATTATTAGTGCAAAACAAAGCTAAGGAAATCGGCTATCTAGCCGCTTTTTCAGGCAACGTAGCCGGTAAAAATCATCTACCACACTTTGTCCCCCCAGTCTTTGCTGCGCAGCCCGAAAATGGTTTTTTTATCGCCGGACAAACAATCATTAATCAAATAACCGAAAGCATTATCGATCTACAGAAAAATCCACAAATCCTTGAGCTGACTACATTACTACAAGCTGAAATAGACGCGTCACTGTTACAGATTCAAGCACATAGAGACAAGATGATTGAGGGGCGTAAATCCAGAAAAGCTTTAAGGCTTAGTGCTGAATCAGCAATGAATATCGATGATTTACATCGGCTTAAAGAACAATTAGGCAAGCAAAGCGTTGCCCAAAAAAATCAATTAAAAGATCTAAATGGCTATTGGCAAAAGAAAATTCAACACGCGCAAAAAAGCCTGCACCAACTGACTAATGAAATTGCTGCTTTAAAAAATCAGCGCAAAGTCTTATCCGCGTCTTTACAGCAGAAACTTTTTGATCAATACCGTTTTCTAAATACAAAAGGTAGTCTCAAAAGCCTGACTGATATTTTTAAGGACACGGCTCAGCTTGCCCCACCAGCGGGAGCAGGGGAATGTGCGGCACCCAAATTATTGCAATATGCCTTTAAATCAGCCATGAAACCCTTGGCGATGGCTGAATTCTGGTGGGGAGAGTCACCTAAATCTGCAATTAGAAAACACCGGAATTTCTATCCGGCGTGCCAGGGCAAGTGCCAGCCAATTTTAGAGCATATGCTTGAGGGAGTTGCTATGGATACAAACCCCTTGTTAAGCAACCCGGCCGCAGGAAAAAGTATCGAAATTATTTATCAGGACGCTGCCATGCTGGTGATCAATAAACCCGCTGAATTTTTATCAGTACCTGGAAAACGCATACAAGACTCGGTTTATCTGCGTATAAAACAAAGTTATCCCAGAGCAACTGGGCCTTTAATCGTACACCGGCTGGATATGTCTACCTCAGGTTTAATGCTGATTGCCTTATGCAAAGAGGCACACAAAAACCTGCAAAGACAATTTATTAAACGCACGGTAAAAAAACGCTACGTTGCTTTATTAGATGGATTGTTAACAGCAGATAAAGGTAATATCGACTTGCCTCTACGCGTTGACCTGGATGACCGGCCGCGACAACTCGTCTGTTACCAGCACGGCAGGCCGGCGCAAACGCAATGGCAGGTTATTGAGCGTAAGAACAATCAAACCAGAGTTTATTTCTACCCTTTAAGCGGGCGTACACACCAGTTGCGTGTCCATGCGGCTCACGTAAAGGGCTTAAACACGCCGATAGTAGGCGACGACTTATACGGCAATAAAGCCACGCGCCTATACCTGCACGCAGAGTCATTAGAATTTAATCATCCTATTTCTAAAGAGTTAATGAGTTTTCAGGTTGAAGCCGAGTTTTAAACTATCCCTTAGCACCTCATTAGAAAACTAGCTTATCAAATAAGAAGTTTAATGACACATTATAACTCGTCTTCTATCTCGTCTGTGTACACCTGCAACGGATCCCGGACTCATCGGCCTGCCGACGATATCGATAAACAAGGAAGTCAACTCCAGTACAATATCAATGATCTGCTCTCCATTGACGACAGACAGGGCTGCATTGGGCGGATTGTCCTTAAAGCTACCCGGCTCCGTAGAAACAGAGTCAAGGAATTCCTTAACTGTTAAGTTGCCTGCCGCCCGCCCGCCCCCGGCGAGCACAAAAGAAAATTACATTCGGGCAAATACGCTGCAGGATGAGCGCATTACCATTCATCATAGAACTTTTGGCATTATGCACGAAGATCGCTTCACAATAGGCACGAGTATTCCGAAGTTATCTTATTTAACCCGGTTCGATGAATTTATTTTATGGTCTACAGTGCTAATATTTGGGGCTCTTCTTGAGACTGTTTATACTTCGTCTTTCACAAAATGCAGCAAATTCGATCAAGCTCGAAAAACTGACAGTTGGTGTTGCTGGATTTTTCCATCCGCGTTAATTGTGGTTGCTGTTATGCCGCTCAGTATCTGAAGTAAGCCATCTTCTAATTCGCCGAATTGCGTTTTTGCATCCGGTATTGCTGAACTACAATCCGTTGCATATACTGCACTTTCCTTAATAAATCGGGCCTCCGGTCGCGAACACCTAATTCAGCTTCATGCAATACCCTTAGCGCTTCCTGATATCGACCTAAAGCCTGCAGCGCATCCGCCTGCATCATAAAATACGGAAACGCACGTCCATATTGTGTAATGGCTTTATGTATGGTTTTTAAAGCCGGTTCATATTGACCATTTAACATTTGAATGGTGTACAACTGTTGAATATATTGCCGCTTATAGCGCTGCGCAACATACCTGCTTTTAAGTACAGCCCGCAACCAGCGACTCACTTTCCGGCTATGTGGCAGACAGTGTGCCTGTCTTGCTATGACACACTCCCCAGTTGCTTCAAAAATAGTTAAAGACCACGGACTTAATGGCTTATGCAGTATTAAATCGACGACGTGCTTACTGGATAAAGTCTTTTTTAATTGCTTATCCGATAAATTAGCAATGATATCCGGTAGCGTAGTCAAAATAGCCATAATTACAAAAGCAACCTCATCGGAGTTTAATTGTGCTGCTTTAAAATAATGTGGATAGGCTAATAAAGGTTTGTGCTCAGTTTTAAATAACACTTCACCATATAGGTATTGACTAATCGGTGAATCGGGATGATTTTGGCCAATACTGGTAAAAATACTACTTTCGCTAGCCCAATAATTTGCTCTTAAAAAAGTGCCGTAGGTGATACCAGCGATCAATAATGCAACCGCAGTCACTGACGCATAGCGTATGACCGAGCTGTTCTGCCTATTTTTAAATAAATACTCAAAGCAATAGATAAAAATATAAGCAATTAAAACGATGATGCCGATACTGGGCAAATAATTTCGGTGCTCATACACTAGCTCAAGCGGTAGAAAAGATGACTCCATGCTATGGCCAACTAAAAACCATAATACAGCAAAAGTAAAAACCGGTAGCCTATTACGCACGACAAAAACGATCAGTAGCAGTACAGCCCATGCAATAACTGAGACTAGCGTTGTTAAGGGTTGCAACAAACTATGACTCACGGCAATATCATCGTGAAACAGGCCCATATTGGTAATATCTGGGATAAATAGCAGAGACAGATAAAACCACAAGACACGGGATTCTGTCCACAAACGCTCAGATAATGAAAAAGATCTACCACCGTAACTGGCAATAAGATTACCAGGCGTAACAAAATAATAAATTAGCACCAGGCAAATTGGCAGAGCGACTAAAACTGTATAAAAAATATATAGCCCCCACTTTTGATTACCTGGCAGAGCCTTCCTCGTGAATAGACTGAACTCTATTACCGCTGCATAGCAACTCACTAGCGCCGCATTTTCTTTACTTAAAAGACCCAAAACCATCCCGCCCAGCACCCCGATGCACATTAAAGTCATGCCACGGGAGAAGTTGTACTGCAATAACTGACGGCCATAAATAAACATACATAAGCCTAACAGGACAAAGGTCGCCGCCATACTGGTCATACGCTGGACGACGTACACAACCGTGCTAACCTGGAGGGGGTGCAGGGACCAGAGACCGGTCATCAGCAATATCGATAAACCTACCTGGAGTGTGGAAAGTTGACCGGGGAATTTCAGCAGTGGCCATAACAGTACCAGAAAGCACATTAGAAGACCGCTATTGACGATATGAATCAGTAAGTTGGTAAGCTTGAACGGCAGCGTGTCGACAAAGCCACCCGCCATATAGTGATTAATGCCAAAAGAAAGTGCGGGTAATACACGTTTTAACAATCCACTCTCATTGGATAATAAAGCCTGTTTTAGAGAATCATAAGAGAGATCTGTAATCGCTACAGATGGGTTTTCGACTATATTTTGTATATCATCAAAAATTAGTGGCCCATGTAATCCTGGCCAGTAAGCGATAATAAGTAATAATGCAATAATACCCCAGATAATAAAAAGTAATTTACCCTGTCTATTGTCTAATTCATTCAGGCTGAGGGTCATTTAAAGCTCCAAGAAAGGTTATACTTCGCGCTGTCACGACTGCGGATTTCTAACGGTTTGATTTTAAAGGTATCGATTAGACGCGTTAAACAGCCTACAAAAATTTCTAATAAGTTGATATATCTATAATAAGCCGCGCAAAAAAAGGGTATGTAGGGTATTATAGTGCATTATTTTTTTATATCAGGCAGCTTTTATTATACTTCCCGCGGATGCGGATTTTATAGCAAGTCGATTTTTGTAGCTAGCTACAAAAATGTTTCAGTAACGCAGTAATCGACAAAAAGTGGCCGTTAGAAAACCGTAGCAGTGGCCGTGCGAAGTATATGTTCTGCCTCGCAATACTCATCATATAGCATAACGGGACCCTAATTAGTCTCTGTTGATGCAATCTCTTAGTAGGAACGCTTAATGACCTCCGAAGTATCATCACTTCCAAAATTCTCTGAATTAAACCTTATTGATCCATTACTTAAAGCGCTAGATGAAGTAGGTTATGAAACCCCATCTCCGATTCAGGCGCTAACAATTCCATTACTTTTGGAAGGTAGAGACGTGCTGGGTCAAGCCCAAACCGGAACGGGGAAAACAGCTGCTTTTGCCCTCCCTTTATTATCCAAAATAGATCTGCAACAAAAAGATCCTCAGGTTCTAGTTTTAGCTCCGACTCGTGAGCTAGCGATCCAGGTTGCTGAAGCTTTTCAAAAATACGCTAAATTTATTAAAGGCTTTCATGTTGCCCCCATATATGGCGGACAGGATTACTCTGGTCAACTACGCATGTTAAGACGCGGCGCGCATGTGGTCGTAGGAACACCTGGTCGGGTTATGGATCATATGCGTAAAGGCACATTAAAGCTGAATAACTTAACATGCCTAGTGCTTGATGAAGCCGACGAAATGCTGCGCATGGGCTTTATCGATGACGTCGAATGGGTATTAGAGCAATTGCCGGAGCAGCGCCAGATTGCCTTGTTTTCTGCCACCATGCCAACGGCTATTCGTCGTATTGCTAATAATTACCTGCACGACCCTGAACACGTCACCATTAAAGTTAAAACCACTACTGCCGAAACTATTCACCAGCGCTACTGGACAGTTAGTGGTATGCATAAACTGGATGCACTAACCCGCATCCTGGAAGCGGAAACTTTTGACGGCATGATTATTTTTGTGCGGACTAAAAACTCAACCGTCGAACTGGCAGAAAAATTAGCAGCACGCGGTTTTTCAGCAGCCGCAATCAACGGTGATTTAGCACAAAACCTGCGTGAAAAAACCATTGCCAAATTAAAAAATGGCAAACTGGATATTTTAGTCGCTACCGATGTTGCTGCACGTGGTTTGGATGTACAGCGTATCAGTCACGTTATTAACTATGATATCCCTTACGATACCGAAGCCTATGTGCATCGTATTGGGCGAACCGGACGTGCTGGTAGAACCGGGGATGCTATCTTATTTGTCGCACCACGCGAAAAACGCATGCTAAGCGCTATTGAACGTGCGACTAAGCAGCGTATCGAACTAATGGAAATGCCTTCTACCGAAATGATTAACGATAAACGCGTTAACCGTTTTAAGCAGCAAATTAGCGATACGCTGGCCAGTGAAGAATTAGAGTTCTACACTAAAATTATCGAACAATACGAAGCAGAGCATGATGTTCCTGCGATTGAAGTTGCAGCTGCCCTGGCGAAGCTGGTACAAGGCGATGAACCTTTATTATTGAAAAAGCCGGCTAAAACAAAAGAGCGTTCAGGCCGAGATCGTGACCGAGAAAAAGATAGGGATAGTGGTTCAATTAAACGTAAAAGCGGCTCAGCAATGCGAAGCAGTATGCAACGCTTCCGTATTGAGGTAGGTAAAGACCACGGTGCAAAACCAGGCAATATTGTCGGTGCGATTGCCAATGAAGCAGGACTGAATGGTAAAGAAATCGGCCAGATTGATATGCATGACGACTTTAGCATAGTCGATTTACCAAAAGGTATGCCCGCTGAGGTTTTTGAAGGACTGCAAGCGACCCGGGTAGCCGGACAAAAACTCAGCATTGCGCCAGTCAAAGATGACGAAGTCCCCAGACAGAGTAAAGATTCACGTAGAAGCGGTGAGAAATCAGATAAAAAACCGCGTAGAAAACCGCGTAAAAGCAAATCTTCTTAGAATACAAAAAATACAACTATAGGCTGGGTTAGTTTTTTTGCAAGGCAACAAAAAAATGTAGCCCGGCAGCTTTAAGTATTTGAAAAATGCTGGGTTACGTTATCTGCGCTAACGCTTGATAATCTAACCCAGCCTACATTTTAATCTATTAGTTTTAATCCCTACGTTACGGCAGTGAGGTTCTGCGTGCGAATACCTCGGCAAACGCACAGAGTCTTAGATAATCACATCATCTCCACTCCAAACACAGCATTTAACCCGTTTATCATACTCAGTTTAGATGAACCTTATGTTTTCCCTAGATAATATCCCCCCCCAGCTACACGATACAACTAACCTTCATATCCAGAATTTTACTGATTCGCTACAGAGATTAGCGCTTGAGTTACCAGCAAATGAACGCATCAACAGCTCGTTGCCAAAGGTTTTCTGCTGCAGTGAATTTGTTGCCCAAATCTGTACCCGTCAACCTCACAGCCTATTAGAATTAATCAACAGTGGCGACTTATTCAGTGCCGAGGTACGTAGCAGCTATACCAACGCGTTAAGCTTAAACACTATGCAGAACGATGCCCAGTTGATGAAAATCCTGCGCCAATTCCGTAATAAGCAAATGCTACGTATTGCCTGGCGCGACCTGGCTGAATGGTCTAACCTGGATGAAACCCTGCTGGATTTAACCGCCCTGGCTGAAAGTTGTATTCAATTTACGCTGGATTATTTATATCAGCAAGCTTGCAATAAATACGGTAGCCCCGTGTTAACTGATGGCAGCAAGCAGGGGCTGGTGGTTTTAGGCATGGGTAAACTGGGTGCCTGGGAACTTAATTATTCATCCGATATAGACTTAATTTTTGCGTATCAACAGGATGGTGATTTAGCCGATCGCAAACAAACCACCTATGGAGAATTTTTTAGCCGTATTTGTCGCCAACTAGTTAAAATTCTGGATGAAATTACCGCGGATGGTTTCGTCTTTAGAACCGATATACGTTTACGCCCCTTTGGTGATAGCGGCCCTGTCATTATGACTTTTGACGGCCTGGAAAACTATTATCAAACCCAGGCGCGTGAATGGGAGCGCTATGCGATGGTAAAAGTTCGCCCGGTTGCAGGAGATAAACAGGCCGGAGAAAAATTTATGGCGCTGATTAAGCCCTTTGTTTATCGTCGCTATCTGGATTATGGCGCCTTTGAAGAATTACGCTCGCTGAAACTACAAATAACTCAGGAGTTGCAGCGTAAAGACCGTATGGATAATATCAAACTTGGTCCCGGTGGCATACGTGAAATCGAGTTTATCGGTCAGGCGTTTCAGTTAATACGCGGCGGACAAGATATTGCATTACAGCAACGCAGCATTCAGCCTATTCTTGCCCTGCTAGGCGAAAAGAATTTAATTGCTGCGGCAGAGAGCGAACAACTACGCAGCGCCTATCGTTTTCTTCGCAGGGTTGAAAATCATATACAGGAATTTCAGGACAAACAAACTCACGATTTACCTGAATCAGAACAGGATCAGGCGATATTAGCCTTTTCGCTAGGTTATTCTGACTGGCACAGTTTGAAAACTGAGCTTGAGCAAGTGCGTGAACAAGTGCAGAACTTATTTGTTGCCATATTTTCCATACAAGAAATGGATAATGCTGCGCAAAATAGTGAACAAATCTGGATCGGAAAAGCTGATCAGGAAACCAGCTTAAATCAGCTGGCAGAATTAGGTTACGGTAAACCCGAACCCATCTTACACTTACTTGAGCAGCTTAAAATCAGCCGTGCAATTACACGCTTAAGCACTAAGGGCATGCATACACTGGATAAATTAGTGCCTAAAATACTTGATATCCTGGGCCATGAAAAAAAATCCTATGTCACCTTACAGCGCCTCTGCTACTTGTTTGAAACTATGGCCGGACGTAACGTCTATTTATCATTATTAGCTGAAAATGATCACGCCCTGCAGCAATTAATTACCCTGACGTCATCCAGCTCCTGGATTAGTGAGTACCTAGCAAAATATCCGTCATTATTTGATGAATTACTGGATACACGCTCACTTTACGACCCATTAGAAAAAGAAGCTCTGCAGAAACAACTCGCCGAACAACTAGCAAATATTAACTCTACAGATGTAGAGCAGCTAATGATAGCGCTATGTAAATTCAAGCAAATCAATGTGCTGCGTGTAGCTGCTGCCGATATTATGGGGGCTGCACCATTAATGGTGGTGAGTGATTATTTAAGTTATATCGCCGAAGTTATTTTGCAGCAAGCGGTAAACATTGCCTGGAATTTATTAACGGAAAAACACGGTATTCCACCCGATACCAGTCAGGACAACATGCACTTCGGTATAGTCGGTTTTGGAAAATTAGGCGGCCAAGAACTCAGCTATACCTCTGACCTGGATTTAATCTTTATTTACGATTACCCTGATTCTAATGCTCTGACCAATGGCCACAAGAAAATCAGCGGCGCTCAATTTTATGCTCGATTAAGCCTGCGTTTGCGTAGCCTACTTAATACCCAAATGCTATCCGGCATGACTTATGAAATAGATATGCGCTTACGTCCGAATGGAGATTCTGGCTTATTAGCTACCCCTTTAAATAGCTATGAAAACTACCTGAAAAAAGAAGCCTGGACTTGGGAACATCAAGCTCTTGTCCGTGGGCGTTTTATTACTGGCGATGCAGATACGCAAGTAACATATGAGGCGATTCGCCAGAGAATTTTATGTTTGCCTAGAAATGAGCTTGAGTTAAAACAGGAAGTTTACAAAATGCGCGAAAAAATGCGCAACACCCTGGATAATAGCAACCAACAGACTTTTAATTTAAAACAGGGAATAGGCGGCATTGCCGATATAGAATTTATCGTGCAATTCTGTATTCTGGCCTACTCGGAAAAACATCCTGATTTAACGCAATTTACCGATAATATAAACTTATTAAATACTTTAGCAGAGCAACAATTGCTCAATCAGGAATATGTGACAACACTAAAACAAGCCTATTGCATTTTCCGTGACTGGGGACATAAAGAAACCCTGCAAGGGAATAAAGCCCTAATCGCGCAAGATCAATTAGTTGAAATACGTAAGCAGGTTGCCAATATCTGGCAGGATTTAATGAACTAGCTATTGTCACAATTTTGACACTGGGCAGGGGGCAGATGATTCTTGACCAAAGCCTTTTTTGTCTTCCATCAGGCAGGCCTAGCGTTGATTTCATCATAAATTTGGCTCTGTGTGATGGCGAGACTGAACGCATGCCAACTATAATCTGGATGGAGTAGAGTCACCTAGACTGCATACCTTCTTTTTCAGTCCTAGTGAAAATTATTAGGGTAGCGTTCAATCTAATTTAGGTATTTATAAATGTTGGAATATTAGAACCGCCCCTACTTATTGATTAAGAAGCCTGTCAAAAATAAAGGTGTATTAAATATGATGGTCTTACAAACCTTCACTATCGTACAATGCTGCATCTATAACTAACGTCTCATTCATAATTTGGTCAAAACTAAAATAGTATCTATATGCCCCAGATGAGCGCCGGGGGGTGATGCTTAGTTCTTCTAATATAATAATGGGGCTTGATAAGATGGAATGAACCCTTGTTTCCAGGCGTTTTCAACGGCCGTAATGATATATTCTCACAACACCCGAATTCGTATAATAAGTTTAGCCATGAAATTAAAAACAATTATTTTATTATTTTGTCTATCAGTGGAGAAAGACACGGGCAGATTAATCTTAAAGTTAATCTGAACACGCCTGAAATAACACAGTCGGCTAAAATATGGTTACCTTATCCTATTTCCAACAATGAACAATTGATTGAAGATATTAAAATCGAAGGTAATTTTATAAA
>DUBW01000090.1 GCA_012960135.1 Methyloprofundus sp.
TGACCTTTTTCCAGAAAATACATACCTAATACTGGGCAAGGTTATTTTCTTAACCTATTGAAATATTTGGTGCTCCGGCTTATTAATAATGATTAATGCTAGCTATTTTGAAGGGAATATGACTAAAAGAAATCTAATTTGGCATTGACATGGAGAATTATTCTTTCAATCGAGTCTGACCCTTTTGGTCTACTAGAAGGGCCGTTCAATGGCCTAGAAGCCGTATTCAGCCGCACAGCAGGTCAACAAAGATCCATAGTATTCATTAGTTTGTTAAATCAACAAATACCCGCATCGTTCACCAACACACAAATCAAAAAAGTCGATTAATTTTTCTTGGCAATACAAACCAAGACGATTTTTATGCTATTATTGAGTCCTGTGTTCAACAGTTGAACGCTGTGATTTAGTCGCTTTTGGTCATTCGTTTGGCCTAATCGCCAACCGCAAACGGAATGCAGTCAGTCTCACCGCAAATACCATAAGTTACCGGGTAGGGCGGTAGCGTGTCTGATTTTGGTTATTAAAAACAGCAGCAAAGCATCCCACCCCATCAATAGCGAATGTCTACAGAAACTCATCTAAAAATACTCAAACACATACAGTCCAACCCTGAAGCCTCGCAAAGACAATTGGCCCAAGAGATAGGTGTGAGTGTAGGCAAAGTCAACTATTGCATAAAAGCTTTAATAGACAAAGGCTTTGTTAAGGCAGGTAACTTCAAGCGTAACACCGATAAATTAAGTTATTTATACCTACTAACACCTCAAGGCATAGAAGAGAAATCAAAACTAACAGCAAGCTTTTTGCAGCGTAAGCTTATTGAGTATGAGCAGCTTACCCTAGAAATAGAGCAGCTTAGGCGAGATAGCAGTCGCTTTTAACGGCAAGATAGTTAAAACCACTGGATTGGATCAAGGTATTATTGAGCGCTTATTGGCCGATAAGAAAAAAACGTAATGGTCATTCTGTTTTCAATCGAGTCTTGTATCTACCCCCCCCCTTTTTTTTGTGTTCCGATATTAATTGTCTTTTGCCACAAGGCGCTCAAACAAAGAAATATATTCTCTCCCCATACGATCAGGGTTAAAACAGGTCACTGCTTTATTACGGTTATACTCACCCATTTTCTTTGCTAGATCAAGAGAATCAGCCAGCAACTTAATTTTAGCAACAAAAGCATCTACATCGTCAACGGGACATAAAAAGCCACCTTTTTCATCATCTATCAGCTCAGGAATAGAAGCGCAATCAGTGGTAATAACAGGAAGACCACAAGCCATAGCTTCAGCCGCCGCATAGCCAAATCCTTCATAGCGCGTAGGAAATAACAAAGCATCTGAATTGTGATAAGCTTCAATTAGCTCCTGATCCGATAATAAACCGAGACAATGTGAATGAGGAATTGACTGCTCTTCGGATTGATTGCGCAACCCGGAAGTAAAGTACAGTATATATTCAGGCCCTAATTTCTCCATTATATTATCTAACAGATCAAACCCTTTGCGTTTAGACTGATTACCAATAAACAATAATTTAAATGGCGGCCTTTTTTTAGCTTGTTGATTAGTAAGCGATTGAAAATGCTGAGGATCAATTGAATAATAAATTAACTCGGGCTTGATATTAAATACTTCTTGTACCTTTTTTTGCGTAAACTGACTACCCGAAACCACCGCATTAGCACGTTGCAATCCTGCTTTTTCATAAGGGAGAATAACCAGACGATGATATATTGCCTGTGCTGTCGATTTAAATGGCCGATAACTTGGATCATGAACGCAATGGTGTACAACGCTAACAACAGGAATATCATGATGTGTAAAGCCACACGCAGACCATGAATTAGCAAAGATAATATGAGTATGCTCCGGAGGCTTTATCCTGCGTAATAATAAAGGGCAAAATTCAAAATAAAGTGGAAACCATTGCAGGTCAACATTCATACCTAAATTACTTAAACTTTCAGCTAAGCGCTTAACATAAACATCCGAACCGCTGCCCGTTTTAATTGATGGAATCCAAATTTTCATAGGAATATTAAAAGAGAAAAATGCACAAATTAACCATAGCTGTTGAAGCAAAAGCCCTGGCAACTCTACGTACAGGAGTGGGCCAATATATTTTTCAATTATATAAGGCCATGGAGAGCCTGGAAAACAAACCTGATATTTATTATCATATTAACCGTCAATTCACTAAAAAAATACCCAATTCAGTTATTGTATCTACAAGCACGCAAAGGCTAAGCTATAAAGAAAAACTGGCAAAATCTCTGGATAAACTAGGTCCCAGTCTGGCATTAACAAAGAAAAAGCTGGCAATGACCTTATATAAAAAATTATATAACCAGCAAGTAAAAAAAATCAAGCCCGACATCATTCACTGCACAGATTTTTTTAGTGTCGAAAACAAACAAGGTATTCCAGAGATTATTACCGTATATGATCTTTCTTGTTTTAAATATCCGCAAACCCACCCTGAGGCAAGGGTAAAGTTCTTTAACGAATATTTACCCTCTTCACTGGAAAATGCACAGCATATTCTAACCATTTCTGAATTTTCAAAACGAGAAATTATTGAATATTTTTCTGTAAAGCCCGAAAAAATAACCGTAAGTTATTGCGGGCTACCTGCTGGTTTCCAGCCTTATTCTAAAGAACAAACAAGCGCAACTTTAAATCAATTCGGACTAGAGCATAAAAAATATTTTTTATACGTTGGTACAATAGAACCTAGAAAAAATTTAGAAATATTATTAGATGCCTATTGCAAACTTCCCATACAAATTCAAACACAATACAAACTTGTATTAGTTGGTGCATTTGGCTGGAAGTACGAAAGTTTTTTAGAAAAAGCAAAGAAATCATTAAATCGTCAGCGACTTATTCTGCCCGGCTATATGCCTAACCATCAACTGCAACAACTCATGGCGAGCGCACATTGTTTTTTATATCCTTCACTGTATGAAGGTTTTGGCATTCCCCCTTTAGAAGCCATGGCAAGTGGAGTCCCTGTGATAACATCAGACTGCACATCGCTTCCCGAAGTAGTTGGTAATGCAGGTATATTATTATCCCCTGACGATGCGCAGCAATGGTCAGAAGCAATAATGGGATTAATTGAGGATCAACAAGCATACCAACACGCCGTAGAAAAAGGGTCAAGCCGGGCTACACTATTTAATTGGACAGCAAGTGCAAAAAAAACATTGAACTGTTTTCAACAAAATTGTTGATACTTACATTGAACAAATAGATCCACGGGAATTACGTTTTTTTAACATACTGATTCTTTACATTGTAATCTGCTGTAGCTGAGAGTTGTACGTAATCAGGTAAACTAATGAACCGGATAATAACGACTCTTTTATGGAACAAAAAGACATTATAAGTAAACAGTTCATTTAGCGGGTCGCTGTTGATTTAGCAATCTATACTATTGGGATTGGATATTAAATTTGATAACCTAGAATTACTATCCAACGAAAATCACGGCGTTGAAGAACTCCGGGCAGATCTGGTTGCCAAGGCGCAACAAAAAGGTGAGCCCTTCATAGGACATATTGAAATTCAGAACAATAGCGACTCATTGATGCCTCTGCGTATGTTGCGATATTATACTGACATTACCTTTGCTCACTCTGACTCACCTATCCGGCAATATGGTATTTATATTGGCAAAGCTGCATTGAGCATGCCAAGTAAAAAACTAGATTGCAACCTAAATTATCGTTATCACATTATCAATATGCATACTATTGATTACCAGAAGTTTCTGCAACAAGACTGTCGCTGCTAGCCATGGAGAGCGAACGCGAGGGCTGGTAGTGGCGAAGTGGTCCGTACGCAGAGCGTCTGGGGCGCCGAAGGCATTAGCGGTCGCGTTAAGTTTTGCCGCTTGCTTGGGCTGGGGGGGGGCAAAACAAGCTTTCGCAAAAAAAGCGACTCCCCATCTCGATGCAATTGTATTGGCAATTTTATGTGATTTTAATGCTGACTCAGAAAGCGCTGCTGTTAAGCGGATTGTGCAACAGTTGTATGTTAGACTACAAGAACATCTGAAACAATTCAGGGATTATATATATGCTAGAAGTCTTATCTGACAACCGCAACCTGAAAGCTTTTATTAAATAGGCTGAGATCATGTCTACTAACGTAAACATTGAAGATCTACCTTCCTATGAACTAGGAATGGAAAAGGGATTGAGGAAGGCATAGAAAAAGGTATGGAAAAAAGGCATGATGCAAGGAATACAATTAATGGTAAGGCAGTTGCCAGCAAAAAACTCACCAGAAACCGTCGCTGAACTAACAAACTTATCCCTCACTGAAGTCCTGGAGATAAAAAATATTAATCAACATTAATGTAGCCATGTTGACTTAAATTTATATTCGCTCTTACATGCGAAATGTATTTAGTCAGGTCCTGCGTGATAAAACGTTGAGCGTTTCTATCTGAATTCCCACGGAAAAGGTCCGAACTAGCCTATTTTTGGCTTCCTTGCTCCAGTTTAAGACCGTGTTTGTTTAGCACCATCTCATTAACGCTCCTCTATCAACAAGTGAGAGCTAAACTTTCAAAATGATAAAAAACATTATAAAAAAATAAGAATTGATATAATACGTGCGCTAATTTAGCTTCTACTAATCAAGGAAAGGGTAATATGAAAAAAGCAATCATCACCGGAGTTACCGGCCAAGACGGAGCTTACTTAGCTGAATTTCTTTTAAACAAAGGCTACAATGTTTATGGCGCCTACCGGCGCACTGCATCTACTAACTTCTGGCGTATAAAAGAATTGGGCATTAGTAACCATCCCAATCTCGAACTAGTAGAATATGATTTAACCGATCTAGGCTCCAGTATACGCTTATTGAACAACACTGGAGCAACCGAAGTCTACAACCTGGCAGCTCAAAGCTTTGTCGGAGTTTCTTTTGATCAGCCCGTTACTACAGCGAAAATTACCGGCCTAGGCCCTGTTAATTTGCTTGAAGCTATTCGTATAGTCAATCCGAAAATTCGCTTTTATCAGGCTTCCACCTCTGAAATGTTTGGTAAAGTCCAGGAAGTTCCTCAAAAGGAATCAACACCATTTTACCCACGTAGTCCCTATGGCATTGCCAAGCTTTACGCTCACTGGATGACCATAAACTATCGTGAATCTTACAACCTTTTTGGCACTAGCGGAATATTGTTTAACCACGAATCCCCCTTGCGTGGGCGTGAGTTTGTTACCCGAAAAATCACCGATAGTGTAGTCAAAATTAAACTGGGTAAATTAGATGTGCTAGAGCTTGGTAATATGGATGCCAAACGTGACTGGGGCTATGCAAAAGACTATGTAGAGGGAATGTACCTAATGCTCCAAGCAGATGAGCCCGATACTTTTGTTCTGGCAACCAATCGCACAGAAACCGTGAGAGATTTTGTTACCATGTCATGTAAAGCAGTAGACATAGAGATAGAATGGCGTGGCTCAGAGGAAAAAGAAGTCGCTATAGACCTTTCTACCGGCAAAGACATAGTTCGAGTTAATCCTAAATTCTATCGTCCGACTGAAGTAGAATTACTTATCGGCGATCCGGCAAAAGCCAAAAAAGAACTAGGCTGGGAGCCTAAAACGACCTTAGAAGAGCTATGCTCCATGATGGTTGCCGCAGATTTACGTCGTAACAACAACGGCTATTCATTTTAGACATGTATATACTGGTAACAGGCATTAATGGATTTACCGGGCAGTACGTCAAAGCTTCACTGGAAAAAAGTGGTCATAAATTAATAGCGCTGACTAGCAATCTAACGGATGCTTCCGCCGTTAAGAAGGAAGTCTCTAGTTTACAAATCGATGCGGTCATTCATTTAGCCGCCATAGCTTTTGTCGGGCATGGAGACGTTAACGAATTATATAATGTTAATCTATTGGGAACCCTTAACTTACTCCAGGCCTTATCCCAAATAAGTAAACCTGTTCAACATGTATTATTAGCCAGCAGCGCCAATATATATGGTAACAGCTCAAAAGGTATGTTAGATGAAACAACACCGGCAAACCCGGCAAACGACTATGCAGTAAGTAAATACGCCATGGAATTAATGGCACAACTCTGGTCTAGCCGATTACCTATCAGCTTGTTAAGACCATTCAACTATACTGGCGTCGGACAGGATAGCGTGTTCTTAATCCCTAAAATTGTTGATCATTTTAAAGCCAGAAAGCCTGTTATTGAACTAGGCAATCTGGATGTCTGGCGCGAATTTAATGATGTTCGTTTTGTTGCTGAAAGCTATACAAAACTAATAACTCAAATACCCGAAAAATTAGGTCAGGCGATTAATATATGTACAGGCAAAGCCTACTCCTTACGAGAAGTCATTGCTCTTTGTGAACAAATCACCAGCCATAAAATCGAGATACACGTTAATCCACAGTTTGTACGTGACAACGAAGTAAAAGTATTAAAGGGAGATAATAGTCTGTTAAAGAAAATGACTGGCAACACCTCCCAGTATGACCTAGAGCGGACTTTGAGGTGGATGTTAGAATAGTGGTTCTTACAACTCTTCATGGTAAAATAGGTTTCTTGAATACTTGCGCACTGAAATCAACACAAAAACAACCTTCGAGTCCTTCATGGTAAAAGAAACATAAATGCTATCCTCACAAACACTCAAACGCTCAGGCGCCTTAAACAGCTTATGGCAATATCGCCATTTCGTACTTAGCTCCATACGCAATGAAATGAAAACCCGCTTTGCACGTAGCAAACTGGGCGGTTTATGGATGATCATTAACCCATTATCTCAAGTCCTGATTTATGCACTGATATTCTCAAATGTCCTAGCGGCTAAACTACCCGATGCAGACAACAAGTACTCCTACGCTTTTTACCTATTAGCAGGGCAACTCGCCTGGATGTTGTTTAGCGAAGTTATCAGCCGTTGCCTTAATATTTTTATAGAACAAGGCAATCTAATGAAAAAGATGAGCTTTCCGCGAATCACCCTGCCAGCTATCGTTGTAGGATCAAGCCTATTAAATAATTTCTTTCTAATGATTGCAGTCTTCGGTATTTATGTCGTATTTGGGCAGGCATTCAGTATGACTATGCTATGGGTAATACCATTGACCTTTTCGGTCGTTTTACTTGCTATGGGCATCGGCTTAATACTGGGCATACTCAACGTCTTTCTGCGTGATATTGGCCAGGTTGTCCCCATTATTCTGCAGATATGGTTTTGGTTTACCCCCATTGTTTACCCTGAAAAAATCATCCCTGAAAGCTATCGATACCTAATGGAATATAACCCGATGTATTCCATAGTCAGCTCATATCATCAGGTACTAGTATATAACCAGGCACCACATATAGAAAACGTCGCCATAGTCACAGCCATCGCCGTCGTACTGGTATTATTCAGCCTGTTTCTATTTCGCCGAGCCAGTGCTGAAATGGTGGATGTGCTATGAGTTTACTTAGCGTTCAAAACCTGGGTAAAGCCTTTCGTAGCTATCATTCAGAATGGAAGCGATTTGCCCGCTGGTTTGGCATCTCCACAAAAGCCAGCGAAGAACACTGGGTATTACGCAATATAAGTTTCGAAATTTTCCCAGGCGAAGCCATAGGCATTATCGGCCAGAACGGCGCGGGCAAAAGCACTCTGCTTAAAATGATCACCGGCACCTTACAATCCACCGAAGGGACAGTACGAGTCAATGGCCGCATTGCCGCTATACTCGAACTCGGCATGGGATTTAACCCTGAATTAACAGGTCGGCAAAATGTATTTCATGCGGCAGGGCTGATGGGCTTTAACGCCAAAGAAATTCAGCAAGCCATGCCAGGTATCGAGGCATTTGCCGAAATTGGCGAATATTTTGATGAACCAGTACGAGTATATTCAAGTGGCATGCAAGTGCGCGTCGCCTTTGCTGTTGCTACTGCCTATCGCCCTGAAATACTGATTGTCGATGAAGCGCTTTCTGTTGGTGATGCCTATTTTCAGCACAAGAGTTTCGACCGTATCCGTGAATTTCAGGAACAAGGGACCACATTACTTATTGTGTCTCATGACCGAGGAGCCATTCAAAGCCTCTGTGATCGCGTCATATTATTAGAAAATGGCGCAGTGATAAAAGACGGTGAACCAGAAGAAGTATTTGATTTTTACAACGCTATCATCGCAGAAAAAGAAAACAATAGGGTGGAAATTACTCAACTTGATAACGGCAAAATGCAAACCAGTTCAGGTACGGGAGAAGCAAAGGTCAAAGAGATTGTCCTTTTTAACAGCAAAGGCGAAGTCGTAGAATTTATTGGTGTCGGTGAGCAAATTGAACTACATATTAAAGTAAAAGTTTATCAAACAATTGAATCTCTGGTTTTAGGCTACGGTATCAAGGATCGTCTCGGCCAGCTAATCTATGGCACTAATACCTGGCATACAAAGCAAGTGATTAATCACCCACAAGCAGGCGAAGAGTATCAGTTTGTGATTGCTTTTCCAGCGAATTTTGGTGTGGGGAGTTACTCGGTTGAGACAGCACTCCACGATAGAGATACACATATAACTAACAATTATGAATGGCGTAATCTAGCGCTTGTATTTAATATAATAAATATTGATAAAAATCAGTTTGCTGGTTGCAACTGGATGAATCCAAATATAATGGTTAAAATAAAACCAGATTACCCTTAACTCTCAGTCGTATTCAAACTGTAATGGTCAAGTAAAACAGGATACATTCTTAGACTGTTTCTCTATGGAATTCACGTTCAAACTCTCAAGGTGATTGATAGCCAAATCTTCAGCGATATGAGGGATCGATTCATTAGAATCTAGCGTGTGTTAACCACAGATTCTTTAAATTCGGATGTATACGTATTTAGCTTTTTCTTAGGCATTTTAGGTGCTAAACTTTAGTTTTTGTGTCCTAAATAGTGTAGCCACATCAGTTTTTTTTATTTTTATGTTGAAAAAAAATATTTAGACCCAATATACTCAGTTAACAAGTAATAATTTTAATTTAAAATATAGGAAGGATAATGGCTGATATAGAACCAAAATTAAACATTGATGGCGTAGAGTATTTATTAAAAGATTTAACTGAAGAAGCAAAGGCTCAAATTCAAAGTCTTCAATTTGTAGAAGCTGAAATTGGACGGTTAAATGCTCTAGTTGCTGTTGCTGGTACGGCAAGATTAGCTTATCAAAGTGCATTGAAAGAATTATTGCCCAACCAAACACATTAATTTTTTTTCTCTACGGGGAGTCGCTATTTTTGCGAAAGCTTGTTTTGGGCATCCCAGCCCAAGCAAGCGGCAAAAACTTAACGCGACCACTAATGCCTTCGGCGCCCCAGACGTCCTGCGTACGTGCCACTTCGCCACTACCATCGTAAACTCGGCGCTGGCTTCGTAACACTCCCTCAAATGACTGG
>DUBW01000091.1 GCA_012960135.1 Methyloprofundus sp.
TGATGTTCGGCAGGTTATGCGACTTAATCATTATTCAATTCATACTGAAAGAACTTACTTATTTGCATGCAGTTGACTGGCTAATTTGTTATCATTCATTTCATAATACCTTGACTTTGTGGCTTGGAATTCCTATTCTTTTCTTTACAAAATTCAATGAATAATAATCATTTATGTCGAATTATATTAACACCTTTGAAATTCTATTTATTGATCTAGATCAATAAAGTGTGTGTTTTACCAGGCTTCACTGATTGATTACGGCACTGGCTTTATCAATGGTTATGGAATTGTCGATTGTCTACCGGATAATTTTATAGTCTATATAGATTATGAAGCCTATGCTCGTGATTTAGAACTAAGTGGTGAGGTCACTAAATTTAGTTATGACAACAGTACTTATACTGTAGATCTTTTCATTAAGTGAGTGAGTAAACAGGAGAGCGATCAATGTAACCGTTCCCTTCAGCAAATTTGAACAACTACTTTAATATGCCAATCACTTTTCCAGTATGAGCAGCCGCGCGCCGCTCCGCAACAACGCCAACACATTTAGTTAATGCAGTGGTAGGAGGTGCCGTCAAATTATTATATTGGCAGATAGAAAGATTAAAAATGCGAAGCCTAAAGCGATAGGTTCTCTAAAACATCAATATTAAATGCACTAAGCAAGCGAATGAGTTTGATTAGCGGCAGGCCGATGAGCGCATTGGGATCTTCGCTGTCAATGCGTTCAAATAAAGCAATGCCGAGGCCCTCTGATTTAAAGCTACCGGCGCAATCATAGGGTTGCTCGAGGTCTATATAGTTCTGGATTTGTTGATCAGTAAGGTGCTTAAAATGCACGGTGCAGGTATCAAGGTCACTTTGTGTCTCGTTTGTGGCACTATTAAGTATGAAGATACTGGTGTAAAAATTTACTTTGGAGCCGGAAGAATTTTGTAATTGTTTGATGGCATTGTCCCGGTTTCCTGGTTTTTCGAGTTGCCTGTTATTGAGCATGGCAACTTGATCGGCAGCAATAATCAAGTGCTCTGGGTAGTTGAAAGCAAGCGCTTTGGCCTTTTCTTGAGCAAGGCGCAACGCTAATTGCCTGGGATTTTCACTTGGCTTTGCTGTCTCGTTAATGTCTGGCGAGGCACAGATAAAATTTAAGTGTAATTTTTCCAGTAACGATTTTCGGTAGGGAGAGCTGGATGCCAGGACTAGGTTGTTGGTTTGCATAAGAATTAAATTGACATAAGGTGTCGATACCAGCTATTATTACATAGTTATGTTAGATCAATTACCCGAACTTATAGATCCTGTTGTTTTTGCTGAAAGGCAGAGTAATATAAAAGGATACCTAGGCCTGCAGCGTTTAGAGCGTCTTGGCACTCTTCTGTTTGATAAAACAGGTGAGCTAAAAGTAGATTTGCAGTTTTATAAAGAAGGTAAAGTTCCTGTTATAGAAGGGCGCATAGAAGGACATATAACGTTAGCTTGTCAAAGCTGTATGGAGGCGCTGGACTGGTCAGTAGACAAGTCGGTAAAGATAGGCATGGTACAGACAATCGAACAGGCTGATCGTTTAACTGATGAGTTTGAGCCGCTGATGGTTAGCGATGAAAAGATGTCATTACCAGGGCTTATCGAAGATGAAGTTCTTATTTCTTTGCCAGATTTTCCTCGACATGCGCATAAATGTTTACACTATGAGCCTGCTGTAAAGCTCGCTGAGCCCAAGATAAATGAGCACGAACCTGACAACCCTTTTGCTGTTTTAGCTACACTTAAAAATACTGGAGACCAATAATGGCCGTACAAAAAAGTAAAGTAACTCGTTCAAGGCGCGGTCAGCGTCGTTCGCATGATTCATTGACTGCGAAAACCCTATCTCAAGATCCAACAACGGGTGAAACGCATTTGCGCCACCATGTAACGCCAGATGGTTATTTCAAAGGCCGTCAGATCGTTGTTGCTGAAGAAGACTAAATTGTTATAGTGAGCACAGGTTTTTATTTGTGCACTTAGTTTTATCAGTTTTAAAAGCCGGGCTTTATGTCCGGCTTTTTTATAATAAAAAGTTGGAGTTTTTGTTCACGTGAGTTTAATTATTTCAATTGATGCCATGGGCGGTGATCATGGTCCTGATTCGACCATTCCCGCGTCGTTAGATTGCTTACGCAATAATCCTGAATTACAGCTGATTCTTGTTGGTGATGAACAAGTACTTGCTCCTCGACTTGAGCAAGCGTTAATTGATTTTAAAGGACGATTATCAATTCAGCATGCGTCACAATGCGTTGCTATGGACGAATCTCCCTCCAAGGCGCTAAGAAATAAAAAAGATTCATCTATGCGCGTCGCAATTAATTTAGTGCGCGATGGGCAGGCGGATGCCTGTGTCAGTGCGGGTAATACCGGGGCGCTGATGGCAACAGCTAGATTTGTCTTAAAAATGATTCCTGGTGTCGATAGGCCAGCCATTATTTCTTCTATGCCCTCTATTTTCGGCCATACTCATGTGCTGGACTTAGGCGCAAATGTCGATACCCCCGCTGAAAGTCTGTTTCAATTTGCGGTGATGGGCGCTGAGGTTGTTAAGGCACTGGAAAATATTAGTGACCCTAAGGTTGGTTTGCTCAATATTGGTGAAGAGGAAACTAAAGGCAATGAGCAGGTTAAAGCGGCTGCACAATTACTGGATAATTCCGACCTAAATTATATCGGGTATGTAGAAGGTAATTCACTGAATGCTGGTGATGAAAAAGTCGACCTGATTGTTTGTGATGGTTTTGTCGGTAATGTTGCATTGAAATCAATTGAAGGCGCAGCAAAAATGATTACTTCGGTAATGAAAGAATCATTTGCCAAGACCCCTTTTACTAAAATAGCTGCTTTGATTGCTTATCCGGTATTAAAAGCCATAAAAAATCGTATAGACCCAAGACTGCATAATGGCGCCAGCTTTTTGGGCTTGAAAGGCTTAGTGATAAAAAGTCACGGTGGTGCAGATGCATTGGCTTTTAAGACAGCAATTCATGTGGCCGAAGTCGAAGTAGAAAAAAATGTGATCCAAAAAATTAGCGAGCAAGTTGAACTCGCTTTAAGCAGGAGAGACAACACATGACAGCTTTTGCAAAAGTAATTGGTACCGGGGGGTATTTACCTGCTGAAATAAAAACCAATGAGGATATTTCGCGCACAGTTGATACCTCGGATAGCTGGATTTTTGAGCGTACTGGTATTAAAAGTCGTCGCATTGCTGCAAAAGATGAGACTGCTTCAAGCATGGCTGAAATTGCTGCCAGGCAAGCCATTGATATGGCAGGTATTGATCCGAAAGATATTGATTTGATTATTGTTGCTACCGGGACACCAGATAATATTTATCCCAGTACAGGTTGTATGTTGCAACACCGACTGGGCATTAAAGAGTGTATTGCTTTTGATATTCAGGCCGCTTGTTCGGGTTCTATTTTTGGCATGGATATGGCGAATCAATATATCAAGTCAGGCGCAGCGAAAACGGTTTTAGTTGTAGGTACTGAAGTTACTTCGCGTATTGTCGATTGGACTGATCGAGGTACCTGTATTTTATTTGGCGATGGTGCAGGGGCTGTTTTACTTCAGGCAGCTGACGAAGCAGGAATCCTATCAACGCATATTCATTCGGATGGTCGGTTTGAGGATTTATTGAACTGCCCGAATCCGCAGGCATTGGGGGATTTTGATACGCCTAGCTATATTTCCATGAAAGGCAATGAAGTATTTAAAGTCGCGGTGAATACATTGGGGCGCATAGTCGATGAAACACTGGCAGCTAATAATATGCAGAAGTCCGAAGTAGACTGGCTAGTGCCGCACCAGGCAAACAGTCGCATTATTGCTGCGACCGCTAAAAAATTGAAAATGTCTATGGATCAGGTGGTATTGACGCTTGAAAATCAGGGAAATACTTCTTCTGCCTCTGTCTTGCTGGCTTTTAATGAAGCAGTAAGAGATGGCCGAATTCAGCGTGGGCATGTGGTTTTATTAGAAGCGTTTGGCGCAGGTTTTACCTGGGGCTCAGCGCTTATTAAGTATTAAGGTTTTATATGAGTATACAAAACAAGCAGCTGGCTTTTGTTTTTCCAGGGCAGGGCTCACAGTCGGTCGGTATGTTGGTCGAAATGGCGGAGAGTTATCCGGAGATCAAGGATACCTTTGCAAAGGCATCAGAAGTATTAGGTCTGGATTTATGGGCTTTAGTTACTGACGGACCTGCTGAAGAATTAAATCAGACACATAATACCCAGCCAGCAATGTTGGCCGCAGGTGTGGCTTTATGGAAAGTCTGGTGTGCACAGTCTGATGTGCGTCCAGCTTATATGGCAGGGCACAGTCTGGGGGAATATACGGTTTTAGTTTGTTCGGGCGTATTAGACTTTGCAGATGCGATTGCTTTGGTTGCAGCGCGAGGTCGATTTATGCAGGAAGCGGTTCCCGAGAGCGTGGGAGCAATGGCTGCAGTTTTGGGCTTAACTGACGAGCAGGTTATTCAGGTATGTAGTGATGCCGCTCAAGGTGAAGTATGTTCTGCGGTAAATTTTAATTCACCCGGTCAGGTGGTCATTGCAGGGAATAGTGCTGCGATTGATCGAGCGATGCTTGCGGCAAAAGACGCTGGCGCTAAACGGGCGCTGAAACTGCCGGTTAGTGTGCCATCGCATTGCGCATTGATGCGGCCAGCTGCGGAAAAGTTATATGTGCAAATGCAGGCGTTAACGTTCGCGCAGCCTGATGTTAGCTTATTACATAATGTTGATGTCGCTGAGCATAAAGAGGCAGATGAAATTCGTCAGGCATTGAGGCAGCAGCTATTTATGCCGGTGCGCTGGGTAGATACGGTTAATGCCTTGACGGAACAAGGTGTGACGACAATCGTAGAAATGGGGCCTGGTAAAGTATTAATGGGTCTTAACAAGCGTATTGTTAAGACATCTGACCATTTTACTGTTTACAATCCTGATACTTTAAATAAATTATTGGAGCATTATTCAAATGACTAAAAAAGTCGCTTTAGTAACCGGTGCGAGCCGTGGAATTGGCCGTGCCATTGCAGAAAAATTAGTTGCAGATGGTTTTTTTGTTATCGGTACAGCAACGTCTGATGGCGGAGCAGAGTTAATTTCTGCTTATCTGGCAGAGAGTGGCAAGGGCATGAAGCTCAACGTCTCGGATGCAGATTCTATTGCAGAAGTCATTAAAAACATTGCTGATGCATATGGTGCACCAGCGGTATTGGTGAATAATGCCGGAATTACCCGAGATAATTTATTGATGCGCATGAAAGATGACGAGTGGGATGATATTATCAATACCAATCTAACGTCAGTCTTTAGAATGAGTAAGGCGGTGTTAAGAGGTATGATGAAAGTCAGGTCTGGCCGTATTATTAACATCTCTTCAGTTGTTGGTGCCACGGGTAATGCAGGGCAGGCTAATTATGCCGCATCGAAAGCCGGTATGATCGGCTTTGCAAAGTCTATGGCAAAAGAGGTTGGGTCACGTGGTATTACTGTCAATACAGTGGCACCAGGTTTTATTGATACCGATATGACACGAGAATTATCTGATGATATTAAGAAAGAATTATTAGCAGGTATTCCTCTGGCACGCCTGGGTGATGCGCAGGAAATAGCCAATGCAGTGGCATTTTTAGCCTCTGAGGGAGCCGCTTATATCACCGGTGAAACTTTACATGTTAACGGCGGGATGTTTATGGCGTAAAATCATGCCACAAACATGATTTTCAAGTATAATTGCACGGCTTATTGAAAATACGTATAAGCCGAACCAGATTAATAATAATAGTGATGTTGTATTCTTTTAAATCAGCATCCATTAAGGAAAAAATAATATGAGTAGCATTGAAGAACGTGTAAAAAAGATTGTAGCTGAGCAACTAGGTGTTAAAGAAGATATTGCTAATGATGCATCATTCGTTGATGATCTAGGCGCTGATTCACTCGATACAGTAGAATTAGTTATGGCTTTGGAAGAAGAATTCGAATGTGAAATTCCTGATGATGATGCTGAAAAAATCACTACAGTACAACAAGCTACGGACTACGTAAACGCTAACAGCTAATACCTTAGTCTGTTATGACTTAATGGGTAATGATATATTACCCATTAACTATCCCCTCTTTCTTTATCTCTATTTCAGGTAACCTCCATTGAGTACACGTCGCGTTGTTATTACAGGGCTAGGCGCAGTTACGCCTCTTGCAAACACAGTTTCTGAAACATGGGATGGCATTATTAACGGAAAAAGCGGCATTAGCTCGATTGATTCCTTTGATATCTCTCCTTTTGCCACGACTTTTGGTGGTGTGATCAGAAATTTTGATATTAGTGAATATATTCCCGCCAAAGATGCAAAGCGTATGGATGGTTTCATTCATTATGGTATTGCCGCAGGATGTCAGGCGATTGAAGATTCAGGGATAGAAGTTACCGAAGAGAACGCAGAAAGAATCGGTGTCGCGATTGGTGCCGGTATCGGCGGCGTAACAGGGATTGAAGAGTGTTATGCGACTTATGATAAAAGCGGTCCTCGACGGATCTCGCCTTTCTTTGTCCCCGGAAATATTATTAATATGATTTCTGGTAACCTGTCGATTAAATATGGCTTAAAGGGCCCGAATTTTGCGATTGTGACTGCCTGTACTACCGGTACTCACAATATTGGTGATGCTTCACGCCTAATTAAATATGGTGATGCTGATGTGATGGTAGCCGGAGGCGCTGAAAGATGTACTACCTCGCCGACGGCGATGGGTGGTTTTGCATCGGCAAGGGCACTTTCACGCCGTAACGATGACCCACAGGCGGCAAGTCGTCCCTGGGATAAAGACCGTGATGGCTTTGTCTTGAGCGATGGTTCCGGGGTTGTGGTTCTGGAGGAGCTGGAACATGCCAAAGCACGTGGTGCTAAAATTTATGCCGAAGTGGTTGGTTATGGTATGAGTGGCGATGCATATCATATGACTACACCGTCAGTGGGCGGGGAAGGTGCCGCGCGTTGTATGAAAAATGCTATGCGTGATGCGGGCTTGAATGCAACAGATGTGGATTATATCAACGCCCATGGCACATCCACACCTGCGGGTGACCTGGGTGAAACGCAAGCAATGAAAGCAGCGCTAGGCGACCATGCTTATAACGTGGCAATTAGTTCGACTAAATCAATGATTGGTCATTTATTAGGTGCGGCAGGTGGAGTTGAAGCAGTATTATCTGCCTTGACTATCAAAAACCAGATTGCGCCACCAACAATTAATCTTGAAAATCAGGATCCAGAATGTGACCTCGATTTTGTACCCAATACTGCTCGTGAAATGAAAATTGATGTTGCCATCTCAAATTCATTTGGTTTTGGCGGTACTAATGGCTCACTTGTTTTCAAACGCTACGAATAAATTGTTTTTGCTTTGCTAATGATTTTAGTCAATGGCAAACTTCAAAATACGCTAGAAATAACAGACCGTGGCCTGCACTATGGCGATGGTCTGTTTGAAACCATAGCAGTGACTCGGCAGACACCGGTTTTTTTAGCGCAGCATCTTGCGCGCTTAAAAGCTGGCTGCCAGGTGTTGCAAATACCCTATCCAGATAAAACTCTTCTGCTGGATGAAATTACCCAGTTAAGCAAAACAAGCGAGCAAGGCGTTCTTAAAATAATACTGACGCGTGGCTCAGGTGGGCGTGGATATCGTCAGCCTGATTTGCTAAAACCTACCCGAATTATTGCTTTACATCCCTTTCCTGAGTTTCCGGAAAACTATAAAACGCAGGGCATTCTAGCCCGTTTTTGTTACACCCGATTAGGCTTAAACCCTTTGCTTGCAGGCTTGAAACATAATAACCGCCTGGAGCAGGTGCTTGCCCGTGCCGAATGGCAGGATCAGTTTCAGGAAGGACTGATGCTGAATCTGAACGAGCATGTGATCGAAGGGACAATGAGTAATTTGTTCATTGTAAAAGAGCAAAAACTGTACACACCGGAAATTACTGTATCTGGCATAACAGGGGTGATGCGCGAGCTTATTTTAATGATTGCTAGAGATAACCAGATCCCCGTAAAGGAAGCGATATTAACAAAGGATTTTGTGTTGGGAGCTGATGAGTTATTTGTCAGTAATTCAATTATCGACATCTGGCCAATTAAAGCCCTGGAAGATAAATCTTACCCGGTTGGCCAGGTCACGCAAAAGATCATGGCTAAGCTAGCCGACTATAAAGTGAGCGATAGCAGTCATGATATTACGTAGCATTGCGGTTTTATTACTGGTTTTAAGTGTTGTATTAGCCTGGGCATGGCAGGACTATCAGGCATTTATTACCCGGCCTATGGTGGCACAAGAGTCGGTTATCATGGAGGTAGCAAAGGGGAGTTCTTTTCGCAGTATTATCCTGCAACTGGATAGTCAGACCGGTTTGCAACAAGCTGATATTGATAAGCTCTGGTTTGAAATCCTGGCGCGTCAGTTAGGCTTGATTTCGCAGCTAAAAGCGGGGGAATATCTACTGCCGGTGGGACAAACGCCAACTGAATTTCTGCTGTTACTGGGTAGTGGAATAACACGGCAACACAGTATTACCTTTCCCGAAGGCTGGACGTTTAAACAAATACGTCAGACGCTATCAGCTGATAAAAACCTTAAGCTGACATTAGCCGGGATAAGCGATAGCGAAATTCTGCAAAAAATTGGCAGTCCCTATACTCACCCTGAGGGTCTGTTTTTCCCCGATACATATCGCTTTGAAAAAAGTACGACTGACGTGGCGATTTTACAACGAGCCTATCAAAAAATGCAGCAAGTACTTCTGCAGCAATGGCAAAACAAAGAGGATGGCTTGCCTATAAAAATATCTTATGAAGCCTTGATACTCGCTTCAATAGTCGAAAAGGAAACGGCAGTCCCCTCCGAACGACCGGCTATTGCAGGGGTGTTTACCCGTAGGCTTAATAAAGGCATGCGCCTGCAAACTGATCCTACGGTTATTTATGGGATGGGGGAGAGTTATCAGGGTAATATACGTAAAAAAGATTTGCAGACTTTAACGCCTTATAATACCTATAAAATTAATGGTCTGCCGCCAACGCCAATTGCTATGCCAGGTGTTGAGGCAATCAATGCGGTACTGCACCCAGCTAAAGGGAATAGTCTGTATTTTGTTGCTAATGGCGATGGTAGTCACAATTTTTCAGCAACGCTGTCAGAGCACAATCGGGCAGTGCAGGCCTATCTAAGGAAGCGTTAAATGGCAGGACGATTTATTACTCTGGAAGGCGGTGAAGGCGTTGGAAAAACGACTAATATTGCCTATATCCAAGCGCTACTAGAAGAGCAAAATATTCCGCTCTTGCTAACTCGTGAGCCTGGGGGGACGACTCTTGCCGAGAATATACGCCAGTTATTACTGGATAAAGAGCAGGAGTCTATTGCAGAGCAGACAGAATTGTTGATGATGTTTGCGGCGCGGGCACAGCATATCAAGCACGTCATAAAGCCGGCATTAGAACAGGGTACCTGGGTGCTGTGTGACCGCTTTACCGATGCGACTTATGCCTATCAGGGCGGCGGCAGGAATATGGCGTTATCCAGCATTCAGTGGTTGGAAAATTTTGTTCAGGGTGATTTACGTCCTGATCTCACCTTATTACTGGATGCACCTGTTCAACTAGGGATGCAGCGCGCGAAGCAACGTGGCAAACTGGACCGTTTTGAATCAGAAAAAATGGCATTTTTTGAGCAAGTCAGACAGAGCTATTTAAGTATTGCTGCACATCAGTCCGAGCGGGTGAAAATAATTGATGCCACACAGAACTTGTCTAGTGTTCAAGCCCAAATTAACCAGGCACTCAGGGCATTTACCCAATGAGTGAACTAACCTACCCATGGCATACAAGCTATTGGCAGCATTTGATAGCCTATGTTGCACAGCAGCGTATTCCACAGGCATTATTGATTGAAAGTGTTGCGGGGTTAGGCAAACAGCAATTGGCGTTGCACTTTGCGCAGTATTTAACTTGTCTGGATAAACAAGAAAATTCTTATTGTGGGCACTGTGTAAGTTGTAAATTATTTGTTGCAGGTACACATCCTGATTTTATCCAGATACAGCCTGCAGAGCCTGGTAAGGCGATTGGCGTGGATGTAATCAGGCAGTTGATGGTCAAGCTGGTCTTAAAGCCGCAATACAGTACCTACCGTGTGATTATTATCACACCGGCTGAGCAGATGAATATAAACTCTGCCAATGCCTTCCTTAAATGCCTGGAAGAGCCGCCAGAACGCACAGTTTTTTTGTTGTTAACAGAGTGCAGCCAGAGCTTGCCTGCAACCATTAGGAGCCGCTGTCAAAAAATGTTAGTACAGCCTCCTGATCGTGACACTGCAGTACTCTGGTTGCAGGAACACGGCGTAGCCGATCGCCGAATAGCAATTGTGCTGTTACGATTAACGCAAGGTGCGCCAATTAAAGCATTGAACTATGCAGAGGAAAACATACTGGAGCAGCGTAGCGACTGTTTTGATGAATGGCAAAAAATTGTACTAGGCAAGGAGTGTCCGGTTCAGTTAGCAGAAAAGTGGCATAAACTCCCCGCTAAGCAGCTAATACAATGGCTTATTAGCTGGACAGAAGATATTATAAAATGTCACTTTCAAGTCGAAAATAGTCTGTTACTTAACGAGGATGTAGAAAAAAACTTGCGTACCTTGTCGAAACAACTAGTTCTACATAGATTATTTGATTTTTATGATCTATTATTAAAGGATACCTATAGAATAAACAGACAACTTAATAAGCAGTTATTATTTGAAGAACTGCTTATTTCATGGTCGCAAGCAACAATAAAATAAAATGGCAGAATCATCCGTACGGCAAGGAATCCTTTCTCTGGCTATTAAAGAAAAACACGCTCTCTACACCGCCTATATGCCTTTTGTTGAAAATGGCGGCTTATTTATTCCGACTAATCGTGAATATAAAATGGGGCAGGACGTCTTTATGTTGCTGAATTTAATGGAAGAGACTGAGCGCTTACCCATTGCAGGCAAAGTCATCTGGATAACGCCCGCAGGTGCGCAAGGTTATAGAACTGCAGGGATTGGCGTGCAGTTTAGTGATCAGGACGACGGAATAGCGAGGAATAAGATTGAAACTTACCTGGCTGGCTTATTAGAGTCTGATCGTTCTACGCATACGATGTAAACTGCAATCACTACAGTGAGTGATTGCAGTTTGAATATCAAATGCTGATAGTTAGCTTATTCTTTATAGTATTCAAAATGGCACATCATCATAGCTATCACTCGCTGGAATACCTTGCTGCGAAGCTGTTGGTTGCTGAGGCTGATAAGTCTGCTGAGGTTGAGCAACACTTCCTTGTTCATTGCGCTTTCCTACTAAATCAATGATATTGGCATTTAATTCCAGGTTGGACTTGGTAGAGCCGTCATTAGCCTGGTATTCGCGCTGAGATAATTCACCAGAGACAAATACTTGTTGACCTTTTTTCAGATAATTCTGTAGCTGACCTTCGGCGCGTTTGCCCCATAGAGTGACTCGTACCCATATTGTTTGTTGTCTATCGCCAAAGCCTATATTATTGGCTACAGTGACATTCAATACTGTCTGGCCATTTGGGGTGGTTCTGACTTCGGCGTCTCTACCTACTGTTCCAGTGAAGCTAAAAACATTGCTCATACGAATATTCCTTGGTTATATTTAGCAAACACGTAGGCTGGGTTAGATTAGCCAGCGAAGCGCAAATAACGTAACCCAGCCTACATATTTTAGATTGATTGGTTTTTTATTGCATATTATCCAGAATCGCTTTTTTCACTGCATCTAGCGAAGCATCAATCGATACTGGATGAGTTTCAGCGCACTGAGAAATAGCGGTTTCAGGGTCTTTTAAGCCATTACCAGTCAAGGTGCAGACGATAGTGCTGCCTTCTGGGATCTTACCTGAACCTATGTCGTTTAAAGCTCCAGCTAATGACGCTGCGGATGCGGGTTCACAGAAAATACCTTCGTAGTTGGCTAGCATTTTTTGTGCAGCCAGTATTTTTTCATCTACAAAACTATCAAACCAGCCGCCCGATTCTTTTTGCGCAGCCCAGGCAAAGTCCCAAGATTGTGGGTGGCCGATACGAATAGCCGTTGCCACTGTTTCAGGGTTATCAATCATTTTTCCGGCGATAAATGGGGCTGCACCAGCGGCTTGATAACCACACATAACGGGGCGATTTGCGCAGACGGCTGCGATGCCGTTGGTTTCAGTTGCGTATTCGCTATAGCCTTTCCAGTAAGCAGTGATATTACCCGCGTTACCTACAGGTAGACAGTGGTAATCAGGGGCCTTACCTAAAGCATCAACAATTTCAAATGCAGCTGTTTTCTGACCGTCAATTCTGAACGGGTTAATGGAATTAACAATAGTGACAGGTGCATGGTTAGCGACTTCTTTCACCAGGCTCATGCCTTGGTCAAAGTTACCTCTAATTTGAATGATTTGCGCGCCATACATTAAAGTTTGTGCAAGTTTCCCCTGGGCAATTTTACCTTCAGGAATTAATACGAAAGCCGTGATGCCAGCACGTACGGCATAAGCCGCAGCTGAAGCTGAGGTATTGCCTGTTGATGCACAAACGATGGCTTCGCTTCCGTCTTCAACAGCCTTGGTCACAGCCATAGTCATACCACGGTCTTTGAACGATCCAGTGGGATTCAGACCCTCATATTTAACGTAAATATCAACATCTTTGCCAATTAGCTTAGGGATATTTTGCAATTGAATAAGCGGTGTATCGCCTTCGCCGATGCTGATGATTCGCGTAGTATCACTGACTGGGAGTCGGTCTCTGTAGCGTTCTATTAAACCTGTATAACGTGAAGCTGTTGCCATTTCTTTATCCTAATGTTTCAAGACGGATGCGTGTTACTTGTCCAGTAACAGAGGCTAAATTTTCGATAGCAGCAATGGCTGTATCCATTTCTTTTTCAATAGTTTTCTGTGTAAGCATAATAATTGGAAGTGTCGTTTCACCATGCTGAGATTCTTTCTGTATCAAAGCTTCAATGCTGATATTTTGCTGAGCCAGGATATTGGTAATATCTGCCAGTGCGCCGGGTTTATCTTCGACTGTCAGGCGTAGATAGTAGGCGGTTTCAATTGCTTCGCGCGGCAGGATAGGCAAATCAATAATCGCCTGTTCCTGAAAACCCAGATAAGGTACCCTGCTTTTTACGTCCAGCGTTAAGGCGCGAACGACATCAACGACATCGGCAACCACTGCTGAAGCTGTCGCTTCGGCACCTGCGCCCGCACCATAATAAAGTGTCGGACCTACTGCGTCAGCCTGTACTAAAACGGCATTCATTACACCATCGACATTGGCTATTAAGCGGCGCTCGGGGATCAGGGTAGGATGAACTCGAAGCTCTATACCTTTGGCTGTTTTACGCGCGATACCTAGGTGTTTGATGCGGTAGCCTAATTCACCTGCATATTCGACATCGGTACGGGTGATTTGAGTGATGCCTTCGGTATAGACATTTTTAAATTGTAGGGGAATGCCAAAGGCGATAGAGGCTAGGATCGTTAGTTTATGACCGGCATCGATGCCTTCAACATCAAAAGTCGGGTCGGCTTCGGCATAACCTAGTGCCTGAGCTTCTGCCAGTACATCGATAAAATTACGGCCTTTGTCGCGCATCTCGGTCAGAATGAAATTGCCTGTGCCATTGATAATGCCTGCTAGCCAGTTGATCTGGTTGCCACTAAGCCCCTCGCGTATCGCTTTAATAATGGGGATGCCACCGGCAACAGCAGCTTCAAACGCGACCATAACATTGGCTTTACTGGCAGCGGCAAAAATTTCGTTACCATGTAAGGCAATCAGTGCTTTATTAGCGGTGACTATATGTTTGCCATTGGCTATCGCCTGTAAAACGAGCTCTTTAGCCAGGCTGGTTCCACCGATTAATTCCAGGACAATTTCAATCTCTGGATCATTAATTATTTCGTATGGGTCGGTGCTTAGTGTTATCTCTTGTGTATCACACAGGCGTTTGCGCGTTAGGTCTCTTGCGCTAGCGTGAGTAATTATAATTTCTCTTCCAGCACGACGTGAGATTTCTAGTGCATTGCGTTTTAAAACGTTTACTGTACCGCCACCGACAGTACCTAAACCTAAAACACCAACTTTTACTGGCTTCAAATCAAAACTCCTAAGCATATTTAGATATCGCTGCTACGCTGAGCGATAAAGCATTTACGACGAAAGACACGAAATGGATTCAACAGAAGGTTTCGTGTAATTCGAGTATTTCGTGGTTTATTTAATCAAACCATCTTTTTTAAACATGGCACGAATGCCCCTTATAGCCTGACGAGTACGATGTTCATTTTCAATTAAACTAAAACGTACATGATCATCACCAAACTGACCAAAACCAATGCCTGGCGATACTGCAACTTTGGCATCGGTAATCATTTTTTTACAAAATTCAATCGAGCCCATTTCTTTGTATTGTTCAGGAATAGGTGCCCAGACAAACATAGTTGCTTTGGGTTTTTCTACCGTCCAGCCAATTGAATTCAATCCATCACACAACACATCGCGACGCTCTTTATACATGGCACAAATTTCTGCCACACAATCTTGCGGTCCTTCCAGAGCGGTGATCGCAGCAATCTGAATTGGCGTGAACATGCCGTAATCGAGATAGGACTTAATCCTTGCGAGCGCAGCAACTAATTCTTTATTACCACACATAAAACCGACTCGCCAACCGGGCATATTGTAGCTTTTGGATAATGAAAAGAACTCCACAGCCACTTCTTCAGCACCAGGGACTTGTAGTATCGAGGGTGCTTTATAGCCATCGAAGACGATATCAGCATAAGCAATATCATGTACTACCCATATTTTATGCTCTCTTGCGACGGCGATGATTTTTTCAAAGAAATCCAGTTCTACACATTGAGTCGTCGGGTTGCCTGGGAAATTAAGGATTAACATTTTAGGTTTAGGCCAGGATTCGGCGATTGCCTTATGCAATTCTTCGACAAAATCAACGCCAGGCACCATTTTAACGTGTCTTAAATCAGCGCCTGCGATAACAATGCCATAGGGATGAATAGGGTAGGCGGGGTTGGGAACCATGACAGTATCCCCGGGTCCTAATGTTGCCAATGCCAGGTGTGCCAGGCCTTCTTTTGAACCTATGGTTACAATCGCTTGCGTTTCGGGATCCAGGTCGACATCAAAACGGTTCTTATACCAGTTGCAGATAGCGCGTCTAAGCCGTGGTATGCCACGGGAAACGGAATAGCGGTGGGTGTCACTGCGTTTAGTAGCTTCCACCATTTTATCGACGATATGTTTGGGTGTGGGCTGGTCAGGATTGCCCATGCCAAAGTCGATTATATCTTCGCCCTGTGCTCGTGCTTTTGCTTTTAAATCGTTAACTATATTAAAGACATAAGGCGGTAGGCGACTGATACGGTGAAATTCTTCCATTGGAGGCTCTTAAAACGGCTATATTATATTAGTGAAAATGGCGTATGATTTAACTCAACCCGTTAAGGTACTGTTGTTAACAAGATATGTCAAATTGTGAAAGCAACTTAATTGCTAGAGGCGTAGCTTAAACCTTGATTTTTGAGCAGGAGATACCTTGTAGAGCGGATTTTAGTCGGCAATGCTTGTTGAGCATAGCCGACTAAAGTCCGCTCTACCTTAGGTTATTATGATGCTACAAAACCTCTGATGCATGATCAGCCAGGCGAGAGCGTTCGCCACGCTTTAGGGTAATATGAGCGCCATGTTGCCAGGATTTGAACTTGTCTACTACATAAGTCAAGCCTGAGCTGGTGGCTGTTAAATAGGGGGTATCAATTTGTGATAAATTACCGATACAGATAATTTTGGTGCCTGGCCCGGCACGGGTAATCAGCGTTTTCATCTGTTTAGGTGTCAGGTTTTGTGCTTCATCTATTATCAGATAGCGATTCAGAAAGGTGCGACCGCGCATAAAGTTCAGTGAGCGGATTTTAATTTTGTTCATCAGAATGTTTTTGGTGACATCTTTTTCCCAATTAGTGTCTTCTTCCTGTTTGCCCAGCAATTCCAGATTGTCTATTAGCGCGCCCATCCAGGGAGCCATTTTTTCTTCTTCGGTACCGGGCAGGAAGCCGATATCCTCACCGACAGGGACTGTTTCCCGGGTCATCACGATTTCGTGATAAAGGTTGTCATCCATGGTTTGTGTTAGTCCGGCGGCTAAAGCCAGTAAAGTCTTGCCTGTGCCAGCGGTACCTAATAAGGTGACAAAGTCAATTTCAGGATCCATTAACACATTAAAGGCAAAGTTCTGTTCTCTATTTTTGGCAAAAACACCCCAGGCAGAATGATGTCCCTGTCTATAGTTGACCGCGATCTCCAATGTTGCTGTGTCATTTTCGACGGTGCGCACGATGGCTTCAAAATCAGAATTTTTTTCTATATACAGATACTGGTTAGGGTACCAGTCAGTTACCAGAGGGCCTTCAAGTTTGTAATAAGTACGCCCTTCTTTTATCCAGGATTGCATTTTATTGCCATGCGTTTCCCAGAAGTCACCGGGTAGGGCAGTTACACCACTATAAAGTAAATCAATATCATCCAGAGTTTGATCTGTGTGGTAATCTTCCGCCTTTAATTCTAGGGCTGCGGCCTTGATGCGCATATTAATGTCTTTAGACACTAATATGACATGGGTGTCAGGAAATTGTTTTTCTAAAGTTAGTACGATACTCAAAATCGAGTTATCTGCCAGGTTGCCGGGCATAGAATCAGGCAGAGCTGCGGTCATTTGCTGGGTCTGAAAAAACAAACGGCCATCCAGGGCGTTTTCATTTTGCCCTGAGCTGTGTAGTTGCGAGAGAGGCAGCCCGTCTTTAATGTCATCCTGACTTCTGCCTTTTAATAGATCATCAATAAAGCGACTGACCTGACGTACGTTTCGCGCAACTTCGGTTCTTCCTCTTTTACCATGGTCTAGTTCTTCCAGGACAACCATGGGTATAAAAATATTATGTTCCTGAAAATGAAATAAGGCAACTGGATCATGCATCAAGACATTTGTGTCCAGAACAAATAATTTCTTTTGTGCACTAATATTCATATTACGCCCCTATTTCGGCTAATTTTTGTAAAACCTCATCGAGATGAACTTTTACTTTTACCTTGCGCCATTCATGAATTAACACGCCGTCCGGGTCGATTAAAAAAGTACTACGCTCTATGCCGCGTACTTGTTTGCCGTACATGTTTTTCATTTTGATCACATCAAATAAGTTACACAGCTCTTCTTCTTTATCGGAGAGTAAGTCAAATGGAAAGCTCTGTTTGGTTTTGAAGCCTTCATGAACACGCACGCTATCTCGCGAAACACCTAGAATAACAGTGTTGTGTTGTTCAAACTGGGCGATATTGTCGCGAAAATTCTGTCCTTCGGTAATGCAGCCTGGAGTGTTGTCCTTGGGGTAAAAATACAGTAATACATATTGCCCTTTAAAATCGGATAACTGGATGCTTTTATCTCCGGTAGATGCCGCTGTGAAATCTCGAACGGGCTTGCTTAAACTTACTTCGGGCATGCTGTCTCCTTGATAAAGTAGAGTAATTACGCTGGGAATTATTTTTCACAATAGCTGCAGTGCATATTGAACTCGCCGGGCAAACCGAACGACTTAATCTCCAGGCCTTTTACGCGCAAATAAGCTGTTTGGGAATGGGGATTTTAAGCGCTGTATGCTACACAATAAGTAGCTGTAAGATTAGCATAAATGAGTAAATTATTGGAGCGTAAATTTGTAATTACATGGGTAATTCTTAGCCATATTAGTAAAGGTCGATAATTTGTTACCGAGAAAATTGTAAGCGACCCCCCCGACAAATATAAGGACTGATGTGTATAAGTGTGTATTATTCTAGCCACTCAATAATATGCTCTTCCAGGTCATCTATTTGAGATTCCTTCATGGCAAAGCTACTGATAGATACGCCGGCATCCTTAACACTTTCCTGAGTACCAGTAATTAAAGGGTGCCAGTTGGGTAATGGTTTGCCGTCGCTCAGTAAACGATAAGCGCAAGTGGCTGGGAGCCAGGTGTATTCAGCGAAGTCATGCTGCTTTAAATCAATACATTCGGGAACTAAAGTGGTGCGCTCGGAATAACGGGTGCAACGGCAGGTATCCAGGTTGATCAAGTTGCAGACGACACTGGTGAAATATATTTCCCCAGTGTCTTCGTCTTCTAGTTTATTTAAGCAACATTTAGCACAACCATCGCAGAGTGATTCCCATTCTGACGTGCTCATTTCGGCTAATGTTTTTGTTTCCCAGAATTTCATAGATACTTTGTCTATTTGGAATGTATTGATATTCATCCTAACATTTTTTCCTGCAATAAAAAATGGAGTGCAATAGCTTTAGCTATTGTTGTTAGCAGAAAAAAGCTGAAGTTATTTACTCTTGCTAGATTGAGGTGATTTATCATAGTGTTCCACTTATAATATGCGCTACAAATCATTACTTCGCATTCTAAAATACTTTAGTACAATAATAGTTCAGGATGAAATAAATGAAAATCGCCATTGCAGGAAGCGGCTATGTAGGTTTGTCTAATGCCATGTTGCTGGCACAAAATCATGAAGTCATTGTCGTTGACATCTTGGCTGAGAAAATTGATTTACTCAATGCTAAAAAGTCGCCTATTGTTGATGCCGAGATAGAAAGTTTTCTACAAAACAAGCCGCTTAATTTTACCGCGACTCTGGATAAAGAACTGGCTTATAAAGGTGCTGACTATGTCATTATTGCCACGCCTACTGATTATGATACAGAAACTAACTATTTCAACACTAAGTCAGTAGAAGCCGTTATTCAGGATGTCATGCAAATTAATCCCGATGCAGTTATGGTTATCAAGTCAACTGTGCCGGTAGGATATTGTGCCCAGGTTAGGGATAAAGTAGGTAGCGACAATATTATTTTCTCCCCTGAGTTTCTAAGAGAAGGTAGGGCGCTTTATGATAACTTGCACCCCTCGCGCATTATCGTCGGTGAGCGCTCTGCAAGAGCGGAGAAATTTGCTGGTTTATTGGTAGAAGGCGCAATTAAAAAAGATATAGCTGTGCTATTTACCGATTCTACCGAGGCGGAAGCGGTTAAATTATTTTCAAATACCTACCTGGCCATGCGGGTTGCTTATTTTAATGAGCTGGATAGCTATGCCGAAACACAGGGGCTAAGCACCCGGCAAATTATTGAAGGGGTTGTCCTGGATCCACGGATCGGTAATTACTATAACAACCCCTCGTTTGGCTATGGTGGTTATTGCCTGCCTAAAGATACCAAGCAATTAAGTGCGAATTATCAAGATGTGCCCAATAGCCTGATTAGTTCAATAGTCGAGGCAAATCAAAAACGTAAAGACTTTGTCGCAGACTCAATTATCAAACGCAATCCTAACGTCGTCGGGATTTATCGTTTAATTATGAAAAGCGGATCGGATAACTTTCGTGCCTCGTCAGTGCAGGGGATTATGAAGCGTATTAAAGCGAAGGGTATCGAAGTTATCGTATACGAGCCGGTATTTGATGGAGGTGTTTTTTTTAATTCTAAAGTGATTAATGATTTAGCTGAGTTTAAACGCCAGGCAGATGTGATTGTTGCTAATCGTCTGGCTGACGAATTAAAGGATGTAGCAGCCAAGATTTATACGCGTGATTTGTTTGGCAGTGATTAAGTGATGTTGATTTCATTTATAAATATGGCGGTAGATAGGGTAAAATAATACGTTTTGGCTAGGTTCATAATGACTGGTCTAAAGAGTTTTTAAACGAGAATTTTAAAGGTAAATAATGAAAAATTACAAAATCGCAATTTTGGCAGGCGATGGCATTGGTCCAGAAATCACCGCCGAAGCAGTAAAAGTTTTAAAGCTGATTGAACAAAGAAATGATGTTAGCTTTGAATTAATGCCTGCGCTGTTTGGTGCCTGTGCTTATTTTGCTACCGGCGATGCTTTTCCGCAAGAAACCAAAGATATCTGCGATGCTGCCGATGCGATTCTGAAAGGCCCTATCGGATTGAGTCATGAGGAATCAAAAGGTATTCCCATTGATAAACAGCCGGAGCGTGGCGCACTATTGCCGATGCGCCGCCGTTACAATACCTATGCTAATTTTCGCCCGGTCTCTTTACCCAAAGAACTGGCGCATTTTTCGCCATTAAAACCGGAAATTATTGGTGAAGGTATCGACATTATTATCGTGCGTGAGCTGGTTGGTGGATTGTATTTTGGTGAAAAAGAATTGGGCGTTGATGCTAACGGTCAGCGTTATGTAAAGGAGACTCTAGAATATACTGAAGCACAAATTTGTCAGATTATGCATCAGGCGTTTAAACTAGCTAGCCACAGAAAAAAAGTGCTGCATAATATTCATAAGAGTAATGTATTGAAATCCAGTGTTTTATGGAATGAAATTATGGAAGAAGTTGCAATAGAATATCCTGAAGTCGAAGTGATTAATATTCTGGTCGATGCCGCAGCAACACTACTCTGTCTAAAACCCACACAGTTTGATGTGATGGTGATGGAAAACATGTTTGGCGATATTCTAAGTGACCAGGGTGGCGGTATTCTAGGGTCGTTAGGTCTAATGCCATCAGCCTGTCTAGGTGATGAGAAATCTTATTACGAGCCTTCACATGGCTCAGCACCGGATATAGCAGGAAAAAACATAGCCAATCCTTATTCTATGATTGGCTCAGTTGCAATGATGCTGGAAAACAGCTTTGATATGCAGGATGAAGCAAAAAATGTCTGGGCTGCAATGCAGGGAGTTTTTGCCGATGGTTTTTCTACTGCAGATCTATCCAAGTCGGGTTCGGGTGTTAATATGATTAGCACTGTAGAGTTTGGCGATAAAGTAGTCGAGAAATTATCTAATATGCCTAAGGTTGGCTAGTAAAATACCATCTACTTCTCACGCAGAGCAATCTATCAGCTCTGCGTGAGGTTCTATACTGAAGTGAGTGGGGGGGGTTACACCTTCTGACAGCTTGCACATATTCCATGTAGTTCCAGAGTTAAGTATTGAGGTTTAAATTTGACTGCTTCACTTAGAGAAAATAAGTTCTCATAAACTGATGTTGCATCGATCTCATAAGCATTTTTACACTGATCGCAAATTAAGATTGCTGATTTATGCTGATGCTCTGCCTGTAGACAGGCAATAAAGGCATTGAGCGATTCTATTTTATGTACTAAACCAGCGTCCATTAAAAAATCTAATGCGCGATAAATGGTGACAGGTTTAGCCTTGGGCTCCTGCTCACGAAATAAGTCGAGTAATTCATAAGCCCCGATCGCTTTATGGTTTGCACAAATTAATTCCAGAATATGTTTTCTGATCTCTGTCAGGCGGACATTCTTTTTTAAGCAGATTTGTTCAGCAGTTTGCAGAGCATGGTCGATACAGTTGCGGTGCTGATGTTGCCCTTGTAGGCTTTTACTATCGATATTTTGTGTCATGCTAAAAGCTCATCCTCAAGCCAACTTCTGCACCACGTCCTGGTTCTGGTGCATAGTCTTTTAGAAAAGAAGTGGAATTACGAATCGTTTTATTAAGTAAGTTATTCCCTTTTACAAATAACAAAAGATTATATTTATCGGCAAATTGAACCTGATAAGAAACATTGGCGCCTAATAACAGATACCCTGGGGTTGCTGTTTCATTTTCACCCACATGGTCTTGTGCTTCAGCCCGAGTTAATCTAAGCCCTGCCGCAAAAGCATCATAACCCGTATAATCAAACTGAAATCCATAACGCAGTGGCGGCATTCGTGGCACATTTCCTCCCGCTACCAGTTCTCCACGAACGAAATCGCTGAACAAAGTCATATCAAACTGGTTGTCCTCGCCTTCCCATAAGGGAAATGCCAGTTGCGCTTCATATCCATAAAAGCGCGCATTAGCTTGGGTAGCTTGAAAGACTGGCAAACACTCTTCGCCAGAGGAGCAGTTAGGAATGAATTTTTCACTATCCAGATCATAAAAATCACCAGTGTTCTGCGACATAATGTAATTATTGCTCCAGTTATGAAATACATTTAGCTCAGTGCTAAACCATTCAAAGTCCGTAGTAAAGCTAAGTTCAAGGTTATAAGATGTTTCGAGTTGCAGATCCTCATCTCCCAGTTCATAGCTTTGTGCTGCAAAATGTACCCCATCGGCAAATAATTCGGTTACATCAGGAGCACGCTGTGCATGGGTAAAAGCAAGGCTAACAAATATATTCTCGGTCGCATTCCACAAGGCTGATAGGGAAGCACTCACGGGTGTATGCTGTTTGCGCGCCAAACCGTCAGCATCAATTTTCTGATGTTCAACACGTAAGCCTAATTCATAAGCGACATTAGCTGTGTGTATATCTTCAATCACAAAAAGTGCATAACTCTGTGTTTCTGACGGTGGCACAAAAGCTTCTTCACCTGTGGCAACAGAGTCTTTACTCAAGGCCTGAAAACCGAAAACACCATGATCAATAAAGCCGAGTTCTTTATGCACTAACTCGGCACGTCCTTCTATACCCTGTATATCAAATTGCGTTCCGACAGTCACACCATCTTCTAATTCTGCATGCTGATAATCGTTATATCCAAAGCGAAGCTTTAAAGCTTCTACCCAGGAAAAAGGCTCATAAAATTCAGCCTTGGCATCATAGCGGTTTTGCTTTAAGTCTATACGCACAAGCTCATCGACTGGTGGCACACCATAATTATTATCCAGGTGATTGTATGAAAACCCCAGCATCCCCCAGTCTTCTATCCATGAGGCGCCTAGCGTACCACTCCAGCTTTCGGCATCGGTATTGGGCACATAACCCAAACCATTTGATGAGGTAGGAACATGATAGTCATCACTGGTACGATAAAATCCATCGATATGCCAGGCAAAATTATCCAGACCACCGTCATGTTTTAGAACACTGCTCCATTGATTGGAGACCGAGTTATATCGCTGTTCGAAGGCAAGCTCTGTTGATTCAGGTGTGAACATGGGGATCCGGTTATCAATCACGTTGACAATACCCCCTATTGCACCACTTCCATAGAGTAAACTAGCAGGCCCGCGTAAAACTTCTATGCGATCAGCTAGCAAAGCTTCGGTACTATTTGCATGATCAGGGCTAACGCCGGAAGCATCGAGACTGCTTAAGCCATTTTGCAAGACCTGGACTCGAACTCCTGATTGTCCTCGTATGACAGGTTGGCCAACACTGCTGCCAAAAGACATGCTGTGTATCCCCAGCTCTCCTTTTAAGGTTTCACCAATAGTGGACGCCTGTTTTAGAGAAAGGTTCTCACCTGCCAATACATTAACTGGGTGTACCGTTTCAGCTTGTTTTTTATGCAAGGGGGCAGAAACTATAACAGGTTCTAACTCTTGTATATCTTCTGCTATTACTGAGCATGAAGTACTGAGCAGGAGAATTAGGTGACAATATTGGCGAAGCATAGCAAAATTCTAACTAAAAAATGTAATGTTATAATATTACATTTTTTTCGCTATATCAATGACTTTATATAAGAAGCCTTATTAATCCCCCAATTACCCTTGCTCGTGCAATTGAATATTAATAATCCTAAGCGCGGCCAGAATAGCAGCAAAAACCTGATTGGAATGCACGCCTCGGGTTTTACGATTGTTGTTATCACAATCCCAGGTAATCACACATTCAGTTAATGCGCTGGTGTGCCCCCCTTTAGGAATTCTGACTTCGTAGTCGACTAGCGCAGGGAGACTGTAGTCATGCAGTTTCATGACTTTATTGATAGCATCTATAAAGGCATCAAAGCCACCATTTCCACAGCCTGAGGCAATATGTTGATCACCTTTAACATCAACGCGTATACTAACTGTTGATTCTAAATCAAAGCCACTGGTGATAGTGCAATTAAGTAGTTTAATATGTTGATAATTTTTACTTTCCAGTACATCGGCAATGATAAAGGGTAAATCATCCGTGGTAATGGTTTGTTTAGAATCACCTAGTTTAACGATTCTGGCTAAGACCTTTTTCTGGTTTTCTTCGGAAAGATCTAGCTCCAGTAACTCTAGGTTCTTTTTAAGAGAAGCTTTGCCGCTCATTTTTCCTAATGCATAGCTATGAATACGTGAAAAACGCTCGGGAACCAATTTACTTTTATATAAATCACCCTTTTGATCACCATCGGCATGTATGCCAGCGGTCTGGGTAAAAACATCTGTGCCTATAATCGGGGTGTTGGCAGCGACTCGCTTGCCAGAGAAATTTTCGACTATGTTACTGGTGCGTACCAGATGACTTTCATCGATGGATAGTTCCATATTCATTTTATCACGTAATACCACGCAGACCTGTGCCAGTGATGCGTTACCTGCTCTTTCTCCGAGACAGTTTACCGTGCAATGAATCGAATTAATTCCCGCCCGGACTGCGGCCATTACATTGGCGGTTGCCAGGCCATAATCATTATGTGGGTGAAAATCAAAGTGCAGTTCTGGGTATCGGTTGCACATGTCGCTCAGGCAGTCAAAAACCTCATCGGGAGACATAACTCCTAATGTATCGGGGAGCATAAAGTGACTGATACCAGTGCGCTGTATGCTATCCATTAAAGCAAACACATACTCACGATTATCTCGAAAACCGTTAGACCAGTCTTCCAAATACACGTTGACTGTTAGGCCTTTGCCCAATGCGTAGTCCACGGTTTTTAAAATATCATCTACATGCTGCTGGAGAGTTTTTCCTAATTGATCCCGGCAATGTTTTTCACTGCCTTTGGTGAGCAGGTTGATAACACTGCCACCTGATTCCAGTATCCAGTCTACGCTTAATGTATGGTCTACGAACCCGAGCACTTCGATGCGGCCATCAAAGCCTTCATCGCGCGCCCACGCATTAATCCGTTTAACACCTTGTTGCTCGCCCTCTGATACGCGCGCAGAAGCGACTTCGATGCGATCCACTTGTAATGCTTGTAGTAGTGCCTTTGCAATATTTAGCTTTTCATCAGGTGAATAAGAAACCCCTTGGGTTTGCTCGCCATCACGTAGGGTTGTATCCATTAACTGGATGTGTCGAGGGAGTGTGGACATGTGTTTGCCTTGAGTATTGAATACAGGAGGGCGGGGCTTTAGCCCGCCAATACCCAAAGGGCGTAAAGCGGATTGTAGGATGGGTTAGCTTATCAAGCACAGCGCAGGTAACGTAACCCGACACATAAACCTATCATGTCGGATTACGTTTTTTAATGCTACGCAATAAAAAATTTTACCCAACCTACAGCGGCATTAAGCCCAAAGCCAAGGGTAGTTTTGTTTATGCTTTTTCTCATACTGATCGATAAGATCGGTATGTTGCATGGTTAAGCCAATATCATCTAGACCTTTTAGCAAATTATCTTTACGCACAGGATCAACATCAAATTTAAAGCCATTACCAGCGGGGGTGGTTAATGTCTGGTTTTCCAGATCTACAATAAATTTACCCCCTTCATTCGCGGCAACTTCACTCATTAAACTGGCTAATTGTTTCTTTGTGGCTACAATCGGCAGGATGCTGTTTTTAAAGCAGTTATTGTAAAAAATATCCGCATAACTGCTGGAGATTATCGTGTTAAAACCGTAGTCTGCAATCGCCCAGGGTGCGTGTTCACGCGAGGATCCGCAGCCAAAGTTATCACCGGCAACCAGTATCTGTGCGCCTTTAAAGGCGGGTTTATTCAGTTCAAACTCGGCATTGTCACTGCCGTCATCATTAAAGCGCCAGTCGTGAAACAAGTGCGGACCAAAACCGGTGCGCTCTACTTTTTTTAGAAATTGCTTGGGAATAATCTGGTCAGTATCGACATTGCTGCGATTCATTAAAGCAGCAATACTTTCGTGTTTTTTATAGGCTTGCATAATTTTTCCAGTTAGTCTTTAAAGCTTACGAATATCAACAAAGTGACCCGCTGTCGCTGCAGCAGCAGCCATAGCTGGAGAAACCAGATGTGTTCTGCCTCCTTTGCCCTGGCGACCTTCAAAGTTTCTATTTGAAGTCGAAGCGCTACGCTGACCAATAGTTAATTCATCACCATTCATGGCTAGGCACATAGAGCAACCCGGCTCACGCCATTCCCAGCCAGCATCTATAAATATCTTGTCCAGACCTTCATCTTCAGCTTGTTTTTTAACATGATAAGACCCTGGCACAGCAATCGCTGTTACTTTATCGGCTATTTTTGTACCCTTGGTTACTTCAGCAGCAATACGGAAATCTTCAATGCGCCCGTTTGTGCATGAGCCAATAAAAATCAGGTCGACAGGAATATCAGTGATTTTAGTATGCGCAGTCAAGCCCATATAATCTAAGGCATTGGCACAGGCCTGTTGCTTGATTTCATCATCAAAATCTTCAGGTGCCGGAATAATATTAGAAATCCCAGTTACTTGTTCAGGCGATGTGCCCCAGGTAACCTGTGGCTCTATCTCTGCTGCATCTAGTGTAATAATTGTATCGTATGCCGCGCCGTCATCACTAGGTAGGCTTTTCCAGTAAGCTAATGCCTGATCCCAGCTAGCACCTGAGGGTGTAAATTCACGGCCTTTCAAATAGCTGTAAGTTTTTTCATCAGGAGCAACCAGACCTGCTCTGGCACCCGCTTCAATGGCCATGTTGCAGAGTGTCATCCGGCCTTCCATAGACAACTTGGTGATTGCGCTGCCGGCATATTCAATCACATGCCCGTTACCGCCTGCGGTACCAATTTTTCCGGTAATTGCCAGGGCAATATCTTTAGCCGATGCATATTTAGATAATTCACCGTCAATCTGAATCAGCATGTTTTTTGATTTTTGCTGTGGCAAGGTTTGCGTTGCCATCACATGCTCAACTTCGGACGTACCAATTCCAAAAGCCAAGGCACCAAAAGCACCGTGTGTTGCTGTATGGCTATCGCCACAAACTACTACCATGCCTGGATGAACAAAGCCATGTTCAGGGACGACTATATGAATCACGCCGTTGTTCGGGTTTTTCATATCATACAGATTTAGGCCGTTTTCCTCGCAGTTCTGTGCCATGGTTTCGATCTGTTTTTTTGCAATCGGATCGGCAATAGGCAGGTCTCTGTCTTTGGTTGGCACACAATGATCCATAGTTGCCAGAATACTATGCGGATTACGCACTTTGCGTTTGGCAAGTCTTAAGCCTTCAAATGCTTGCGGGCTAGTGACTTCGTGCATTAAATGACGATCAACATATAATAAAGGTGCCTGGCCTGCGACTTCAGCAACTAAATGGCTGTCCCAGATCTTTTCGTACATGGTTTTTTTCATAGTATCTTCCCAAGCTTTCATTCCATTGAAAACAGAATGTTTGCTGTATAGTGTGTCTAAATTGTAACCGTGTATTATCGCTTAAATGAAGTGCCTATTGCAAATATAAGCCAAGGCTCTGCACAAAAGGCTATTGGCTGATTATTCAGCAAATAGAGTCAGCGGAAGGGGGCTTTTACTGAAAAGTAAAGATCACGGGACTGAGTTTAAACAGCAAACGGATATATGGGTATTCGTTGGATGGGAGGTTTAAGGTTAAGCAGGATTTATTGTGCTAAGAACAAGATTTCTGGGAGTGCGGGAAGCTTTTGTCCTGCGCTCCCAGATTTGTCTAATATCATTTGTTCGTGAGTTAAGAGTAAATGATATTAAGGGTAAATCACTTTAGGCTCAAAATTTGCAGCAGGGTATTTGGGGTCATAAGATGACTTTTCACCTTGGAATGACAAGGATCTTGTTATTTTTAGAGTGTCCTTATTCTGATATAGAATTTTTGGTTCAAAATTGGTTGCGGGGTATTTGGGATCAAAAGTAGATTTTTCACCTATGGATTTTTTGGAGCCTAGAGCGTTGCGGGTATCTTCACTCTGAAAAATAACTTTAGGCTGGAAACTAGCGGCAGGGTATTTACTGTCGTCACTATTGGCAACACTCATGCCAGGAATTATCGCGAGTGCAGTTACCAGGATGCTAATAATAAGTGATGTTTTCATTGGGCCTCGTTCTCCGTTTATGGATTTATAATAATAAGCATTACACAATAGTTATAATAACTCAGCTATTTGCGGATAATCAATAAATAACTGTTGTCTAAATTTTTCAATTTTCATTTCTAGATGTCGCTCTTTTCTGGGGATGGTCACAGCAACTTCTGATATCACTGACATCGGGCTGGTGCTGAGAAAAATAAGCCGGTCGGCCAGGGTGATTGCTTCGCGTAAATCATGGGTGACAAAAAGAACTTTGTGCGGCCTTTTGCTCCATAAGTCCATTAATAATTGCCGTACCAGTCTTGCTGTAGGTGGGTCTAGCGATACGAATGGCTCATCCATAAGTAATAAATCAGGATCCGTGGCAAAGGCGCGAATAATGGAGACCCTGCGGCTCATACCTAAGGATAAATGCTCTGGGTAGCTGTCTTTTTCATCTGCCAGGCCCATACTATCCAGAAAAAAATCCAGCACGTCAGTTTTTGCTCCCGTAGCTAATTGAATATTTTCGCGCACAGTGCGCCAGGGCAGTAAACGGGGATTTTGAAAAATATAGCCGACTCGTGGCTCTATATGTTTGGGTTGTAGTTCAATTGTACCGGTGAACTGAGTATCCAGCTTGGCCAAGATATTGAGTAGGGTTGTCTTGCCACAGCCAGAAGGGCCTACCAGGCAAACAAACTCATTGTTTTTCAGCGTCAGTTCGAGATTTTTGATGACTTGTTTGCGTGTATTATCAGTCGAGTTGAGATAAAATTTGTCGTGTATATTAATAGCTAGCTGATTCATCGACGCCACCTCTGTGCTTTGCTATCCAATGGTTTTAGAATCAACAACTCGATAGCCTGGATAAGCGTCACAAAGGCAATGGTATAAGCTAAAATGCTGGCGACATCAAATAGCTGAAAAAATAAATGTAACTGATAGCCCATGCCATTACTGCGCCCCAGCATTTCTACAACTAGGACGATTTTCCAGATTAACGCCAGGCCGGAGCGGGTTGCTGCCATCACAAAGGGATGTAACTGTGGCCAGATAACATGCCGTAAGGTTTTAGTTTTGCTAAAACGATAGCACTTCGCCATATCTAATAATTCGCTCTCCAGCGCGCGCGTCCCCTCACGAATAGTGACGATTACATTGGGTAATTTGTTGATCACCACAGCAAGTATCGCGGCTGATTCGACCAGACCAAACCAGACATAACAGAGAATAATAGTGACTAGGGCGGGGATATTTAAAAAAATGATCAGCCAGTTATCAAAAAAATAGTCTAATTGCTTGTATCGCCCCAGGGCTATGCCAATCGCACAACCGAGTAGCATGGCTATACCGAAACTAATTAACAAACGGTATAAGGTCTTGCTTAAATGATAGGGTAATTGCCCATTTTTGATTTCATCAAGCAGTACCTTTGCAACGACAAGAGGCGTGGGTAGGGTGAGGGTATCCAGATAAATGGCAAGCGCGTACCACAGTGCTAAAAAAAGACTGATGGAAAGCAATGCCAGTATTGAAGGGCGAGTGATTGAATTCATGTTTAGCCACTAGCTTCAGTGGTATTATTGTCTCTTGCTACGCTCTGCGAATGATTTATTAATGTACTTAATTCATTTAAACGACTGGGAGTGCCAATGTCCATCCAAAAGCCGGGATGTAACTCACCAGTGATCCGGTTTTCCTGCATGGCATTTTTTAATAGTGGAGCGAGTGCAGATTTTCCAGGATTGATACTGGCGAATAAATCTGGGTGATAAAGCCCTATGCCACTATAAGTATATTTAGGTTCGCCTTCAGGGCTGAGTATAGCTTGGCCTTTTAGTGCAAAATCACCTGTAGGGTGGTGCGCAGGATTATTGACTAGAATAAGATGTGCCAGGGCAATCTCTTTGTTAAGCAGATTGTGAAAATTGTAGTCACAGCTGATATCGCCATTAACCACTAAAAAAGGAGAGTCACCTAATAAAGGCAATGCGTTTTTGATGCCTCCTGCTGTTTCTAGTCCGCTTGCACCTTCATGGGTGTAACTAATATTCGCTTGATACTGTGCTCCATCGCCCAGGCGGTTTCGAATTTGCTCGCCCAAGTGGGCAAGATTAATAATAATATCAGTGATGCCAGCCTTAACTAGAGCTTCTATGGTATAGACAATAAGCGCCTTGCCGGCTGCCTGTAATAAAGGTTTGGGCGTATGGTCAGTAAGCGGGCGCATTCTTTCGCCGCGCCCGGCGGCTAAAATCATCGCTTTCATAGCACGTTCTTGCTGGCGGGTAATACACTGTCCACTAGAAAGTTATGAAATTCTTGTAACGCCGGATAGTGCTGGCTAATGTTAATAACGTAGTTCAGGGTGCGCGGAATATCATTCAGGTAAGCGCTTTTACCATCGCGGATATTGAGCCGCGAGAAAATGCCGATTGCTTTTAGATGTCGCTGAATGCCCATTAGATCAAAGTCGCGCTTGAATTGATCAAAATCACAGCTAACGAGGCTGGCTTGTTTGAGTTGCTGGTAATAGGGTAATAACCAGCTTTCTATCTGTTCATCCGGCCAGTTTATATAGCAGTCTCTTAATAAAGACACGGCATCATAAGTGACGGGACCGATAACAGCATCCTGGAAGTCGATAATCCCAGGGTTCTTGGCGCTAAGATACATGAGATTGCGGGAATGATAATCCCGGTGTACGCAGACCTGGGTTTGTTGTAGTGCTGAAGAAACTAAAAATGCATCACTGGCATTAATAATGTCTTTTTGGTCGTTATTAAGAGTTAGGCTGCATTGCTGTTGGAGAAACCAATCACTAAATAATTGCAGTTCAGTCTGTAGTAATTCGCTGGTGTAATGAGGCAGTTCACAGCTGTGTATGTCTACGTTTTTTTGTAGTGTGATTAGGCTATCCAGCGCATCTTTATAGAGCACTTCAGCGGTGGTTGCATTGAGTTTATCTAGCAGGCAAAAGGGGCCAAAATCCTCGAGGAGTAAAAAGCCTTGCTGGCTATTTTGCGCAATAATGTCAGGCACATTAACCTGTGCCTGGGCAAATAATTGCGCAACTTTAATAAAAGGAGCAGTATCTTCCTTATCAGGCGGCGCATCCATAACGATATAATGCTGTTGCTGATGCTGCGTTCTAAAATAGCGCCTAAAACTTGCATCGCTGGAAGCCGTTTCGAATTGTGTTATATCCAGGTTGAGATCGTTTGTTAGCCATTGCAGAATGGCTTTTGCTCTATCATCGGTTGCCGTTATCATTCTTTTGTAAAGAGACTTGAAAAGTAAGGTAAAATAGACGGTCATTATTTTATGCCATTTTGCCTGATCGTGTGGGCTTTATTAAGCTTTTTTTTTCAGGTTTTTAGTATACATGTTGCAGCGTTTATTACTATTTTTTGTCTGTATATCGGTGATGGGCTCAACGCTCGTTATAGCAAATGAAGTAGATAGCGAATGTAATATTAACGATAAAGTAGAGCAATGCGCGTCTCAAGAAGCTGAGAAACGGGCAGAGCAGGATGAATTTGAGGACTTCTGGTTCGATAAAACATTTGACCCTGCGCGAGAGCGTGTGTTTTCACGTCTACAGGCAGAGTTTAAACAAGATCCCTGGGCAATGTGTACATTGAAACTAGGGTCACAGCCAACGTATTCCACCGATAAAGAACTGCGCGAACAAACGCCAATGGATGTTTTTGCCAATAACAGCGAAATGTTTGATGCAGAGTTGATTAGCTTATCAGACCAGATAGATTTACGCCGTGCTGATCAGCACATTACGGCAAACCATGCTGATTTTAATAAAGCATCGGGGGTACTCGATTTATATGGCGACGTGATGTACAGTGATGGAGGTATGGCGCTACATAGTACTTCGGCACAGGTTAATTTAGAAAATAATTCCTCTTTGTTACGCGATGTCTCTTTTATCAACCCCGCGTCGCCTATACGCGGTAGTGCAGAAGTAGTCTATCGCGATAGCCCGACATTCAGTCGTTATAAAGAAGTGACTTATACCGCGTGTGAACCGGGCAATCAGGACTGGATGTTGCATGCTTCGAGAATGAAAGTGAATGATGAAACGGGGCGTGTATCGGTAAAGCATGGCTGGATGGAGTTTAAAAGCATTCCTGTTATGTATTTTCCTTACGGCTCTTTTCCTATTGATGACAGACGGCTAACCGGCTTATTAACCCCAAGCATAGGTTTGTCCGGGCGTAGTGGTTTTGATTATAGCCAGCCTTTTTACTGGAATATAGCGCCTAATTATGATTTAACGATAGTACCGCGATATATGACTGAGCGAGGCTTTATGATAGGTGCAGACTTTCGTTATCTCTCGCATAGAACCTTAGGCGAAATTGATTTTGAAATTTTGCCTCATGATCAGCAGACAGATACATTACGTTGGGGTGGTAGTTTTCAGAACAGTACCCAGTTTACGAATAATCTGAAAATGGATATCAATGCCAATTATGTATCTGATAGTGCCTATTTTACTGATTTAGATGGATCTCTGGGGCTGAATAACCGGGACCGGTATTTAGCAAGTAATGCAAATGTTACTTATGCACTGCCCTGGATGGCAATGAGTGCCAGAGTTGATAATTATCAGAATATAGACCCCAATGCGAGTGATAAGAATCTGCCTTATCGACGATTGCCTCAGCTAAAACTGGATATGTTCAAGTCTTTTGATGATCTTCATCTGAACATGGCTGTGGATAGTGAATATGTTTATTTTCAGCGGCATTTTGCCGATGGAGAACCGCAGGGGCAGCGTTTTAATATTAAACCCGAGATCAGTTTTCCCTTTGTTTCTCAGGTCGGGTTTATCATTCCAAAAATTGCCATGCAGCATACGCAATACTGGCTTGATAATGAAACTTTATCCAGACCTAACAGTTTAAGTAAAACTTTACCTATTGTTTCTCTTGATACGGGCTTATTTTTTGAACGAGACTTTGAATCACTGACCCATACTATAGAGCCACGCTTATTTTATTTATATGTCCCTTTTGTGGATCAAAGTGATATACCCAATTTTGATACATCATTATATGATTTTACTTTTGGTCAATTATTTAGAGATAACCAATTTAATGGTGTAGATAAGACTCAGAATGCTAACCAGTTAACAGCCGCTTTAACCACGCGATTTGTGGAAGACGGACGAGACCGCCTGAAAGTTACTGTCGGTGAAATTTTTTACTTTGCGGATAGAAAAGTTAATTTAGTTGGCAATCAGGTTCATACTGAATTATTATCAAATTTGATTGCTGAGGTAAGTGGTGAAATAACCGATGAATTAAAATTTATTTCTTCGCTGCAATGGGATTTGCAAAAAAGTGCGGTCAATCGTGGTAATGTCGATCTACGTTATCGAGGCTTGACGGATAATTTTATTTTTAATGTTGGCTATCGTTATCAGCAAAGTCAACCCGAATTCGGCAGGTTTGCCCAGAGTCAGATGGTTGCCTCTGCGATGGTTCCCATCTATGATGGCTGGAGTGCCGTCGCTTTGTATCGTTATTCTTTTCTGGACAAAAAAAATCTGGAATATTTTGTTGGTGTTGAAAAAGATAGTTGTTGTTGGCGCTTTAGAGTTATTTTTCGTCAGTTTCTTCTTAGTACAGATTCCGGGGCTATTGAAGAAGCAAAACCGCAAAATTCTATATTTTTCCAGCTTGAACTTAAAAGTCTTACCAGTATCGGCGATAAGGTTGATGACTTTTTGCAAAATAATATTTCAGGTTATAGAAAACCAAATTATTAAAATGATGAGAAAAATAAGCACCCAGAGTGTCGCAATATTATTGTTGATAATAACTAGTTTCCCCTTGGCTGCAGTTGAATACCTGGATGGGATTGTGGCTGTTGTAGAAGATGATATCATCCTCGAAAGTGAGTTAGCACAGGAAGTAGCATCAGTTGTTAGTAACTTAAAAGCTAATAATGTACAGATGCCACCCGAGGATATCTTGTATAAACAAGTGCTGGAGCGGTTAATTATAGGCATGTTACAAACTCAGTTAGCCGCGAAGGCAGGGGTTAAAGTGACAGATGAAATGCTAGATAACACCCTGAGTGGAATAGCCCAGCAAAATGGCATGGATTTAATCAGTTTCAAGCAGCAAATAGAGGCACAGGGAATGAGCTATGAGACATTTAAAGAAAACGTGCGCAAGGAAATTGTGATTAATCAATTACGTAATCATGAAATCGGTAGTCGGGTAAAGGTTTCTGAACAGGAAATTGATCACTATCTGGAAACAGAAATTAGCCCTGAAGACCGGAAAGTACAGTATTTTTTAGGCCACATATTAATTGCCGTTCCTGAAGGCGCTTCGGCTACTACGATACAGGCTGAAGAAGCGGAAGCATTATCAGTTGTTGAGCAATTACGTGCAGGCGCTGATTTTAAGCAAATGGCAGTCAGTGTGTCAGATGGTAGTAATGCACTGCAAGGGGGGGAATTAGGCTGGCGAACTTTGAATCAGTTGCCTACTCTCTTTGTGGATGTGGTCAAAACGATGAATAAGGGCGATATTGCCGAGCCTATACGTAGCCCCGGCGGTTTTCATATTCTTAAACTACTCGATAGTAGTGGTATAAATGCACATATTATTACCGAAACACAGGTGCGCCATATACTGATTAAAACCAACGAACTCATTAATGATGAAGAGGCACAAAGACGCTTGCTAGCGATTGCCGGGCGTATCGCCGATGGCGATGATTTTGCCACTTTGGCAAAGGCTAATTCGGATGATACTGGTTCTGCTTTAAACGGGGGAGAATTAGGCTGGGTAATACCGGGATTATTAGTGCCTCCTTTTGAAAAGGCAATGACTGAACTGGAAATTAATGAAATAAGTGAGCCCGTGCAGACCCAGTTTGGCTGGCATTTAATTCAGGTCTTAGACCGGCGTAATAAAGATAATAAGGAACAGCAAAAACGCAATCAGGCGCGTGATGACATTCGCAAAAGAAAAATAGAAGAAGAAACAGAGCTATGGTTAAGGCGCCTGCGTGATGAAGCTTATGTTGATATTCGCTTAGAGGCTTTGAATGAATAACAAACAGGGCAGGGACGAAATAACAAAACAGATTAGTCTGGAAGAGCAACTAATGGCAGTGCTTGCCAAGGAAGACCTTACGGCGAATAAGGCTCTGGTTGAAGTAAGCGCCCGGCATTTGAAGCTAGACTATCTGGATTTAGCTGCAGCGTTATTATTTATCAATGAACCTCAACTGCAGCTTAGTGAACTGGCAAATAATAAGTTCACTATGGAAAAGCAAAAAGCACATGAGTTATTGCATGCAGAAATGGTGCGTTATCGTATTGAAGTCGGACGCATTCATAAAGTCAGTGTTAATCTGATTAAAGATGTTCTGGTTGAAGAAGCGGGTGTTGAGCGCCAGAAAATAGGTTATGTAGATATTTTTGAATATTATACAGTACTGAGCCTGCCACCCGGCATGCCTGTGGAAATATTACAAAATTTTAAAGAAGTGGAAATACAGCAAAAAAGTCTGGATATTAAGCGCCTGGGTGGGGCAGGTAAAAAATTCCAGCTTGAAAAGCAGTATCGTCGGGGCACGCGCAGACATTATCTTGCGGCTAATAAAAAGAAAGTTGGCCAATCCTAGCGTCGTTCAGATCATACAGCTATGCATTTAGCGTTTATCTAGTGCCAGGCTGTTTATATTCCTGAGCCCTCTATCTCTATAAAAATATACAAATACAAAAAAAGCATGAATGAAATTCAGTTTGTTGATTCGGTAACGCAGTTACACGACCTTTGCCAGAAAATGAAACAGGAACCGTGGCTTGCGATGGATACCGAGTTTCTGCGGGAAAAAACCTATTATCCAAAGTTTTGTCTGTTACAGATTGCGACGCTCGATTGGGTGGCATGTGTTGATCCTATTGCGCTGGAAGGTCAATTAGATGAATTATTTGAAATTATCAATGACCCCTCAATAATTAAGATCTTGCATTCTTGCCGACAAGATGTGGAAATTTTTTATCAGCTAAGCGGTAAATTGCCGATCCCCGTTTATGATACCCAGTTGGTAGCACCATTACTGGGCTTTCAGGAAAACACCGGTTATGCCATGCTAGTATCCGGTTTTTTGAATATCAACCTGAGCAAAATACATACGCGCACCGACTGGAGTCAGCGTCCCTTATCGGCAGAGCAAATACAATATGCGGCAGATGATGTGATTTATCTGGCTAAAATTTATCAGATGATGCAGCAAAAACTACAGGCACTAGGTCGTGAAGATTGGTTAAAGGAGGACTTCGAGCAATTAATGAATGAAGACCTGTATGATATACCGCCTGAAAATGCCTGGTTAAAAATACGTGGGAAAAATAAATTAACGGGTAAACAATTAGCGATAGTGCAAGTACTAGCTGAATGGCGAGAGCAGGTTGCAAAAAAGGATGACAGACCCAAAAACTGGATTTTACGCGATGAATTGATTCTAGATATGGCGAAATTACAGCCGCTTAACGTAAAGGCATTATCCGAAATTCGCGGGATAAATGATGGCTTAGTTCGGCGTAGTGGCAAGCAGATATGTGAGTTAATTGCTATGGCTCAGAACTTGCCAGGCATAAAATTAAAGAGCAAAGGTAGCAGTAAAAAAACGCAGCAACTAGAAGCGGTACTGGATATTTTGACCGGCTTAGTCCGTTTGCGTGCTGATGAAAATTCATTAAATCCAGTGATCCTGGCTACCCGAAAGGACCTCGAGCAGTTACTGCTGGATAGTCAGGAAAGCCCGCTGCTGCATGGCTGGCGTTATAGTATGGTAGGGCAAGAATTGCAGCAAATGTTACAGGGAAAGCTATCAATAACTATTGCTGACAATAGTATGCAAATACAGCAACAGACTACCGATCTACTTGAGTAAAATGCTTTTTTAGATTGTTGAGGGTCACAAATGCTGAATTTACAATGCCTAGTTGAATGAGTTCGCTAGGCAGGGTTGCATCGGCATCGCCATGCATTTGATAAGTGATCTGAATATTGTTATCTGTCGGGGCGAGTTTAAGTAACCAATAACCATCAGAGTAGCGCATCTGTACCATATCTTTTGCTGTCGGTAACTGTGTCTGAATAGTTTGCGGGAGCTGTGAACGCTTTATATTGGTAAGCTTTACTGTATAGCAGTTTTTTTGTTGATCGAAATGGGTAATCGATTTCATGACCGTATATCGATTGCTAAAAGGCCAGGGTAAATTACTTAGGCGATAGATATAGTTATCGCTTAAATTAAGCATTTTAATGCATTTATAGCGCCAGTTAGCGCAGTTCTCGCCATTATCAATAAAGGCCAGAAGTTCGTCTATCTTGGCATCGATATTCATTTCGCCTCTAAATTCTGGATAATTAGAATTAGCTAGCTTGCGGGTATAGACGGTAATGCCTTTTTCCTGTTTTGCAAGCTTCCAGCCTTGTCTGGTTTCCAGTGCTGCCAGAGGCGTTGCAATAAAAAAAAATAGCAAAAGAAATGTTTTTAGAAAAAGCATACAGATGAATGACTCTAAATAATGCAGATATGAATAATATACTAGCAGATATTCCAGCGCAATTACCTGCTGAATTATCTACCAGCTTATTGCAAAATGATAAAGTACATATAGAACGAATTGTTTCCCGAGGTCATGCAGGCGCGAAGGGTGAATGGTATGACCAGGCTCATGATGAATGGGTTTTATTAATACAGGGTGAGGCAGTACTTGAATTTGCAGAGCAAGCTGAGTTAAAAAAGCTGCAAGCAGGCGATTATTTACTTATTCCAGCGCATTGTAGGCACCGGGTAGACTCGACGCATCCTGACGTTGACAGTATTTGGCTGGCAATACACTTCGATGGCTAGAGGTCTTTCGTGGTAAAAAGGTTTTAAAAATTAAATACCCGTTTCGGTACTGCTTATGTAGGCTAGGGATGAAAATAAAATGAGAATAGTAGCGCTAAAAACAAATTATGAAAACACCTAAAATTGGATTTATAAGTCTAGGCTGCCCCAAAGCTTTAGTCGACAGCGAACGTATTTTGACTAAATTACGTTCTGAAGGTTATGAGGTTGCGCCCAATTATGATGGCGCGGATATGGTCGTCGTCAATACCTGTGGTTTTATCGATGCAGCGGTAGAAGAATCACTCGATAGTATTGGGGAAGCGATTGCCGAAAATGGCAAAGTGATCGTCACAGGTTGTTTGGGCGCGCGTGCCGATGAAATTTTAGAGCGTCACCCGCAAGTCCTCGAAATTACCGGTGCGCATGCATTGGAAGAAGTGGTTGCTGCGGTACATAAGCACCTGCCTCCATTGCATGACCCGTATTCCAGTTTAGTGCCGCCACAAGGGATAAAGCTAACGCCAAAGCATTATGCCTATTTAAAAATAGCTGAAGGCTGTAATCATCGTTGTACTTTTTGCATTATCCCTTCTATGCGTGGTGATTTAGTCAGTCGCCCTGTCAATGAGGTATTGTTAGAAGCAAAGCGTTTAGCAGACGCCGGCGTTAAAGAATTATTAGTCGTTTCACAAGATACCAGTGCTTATGGGCTGGACTTGAAATACCAGGCTTATGACTGGCAGGGTAAAGAAGTCAGAACTCGCTTCTATGAGATGGCTGAAGCGCTGGGGGAATTAGGTGTCTGGGTACGTATGCATTATGTTTACCCTTATCCGCATGTAGATGAAGTCGTGCCTTTAATGGCGGCTGGTAAAATATTGCCGTATCTGGATATTCCATTTCAGCATGCCAATACACGTATTTTAAAACTCATGAAACGCCCGGCAGCAACAGAAAATAACTTGCAACGGATCAAGGCTTGGCGCACGGTATGCCCGGATATTATCTTGCGCAGTACCTTTATCGTTGGCTTTCCTGGTGAAACCGAAGCAGAGTTTCAGGAGCTTCTGAATTTCTTAACTGAAGCACAGTTAGATCGTGTCGGCTGTTTTGCCTATTCTCCGGTGAAGGGCGCGGTTGCCAATGATTTGCCCGATTCTGTAGCTGAAGAAGTTAAACAAGATCGCTTAGCCCGGTTTATGGCACATCAGGCCGAAATCAGTGCAGCAAGATTACAGCTACGTGTGGGTAGAATCGAACAGGTCATTATTGATGAAGTCGTGGCAGAAGGTGCTGTAGCCAGAAGCAAAGCTGATGCCCCTGAAATTGATGGCCAGGTTTATATCGATGGTGCCACGCATTTAAAAGTCGGTGATCTGGTTAATGTGGAAATAGAAGAAGTGGATGATTATGATATGTGGGGGCGCTTGCTTAATTGATGTTCCTAGTTTGAGTGTTGGAAAGCGGCTATCTACCTTCTTTAATCAGCAAATAGCCGCGATTTTCGTGTGTGTCAAAGGTGCGCATCGCCTGAATTAGTAGTGCTGCTTTTACCCACACCCAGTCTGCTTTATTAGGTGCTACATCCATCACTAGAAATGAATCCGACGCCTTATGGTATGCGCCAAGAGGAGATATATGTCCGCCACCGGGCTGATTTAAAACCCCACGTTTATAATTGACAATAACATAATCATTAGGCGTTCTTAAATTCTCGATGATTTTATTTTTAATGCTGTTGTCATCTAGCTCCTGATTTACAATTGCTACTTTTACGCTTAAGCGATGCCCCCGAAATAATTCAGCTAATTGACGAAGCTGAAAGCCCCTGTCTTTTTGGTTTTTTCCCTGTTTATCAATAATGATTTTTCCTTGTGTATCCAACGATATTTTGCCCAATACATATTCTCTGGATTTTGGGCTATGCAGAAATACATTATTTTGCGTATAACGCTGGAAAAAGGGAGACCATTTTTTACTCGTAAGGTATTGTAAATCGAACTGATTCAAAAGCGTTTTGTCTTCGGGGATTTGCACGTTCCCATTACGTACCCGCAAGGAGTTTAGAACAATGGCTGCCGAAGTGGGACCACAAAAAATTTTGTTATGCTGGCTTTCAAAGTGATTCGCGAGTTTAAAGAAATCGGTTTTATAGTTCGACTCTTCCAGGCGGCGAATACCTTCAGAGCTCCCCCACTCGACCATCGGCTGATTATCCGGTTTTACGGTGTTATTTGCAATGGAACATGCCGTTGTTGCAAACATGATCAAAAGATAAAATAAGAGTCTTGTACCAGTCATTATTTAATCGACGAATTGAACGTTTAACCTAAAAGGAACTGCAATAGGCCATGAAATCAAATATATAAAACATGATTAAACGCTTCTACTGCATATTATGTCAAGGGCATTTAATTAGATCACAGTGCATCAGGATAAAATAATTGCTGACCGTGTTTTTTATAAGTAGCAATAAGTGCTTGGCCTTCTGTACCAGTGACAAAATCAATATATTTCTTTGCCAGACCATATTGTACATGCTTATGTTTAGCCGGATTGACTGCGATAATATGATACGGATTAAACAGGGCTTTATCTCCTTCATTAAGGATCACTAAATCTATTTTATCTTTAAATGCAAGATAGGTGCCTCGGTCTGTCAGAGTATAAGCCAGTTTCTCATCGGCAATAGTAATCACTGCGCCCATACCTTGTCCGGCTTCAAGGTACCAGAGGTTAGTCGGTGATATTTCTGCCTGTTGCCATAACGCCAGCTCTTTTTTATGAGTGCCGGAGTCGTCACCACGCGAAATAAAAACGGCCTGTGTTTGTGAAATAGACTGCAGGGCACTGGTGATAGGCTGATCAATAGCAATATGAGCAGGATTTGATGAAGGTCCAATAAGCACAAAATCATTATGCATTACGGCTTGCCTATCAGTACCGAAGCCTTCTTTGATGAATTTTAATTCAGCTGCTGGCGCATGTACAAATACCACATCGATATCGCCATTTTCTCCTAAACGCAAGGCTTTTCCTGTGCCAACGGCTATAATATTAAGGTGTACGTTATGGAGTTTTTCAAACGCTAGATTGAGTACTTTTAGCAGTCCTGAGTTTTCAGTGCTTGTCGTGGTGGACATACGTAAGCTGTCTTGTGCACAGACAGGGTTTATAATAAAGCTAAAGCATAGTAGGAATAGGATTTTCAGCATGATAAGGGATTAAATTTAAAGCAGCTTGTTGCGCCGAGTGTATTTCAATTTACAATGATAATACTCTGTATTTTACTGGAAAATTAGTTTTATAGCTTATATTCTGACTAAGCTTTTTTCTTTGCCTTTGCTATGAAAAAATGACATGACTCATATTTATCAATTAAATCAACTGCGCTTTTCTTATGCGAGTAAGCAAGTGCTGGCACTAGATGAATTGCAGTTAGAAGAGGGAAAAACTACCGCCTTAATCGGTGCCAATGGCTCGGGAAAAAGTACTCTGCTTAATTTACTTGCATTTTTAGAAAGCCCCACTCAGGGTGAAATTTTTTTTAAGGGTCAATCTGTTAGTAGGCGAGATTTAATTGAGTATAGAAGGCGTGTGGGCTTTCTTGCCCAAAAGCCTTTTATGCTGGCAGGCACGGTGTATGACAATATCGAGCTGGGCTTAAAAATACAGGGCAAACGCCAGCGTGCTCCCAAAATAGCCAAGGTCTTAAAGCAGCTGGATATAAGTTATTGTGCCGATAGCCAAGCTAAATTATTATCCGGTGGCGAGCAGCAAAAAGTTGCTTTAGCGCGTAGCCTGGTTTTAGCGCCCGAAGTTTTATTACTGGATGAGCCATTTAGTTACTTGGATCAAAGTAGTGTGCAGGCTCTGGAGGCTTTTCTGCAGAATTATGCGCAAGCAACAGGGCATACCTTGATTTTCAGTACGCATGACCGTTTGCAAGGCTTTGCCCTGGCTGATGAGGTAATAGCTCTGGCTGAAGGAAAGCAGGTTTTAACACCCTTGATCAATTTATTTCATGGTCAGATTATTGACCATGTGTTTATCAGTGGCGCACTGCAAATTATATTAACTGAGGCTACTGATAACGCGCGGCACGCTTCAATAAATCCAGAGGATATTGTCTTATCGACTGAAGCTCTGAAATCGAGCATACGTAATCATTTTCAGGGGCGTGTGGTTATGATTGCTGAAGAAATGGGGCGGGTGCGTGTGAATATTGATACCGGCGTCATTTTTCAGGTGTTAATTACTTATCAGGCATTAGCAGAATTAAATATTAAGCTGGGCGATAGGTTATGGGTAAATTTTAAATCGAATTCAGTGGTACTGTTTTAAGCATACTGGGGTATAGACCCTTCAGACTTTGATTGTTGTTCAACTGCGCTCTGTTTGATTGCAAGGTATAATCAAGCGAATTTTCCAGGGTACTAAAGCGTGTGTAAAGCAATGACAATTAGGAAATAAATTTACGGAGAAATTTTGAGAAATTTTATTAACTATCAATGCGCCAGTCTTCTATTTATCAGTATATTGATCACGCCTATTGTATCGTTGGCAAACAGTCAGCCTATCGTAGACATTGTCACTAATAAAGGCACAATAACGGTTGAACTTGCAGCAGATAAAGCGCCAGTCACGGTAAATAATTTTCTGGCTTATATGCATGAAGGATTCTATGAAAGTACTGTATTTCATCGGGTAATCGATAATTTTATGATTCAAGGCGGGGGCTATAATGCAAACCTGGAAATTCAGCCAGTACACCCTTCCATTATTCTGGAAAGCATTGCAGGCTTAAGTAATGTGCGCGGCACCATCGCTATGGCGCGTAAAACCGAGCCTGATACGGCTAGCTCGCAGTTTTTTATTAATACAGTAGATAACTCTAACCTGGATTATCAAAGCCTCTTTGCTCCGGGTTATGCTGTATTTGGTGAGGTGATTGAGGGGATGGACGTTGTTGATGAAATTAGTCATCAGCAGACTAGCAATCAATCGGTCGCGACGGCGGTAGCTGGTCAGCCTCTTTTTCTCAGGGATGTTCCTCAAGAACCCGTGGTTATTGACGTAATGCGGTTGCGAGAGGGGCAATTAAAGTATGCTGAGATGTCTACTAGCTACACCGCTGGCGAGACGGTTGCAGTGATTCTGCAAGAAACTATGCTCCGAGAAAAAGTACTGGATTTGTGGGTCGGAATCCTGAGTGATGCAGGGGATTTGGTTTATATTACGCAACAAGGGTTTTCTGTTACGGCTGCTGCTTTTAAAGCGCAAGTGCCTGTAAAGGAGATAAATCACCCGGTCTTGAATTTTACAGTGCCCCAAGGTCTGACAGGGCACTATACTGTGTTGGCTGCTTTTAATCAGCAGGGAGCCGGGGTTGATGATTTAAGCCATAGTCTACGCTCTAATATTGCAGAAATCAGTGTTGCTTTTATTTTAGATTAGTCATTTTGGAATAGTCATGAAATTATTGTTTAAATTAATAGTTGTACTGTTAATAGTCGGCATTTTTGCTTATTTTACCGCCGAGTTTTTGATGGAGTTATGGTGGTTTCGCTCATTAGATCTGGGCGGCTTTTTTGTGCTGCGTGAAACTTATGACTGGCTGGTGAAAATTGGCACGACCATTCTTTTAACATGCCTTGTTTATTTAAACTTTTCTTATATTCCCCGTGCATTATCACTGCATCAGGATGCAGATAATAAAGGTCTACTCGCTTTTCTACAAAACCATAAGAAAATATTGTGGCTGTTATCTTTACTCATTGTTATTCCCCTTTTAATTCCGGTTTATGTGAACTGGGAAAGTTTTTTATTATTCTATTTTGGTGCCCAGTCAGAATTGGTTGATCCTGCCTATGGGGAAAACATCAGTTATTATTTCTTTTCCTATCCTGTCTATGTATTGATTCAAGAGGAATTGCTGTGGGTCTTTAGCCTGTTACTCGCTGTTGTCAGTTTTTTGTACTTTGTGTTTTATAAAAAGCATAAGGATAAGCTGCAGGAATTTCCTGCTGCTGCCAGATTACATATAGCCAAACTAGTCGTGATTTTGATTATTCTACAAGCTTGGTCTATTGCTTTAGAGCGCATTGAAATGCTTTATGAGGATCGGCATTTGCCTGTTTTTTACGGGCCGGGGTTTGTGGAAATGAATTATCACTTACCGCTGATTATCCTCAGTTTTCTATTATTCTTGGGTACAGCAATCTGTACTGTTTATAGCTTATATAGCGGAAAAAAATATAAACTGGCGCTGGTTCTTGGGCTTTCCTACCTACTGGTGCTGGCGATTAAACAGGTGGATGTTGTACCCAATTGGATTGATGATTATTATGTCACTCCACATCCGGTTCAAGCGGAGGCTAAATACATCAAATACAATATCAAGGCTACCTCCGATGCGTTTAATTTTTCAGATATCACCCAGATAGATTACACGCTGGAGTCTTCCCTGACACCCTTTGCTGGCCGCGAAATTAGCAAGGAATTAGATGATATTCCAATATGGGATGATAATCTAATATTGCCTGTATTCGAGCAGTTACAAAGTATTCGCCCGTATTTTAGTTTTTATGAAGTTGCCGTTGATCGTTACGAATTAGGCACTCGAAATGTACAGGTGAATATTGCCGCACGAGAGCTGGATTATCAAAGTCTTGCCCCCGAAGCAAAAAAATGGCGCAATAGACACTTGGTTTATACGCATGGCTATGGCATGGTCATGTCATCAGCAAATCAGCGTGCGAACCGGCCGATGCAGTGGTTACTACAAAATTTTGGCCAGACAGTTGAGTTTGATAAATTAAAGCTGACACAGCCTGAGATTTATTATGGTCTGGCGGACTATCAATATGCAATTGTGCCTAATTCTGAAGCACTGAGATCAGAAAATAGTGTACTCGGTGATATGCGTTCAGATTATCAGGGGTCTGGCGGTATTCATCTTGCTTCTCTGTTTACTAAAGCAATCGCATCTACTTTTTTTAAAGATGAGCGTATTTTTTTCTCAGCCGGAATTGATAATAAAAGCCGCATTCTGGTTCGGCGTAATATTAATGAACGGGTAAAAGCCATTGCACCATTTTTAGAGTTAGACCCAGATCCATACCCGGTTTTGGTCAATCACAAAATTTACTGGATAGTGGATGCTTATACCTACTCTAATCGGTACCCCTTGGTTGAACCAATCAAGCTAAGTAAAAATGGCAAGCAGAAGAAATTTAATTACGCGCGTAACTCAGTCAAAATAATTATTGATGCCTATAATGGTTCGGTAGATTTTTATGTTGTAGATGAAGAAGACCCTATAATCAGAACTTACAGACGTATTTATCCAAGCTTATTTAAAGATCTGGCAACCATGCCGAAGCCTTTCATCAAGCACTTGAGTTATCCCAAAGCCTGGTTTACGCTACAAATGAAGTTATATTCACGTTTTCACCAGACTGATCCCACTATTTTTTATCAGCAGAGTGAAGCGCTTGAATTGGCAAGCATGGATGAAAAGCCAATAGAGCCGTATTTTTTGACTCTGGATATTGATGAGCTTGCTGGTGCCTCATCTGAAGACCAGGATAAATTCGTTCTAGTAAGCCCTATGTCACCCTTAGGGCGTAAGAACCTGGATTCAGTTGCCATTGCAGGGTGCTTGACTGCGATTCACTGTAAGGAACATTATCAGGATGATATTTATATTTATAAGTTTTCTAACCAGATACAAGTAGAGGGGCCGGCTCAAATCAGTGCCCTGATGAATCAGAACCATGATATATCGAGCCAGTTTACTTTATGGAATCAGCGAGGTTCCAAAGTGATACGCGGACGGATCATTATTGTGCCAGTTGAGCACTCGCTGCTTTATATTCAGCCCATCTATCTAGCGGCGACTGCAAAGCAGGGGTTTCCTAGCCTGACAAAAGTGATTGTAGCAATGAACCGGCATACAGCAATGGCCGATTCTCTGGCCGAGGCTTTTGAGCAGTTACAGATAAAAGTGACAACAACGCAGACGTCAGAATTGCCAGGGATCTCTCATGACCCCGAAATAGATTCGCCATAAGGCAGGAAGCGTGCACGAAATAATTTAAGCTACTGACTGGTCTTTTTATTCGTTTTTTGTGTTGCAGAAACAGTTGCGTAGCTAGCTATGCTCCAGTTTCTAGGCCTTAAATACGAATAAAAATCCTGCGCCAGATGCTCAACTTATTCCGTGCGGGTTTGCAATAAGTTGCAACTTAAGCGAGTGAGTCTGTTTGGCAAGGTCTATACAGGCATTACTTAGTTGCATTGTCTTGGATGCAATCTCACAGACGGTATCAGATAGGTTGTTTAATAAAACAGGACCGTTATCAGCCAATAGGCACACCGGTATGGTGAGTCTGAGCATACCAGATTTTTTGGTTATGGAGAGTATCCAGTACATTCATCAGTTCAATGATTCTATAGAGGCCTGAGTTATTGCGTCATGGGAGCATTATCGAATATAGGTAAGTCAACCTTATGTGAAGGCTTATTGTCTCAGTGTTTAAGTGATGGCTACCAGTCCGAACAATTCGCTTATATCAAGTCTATGACTCAATGTATCTAAAAACAAGCGGTCACCATGTTTTGTGAGAAAAAACATATTGCCAACCAAAGTGTCGGAAGTTCAGTCTTCAACAAAGGATTCACTAGAAATTTGATTGATGGTCTAACAAAACTTTAGATCAGCTATTGAAGGATATAGCTAAGGAAATATCACGCATTAGTAAAAACAACGCTATCGTTATTATCGATGGGGTAGGAGGGGCGAGTACGGGTAGTGTGGGTGTGGTGTGTGAAACGTGGATATAGCAAGAGTATTAGTCACATCTGTACTCTAATTGAGCATGGCGGGTATTGCATCAGCTATAGACGATACCATTCTGGTCGTTAGTTTTATGTAACAAGGAGGAGTAAAAAACATAGTCCTGGTTTACAATAAAATTGAATCAACAGAGCCTATTAACGTAAAACGCTTTGTAAGCAAACGTTTAGCATAATTGTTGCCAAACAACCCCGTAATCGATTTTATTCAAAATTACACGCACATAGATAATTATTTATTGTCGACTAGTGCTGTACTAGCCGACAATAAAAAGAGCAGAAAGGACCTTTATTGCAAAACTTTAGGGTAGTTTAATCAGTACTATCTCAGAACCGATTAGACAGACACTGTCAGAATTGATCAAAACTAATGTCTGATATAACTACTATCAAATGTGAACGACCATAATGCGTAATAGGGTGCTCACAGGTAGTAGTCGACCCATTGCAGCAAGTCAAGATTCTTTTTGATAGGAAGATACTCGAATCAAGAGGTAAGTAACGCCTTACTTCCTTCTAGATTGCCTTGATATCTGCCTATTATTGGGTGTTTATAGAGGCTGTACTTTATTTGCACATGGCCCTTTTTGGCCCTGACCTACTTCATATTCAACGGCTTGACCGTCGTTTAGAGTTGCATAGCTTCCGCCAGCCTGAATTTCAGAGTGATGAACAAATAGATCTTTACTTCCATCTTCTGGAGTTATAAAGCCAAAACCTTTATCTGCACTAAACCACTTAACTGTACCTTTACTCATGTGTCATCTTCTTATTTAAAGGGTGAATATAATATTACTATTTTCGCTATCACCATTACGAAAAGAGCTTTCAAATTTGTATAGAAAAAATTAATATACAATTCTCCTCTATTTTTCATGCTTTGAGATTTAAAGTCAACATATTTCTAAAATAAGGTAAGTTTTTTAACGATACATTCGCTGAAAATCATGGAAACGGGGCTTAAGCGGAGTGAAAATCTTTAGTCCCTGATAGCGGTAGGGACGGGTATTTTCTCAAAGCATTTTGTTGCGTAGAGAAAATACAAGGCATTTCGACACCGCGTCAAGCCATTTGAGATCACTAAATAAAAAGCCCGCTAGGATTTTATAAATGGACGCAGGGCGAATCAGGGTATCGTAGATTTTAATCAGTCCCGTTAAGCTTTTTCTGCGTTGTGGGCTTGGGGGAAAAGCCCCATGCTTGCAGAGCAAGTTTGATATCACGAATATGCGACAGGTTGGTTGACATTTAGCGGATTTAATATCATCTTACTTATAGACTATTGATAGACTGATTGTTGTCGAAAGCTTAATGATATCTTGACTTTGTGGCTTGAAATCCCTAGTTTTTCTAGGCTTGAAGGGATATGATGAATAACTTAAGAATATTCGAAATTTGGTGAACAGCAATGGTTTAAATAACAATATTTTCTGGCGAAAAAAGGAGAAGTTTTAATTTGGCATGCAAATTTAGTACAGGGTAGTGAAAAAGCTGTGAATAATGAGGTAACGACAAAAAGCATGATTGTCATTATTATGCGAAAGATGCTGTGGTTTTTCATGGAATCTCTCAGCAACCTACGCAAAAACAAAATTTAATGAACCTGTCAGAGTTTTAATAAAGGCTATGGAAAAAGCAAAAATTAATTATAAACATATACTATTAGGTATTCTATTTTTTGTTGGTATCCTCAGCTTTGTTGATATGGGAGATCGGCCTGAAATTGTGAGAACTTTGGCCATAACTTTTTTAATTGCTTTTTGGTGGTTAACAGAAGCTTTACCAATTGGAATGACATCTTTATTGCCCATCGTTTTGTTCCCATTGTTCGGAGTCTTAAACGGTAAAGAAGTTTCTGGTGCATATATAAATTATATTATTTTCTTATTTATTGGTGGTTTTATAATGGCCTTGGCTATTGAAAAATGGGACCTACATAAAAGAATGGCATTGAAAATATTATCTATTGCGGGAAGTAGTTTTTTTAGCTTGATGTTTGGTTTTATGCTGTGTTCTTCATTTTTGTCCATGTGGATTTCAAATACAGCAGCAGCGATGATGATGATTCCGATTGGAATTTCCATTGCAAGTGTTTTGAATAAAAAATATGGAGAAAAAACGATTGAAAAATTCAATACAAATTTGTTTTTAAGTATTGCCTATGCATGTTCTATAGGTGGAGTCGCTACATTGGTGGGAACGCCACCAAATTTATCTTTTTTACGAATTTCTGAAATATTGTATCCTAATATTCCGGAGATCAGTTTTGCACAATGGATGTTGGCTGCATTACCTGTAACCATATGTATGTTCGTAGTTACCCTGACTTTTCTTTATTTAACAGGGGTGCCGAAAAAAGAAAATCGTGGGGGTTTGGATAAAAATTACTTTAAGAAAGAATACAAGGCTCTAGGTAAAACAACTACCGAACAAAAAAGAGTTTTTTACGTTTTCATGCTTTTGGTGTTTTTATGGCTTTTTAGAAAAGAATTAGTTTTAGGCTCTTTTTGTATTCCAGGATGGAGTCAGTTATTTGAAAAACCAGGCTTTATCAATGATGGCACTGTCGCTATTTTTATAGCGTTTTTATTATTTATAATCCCATCATCTAAGAAAAATACGCCATTGGTAACTTGGGAAATCACAAAAAAAATCCCATGGCATGTTGTATTCTTATTAGGAGGAGGATTTGCGATTGCAAAAGCTTTTGTAAGTTCAGGACTATCTGTTTATTTAGGAAATCAATTAACTAGTTTGGCAAGTTTTTCTGATTTAGGGATGATAACGGCTGTGGTTGCAGGCGTTACTTTTTTAACGGAGTTTACTTCCAATACAGCTACTACGGAAATATTATTACCGGTAATTTCAAGTGTTGCCAATATCATAAAATTAAACCCCTTGGTGTTAATGCTAGCAGTGACTTTTGCATCTTCTATGGCTTTTATGCTGCCAGCGGCAACCGCGCCGAATGCTTTGGTATTTGGAACAGGCAAAATAAAAATGTGGGAAATGGTGAAGGCTGGATTTTTCCTGAATTTGATTGCTATAGTTGTTGTAGTATTGGTACTTTTATTCTGGGTGACCTATGTTTTTCAGATTAATTTTCACACCTTTCCCGACTGGGCTTTGGTAAAAAAATAAAGACTACTAAAAAGGCGTGTTTATAAGTCTTGCATAGATGGTTTTGAGTCCTGAAAGTTTTTTGTGAATTCAGGTCACTAGATTAAAAGAACAATCTAGTCGTTATCTTTGTAGTTTTTGGAGGGATTTTAAAAAAATCCCCCCCAAGTTACATAGACACTTGTTTTTTAAAAATGATGTTTCGGATTCAGGTTATAGTTAACCCTGTTTTCCCCTTATCTAGTTTAACAAATTAGATATTGTGTTACTTGTAACTAATTTTTCATTATAGTTTACTGACGTTATTGCACCAATTTCTGCAAATGTGTTGTGTGGCGTATCACTCATTTCAATTGCACCATATCCATCTTTCCCCCAGGTAGAACCCCAAGAATTTCTATAAATCCAATATGGCATACCTTTTGCCGATATACCATAGCCTATTAAAACAACTTGATGATCTGCTTTTTGATTTAAAAGGGTTACCTGTTTATGAGGGGTTATCATCTTGCTCCTAGCGTCGTGCTGTTCCACCCATTCAGCCCTAATAGCAACGACTAATGGACCATGTACTTGTAGTGCGTGTTTAATCTGAGTAACTGTTGTCTCCTCATCTAAAGGATGATACCACCAAGCACTTATATTGTTATCTTGTTTAGATAATACAAATTCAGCATCACCAGGTGGAGAATCAGCACACGATGATTCTAAAGGATTATAGATACAGGATTCTGTTGTTGGAATACCATTTGTTAGAATATCAGATAATGTATTCTCAAATATCCCCCCCCCACATCTGTTATTATTAGCTGATGTATTTAATGTGTATTGCTCACTTAACGAGACATAATTATTTGATTTTGATTGTCTTATCATATCCATTGTAATAAAGGTTTCAATCGCAGATGTTGTTCCGAAATCCCAACATGATGCACATTGACCTTGATTTTTTATTGGGCCTAATACACTTTTATTTAATCTATTACATTCATTAGATGCCCAGTTAAGGCTGTCTTCAAACGCATCTGATAATTTATCGCTATCGTCAGGTATGATCAAATCACCCGGATCAGTGATAAGACGTGTTGTGATTCCTGAGTGGCTATCTATAAGGGATGGATCATACCCAAACTTATAAAGATTGATTGATTCTCTACTCTGCTGATTTTTGCCTTGCGGCGAGTAATCAATAAAATTTGGTTTAGTTCGACATGATAATTGTTCAGGAGTAGGTGTCAGATCAGGTATCGATTGATAATCACCTAAGCCCCAATAATCGCCATAGGGGCTTAAGGAAGAGCTGTGTCGAACCAGCTTAACTTTAAATAAATTTTCATTCACTATCACACACGGTAAATTGACAGTCAAAGCAGCATCGCTGGTGCCAC
>DUBW01000092.1:0-1844 GCA_012960135.1 Methyloprofundus sp.
AATCCAACAATAAAACTATCGCTAGACAACAACATGATCGTTTTCATCCAATACCTCAACCTATAAGAAAATCACAGTCCTTATGAGTAAATACAACTTTAGCTTAACTATCCACACTTTACTAATCCCCTAATTAAGGGGTTTTTTGTAGTAATCTAAAATAATCAGATACTTTTTTAGAGGGTTTTCATACGTTATCAGCCTCGAATAGGCTGATAAACTCAAGAAAGTACGTAACATCCAAATAAGCCGCGCCATATTTTTCACTTACTTGCACGCCATAATCACTCAACGGTTATAAAATATTGGTAAAATCAAACTATTGAGGGACTTAATACTTTTAACACCCAGATTTTTTAAATTACTTAAATCAATATTTATAGTATTGATTACTCTTATCGACTGATTACCCAGATCGTTATTTATAATTGTATTAGTAAAACCTGTAGGCAAATTTAAAGCACCTATTTGGGCTAGTGGGATATTTTTAGGAAAGTCAAAAAACAATGACAATGATTCAACACCATTCTTGAAAATTCTTTTTTCAAAACTGAAATTAATAACCACCCCATTACCTAAAGAGAAACCTCCTCGCAAGGCATCCAATTCGGCATTTGAAGCTCTTTGCCACTCATTACTGAACCGACTTTTATTAAACTCATTCTCATCAGAAAAAACATACGATGAAAAAATCAACAGAAAAATAAAAACAGACAAGAAAATATTAAATTTTAATTTTCGAAAAAGGCAATGTTGTATTTTCATTCTGATAACACCTATTACTTAAAACCCTGAGTTTCCCTGTCTTAACACATTAAACAGAGCTAAACTGCGTCTATCGATAGCAGTAGCCAACGCAACTTTTCCCTCGACTCTCCACTCGCGCTCATCTTGAAAATGGCTGCCCCCAATATGCTTTTTATCCCCGATTAAGAACAAAATACGATGCTCCCAAATCTCTACAAACTTATCTCTAGGCATGACTCTGAGTCCGCTTGCAGGATCGCCCACTAACACTTCCTGCTCACTAACACCTTTTATGATGACAAAGTGCAAATAGCCTTTATTATTAATGATTGTGAGCGCGGGTACATTAGCATTAATAAGTTGATCCAGATTGATCTTAAAGCCATTAGAGCGGTACCCTCGTCTTTTCAGATAACGCTTCATATCCAATAAAGAAAAGCCTAGCTTTTGAATTCTATTCTTATCACCCCGTTCGTACATATCAGAAAATACGCTCTGCTCATCAACCGTATCCTCATAGTGAAACGTCAATAAACTGGCTAATGCTGCTGATCCACAGCTATAGTCTAGCTGTTGTTTATAAATAGTTTTAAATCGACGTTCGACAAAACTTGTTACAAAAAACTTGTAATTACCGCCACCAGCAATACCATTAATATTTAAAGAAGCCGCGTTAGAAGATAATACCGACAATATATTCAGAACACACACTACAATAAACTTCTTTACAATCATAAGCTTAATAGTTCAAGGTCTTACTGTAATATTCACAATAGTTGAATTCTGAATAACAACCTGATTTCCAGTATTTTGAATGACAGATGTAAACCCCCTTGATCCAGCAAAAGAACCATTATCTATGCCATTGAAACCATTAACATTATTTATCGCTACATTATCGGACAATCTGGCCTCAACACTCATTTTATTATCAGTAATATTCACCACCCCACCACGTCCATACTCGCCATCCAATTCACTTGATAATACCGGTTCAATATTTAAAAATATAACTTCATCATCAGGCAACATTTCCGCATGCAGCTGCTGAATAAGTAACAATACACCAAGGGGAACGCACAAACCTCTTATGATCG
>DUBW01000092.1:1854-2137 GCA_012960135.1 Methyloprofundus sp.
TTTTCATTCTAACTCCCCTCTTAAACTTTAAATAGGTGCACCACCGCGCGCCTATTTAAAGTAAACCATCACATATTAATTGATTGTAATATTGCCCTGGAATGACACTTGTTGTTGAGTTAAAGCTGAAGTACCAGAGTTTTGTACACTTTGAGCGATACCCGAAAAACCACCAAAGGAACCTGTAATAGTGTTAGTCGGAACTCCCTCCGCGAAAGCCAATTGCACTGCAGCCCCCTGCCCCGTTACTGTTCCACTTAACTCTGAAATATTTGCTTTATAA
>DUBW01000092.1:2154-9121 GCA_012960135.1 Methyloprofundus sp.
TTCAGTAACAGCATTCCCAGCATTGTCTGAGCCAAAAGTAAGTATTGCCGTGTCAGTGGTATTCACACTAGAATCATCACTATAATTTGATGTAGCATCCCCCATAGAAGTAGCTATAGAGCCATCATGCTCGGTACTGCTAGTAGCGTCCTGATCAGCCGTACTGTCATTACTAGTAGTCGATTCACTACTAGTGTAATTTTCAGTATAATTTGATGTAGCACTCTCCACAGAAGTAGCTACAGAGCCATTCTCCCCGACGCGCCCTTTAGCCCTCTGATCAACCATACTGTCATCATAAGTACCCGAATCAGTGTAACTGTCATCGTAAGCACCCGAATCAGTGTAACTGTCATCGTAAGTACCCTCAGTATAACTGTCATCATAAGAACCCGCGTCAGCTAAGAAATCTGAGGGACTCAGCGCGAATACATTTGGGGATGCGCTCAAAGCAACCGCTATACTGATTGCAAGTAATTTTTTATTCTGTTTCATAACAATACTCCTAAATATCAATCTAAAATCATGATTCGTCGTGTACATGGCTAAAAAAAACCTTCCTTGGTTCTCAATTCAACTATTCCCATCTCCAGTCAAAACGACAAATATAAACGAAAACACATTAATTTCTAACGCATGTACAGTTTCTCTAAAACAGACCTAAAATTACATAAAAATTACATGAAAATTACATGAAAATCACATGAAATAACCTTTAGTTAGACCTAGCTAAGCCACGGAAAACGATATTACCTATTTATTTTCCACAACAATGGCCTGGCTTTGAAATGATTCCACCAATTAGGACAGTAAGAGTTCTCAGTTAAGGAGTTATTTTCTGTATTATTATTTCAACATAAAGGACACAGGAAATGAGCAGAAAAATAGGCGCGCCCTGCGTGCTTCTCGCACACTTCAGACTGGCAAATTTCCCTGCGCCTTGACTATCACCCCGTCCGGGGCTGGCAGCGAATGTACAGATCAAGTCAACTAGAGCACTTTCTTTAAAGATTCTGCATAGTTAATTTCTAGCCTGCGACCAAACAATCTCTAAGTTGTTAATCAACCCAATAATACCATATCATCATTTACATCTACCCCCCCTAATTGAGTGGTTTAGGCTCATTCATAAAGGTACTTCTGGAGCCCTACACGAGGGTAAACGCGGCGAGCTTGGCTTTCGTGTAGCTAGCGTCATTCCTCATTCATTATGCCTAGGTAGCGAGCTGAATATGCTAAGATGACATATGCCTACACAAAGAGAAATTGCGTCTCACCTCTGCCTCTCTGTGAGCCGTATTCAGCAGTTGCAGTATGCCGGTATTATCGCAAAAGGCGCCAACCTCGATAGCGCTAGAAAAGCTTATTTTCACTGGTTGCGTAGTCAGATCAAGGAAAAATCAACCGTTAATGCGGAACGAGCACGACTGCTGCATCATCAAGCCAATTTATCGGCCATAGAAGAAGAAAACCGAAGAAGCAAACTAATTCCCGCTGATGAGGTTGAAGAAGTATGGGCAGATATCTCCGCAGTCATTAAAGCACGACTGCTTTGTCTATCGACAGAAGCTGTCAAAGTCTGCACAAGGATCCCAGATTATGACCAAATGGAGCACGTATTTAACCGGCTAGTGCATGATGCATTGGATGAGCTGGCAAACACGTCAATTTAACGTCTGCTAGGCAATTGTATTTTCAGAAACGGAGTATGTATGAAAAAGCCCCCTGAAATCACTAAAACATCTCTTGAGGCGCCCGAAGGCGTGGTTAAAGAAAAAATCTTAATTGAGTATAAATCAAAAAAAGGGAAAACATTTCACGCTAAAAAATACCTAACAACCTCCATTAACTCAAACACCCCGGTTAGCTCTATGAAAAAAACTTTCCCAAATGGCCAGATAGGTAGTTCGGCCGAAGACACCCTGGAGTACATGGCCGCCACGGCAAGTGAATTTTTAACCCGTTCAGGCATACCTACTGAAATACAGACAACCGATATCAGCTTGGCAACGCCTGCCCACCTTGCTAAACAGAAATTCGGTGAATTTTCAGATGAACACCTTGCAGCTCAAGTTTTACTGCAAAGCCGTGTTTGTTTGACAAGCATAAAGAATAATCAAGCAGAGACTGCCGCTTTTAGCGCTCTGGAGGCTGCAAAACACTTTCATAGGCTAAATGATGACCCTGCGAGTTTGTTTTACAAGATTTTTACTGAGGGAGGCAAGAAAGGGGGTGAAATTGCGAATGTAGAAAATAAACGCCTAAAGCAGCGAGTACTGAAAATGTATAAAACAGGTACATTTCCAACTAGGGATGCTGCCGCGGATGCCATACACGATAAATTAAGTTCAACCTCCTCTATAACGCGAGATACCATTAGGAATTGGCTAAAAAATCAACCGCTTAACTCGCCAAATAAATAGTAAAACCCCTACACTGCGAATAATTTAAACACTCAATCCTACTCAGCCTCCCATCACAGCGGATGGCCCGTGGTGACTGGGCTTACGCCCTCTACAACTCCCTCTCCCGTAATTAAACCCATTACCTGTCGTCTACCCCCTAGGCGCCTTCCAGCGCTTAACCCGTCGCTATAGAATTCACTCGAACCTTAACAACAGCCACAAAAGTGGCGAGGAAATTAGAGTGAATAAATCATCTACCACAAGCAACCTCCGCAAAGATATTTTTCTCGTTTTGGGAGAATTATTATGACTGATAGCCAAAACAATACCCCTATCCCTGAGGATCCCGCCCTATCGAATAACCCTTTTGACCCTCAAAAGTTAAGGCTCTCACAAAACTATGGCGCCAGTGCAGGGGTTAAAAAGCTCATTACGACTATTCCGGTACGCAAACCCGGCAAACAAGACTTCGTCCGCGTCCACCCTGATCCCGCTTACTCTATTGAAACCGCTGTGTTGGAATTCAAAGAAGAAGGGGAAACTTTCCTAGTAGCACCCGAGTTATGGGATGCATTACCCGGTGAGCTGACCTCTAAAGCACTGCTCCCTACCATCAACCGGCAAAAGGTAATCTCGCTATGGCCCATCAGGCTCCCCGGGGAAGATGGTCGGATTGATGCGTGGAACCAAAGCGCCATGGACGCTGCTATGTTGGCGCAAAAGCATTGGGTTAGAGTCTCCGCCAATATGGGACTGGGTGCTTACGATGTCTATGAAGCTACAGGAGAAATACCCGAGCCTCAGTGGCCAGAGCTGGACCTGGGGCAACTCCTTGAGATTGCCTTCAAAGGAAAGTTTATTACTGACCTGAACCACCCTGCCATTAAACGCTTACGAGGTGAGTAATACTATGGTGCAATTAACCGATTTTAATGAAATCTGGTTGGTTGACTTCGAATTTTCAGCGCCTTCGGGTGCTGTTCCTGAAGTCCGCTGTTTGGTCGCCCTGGAATACTTTTCAGGGCGACAAATACGCTTATGGGCCGATGAAATAGCCTTACTTTCTCAGCCGCCCTACCCTGTGGGTAGAAACACCCTTTTTGTCGCCTATTTCGCTAGTGCTGAACTCAACTGCCATCTTACGCTTGGTTGGGCACTACCCTGCCATGTGCTGGACCTATTTGTTGAATTCAGGAATGCCACTAATGGACTTGCAACACCTTGTGGAGCCGGCTTAGTCGGCGCCTTAACTTACTACGGTCTTAGCTCAATTGAAACTGCGGAAAAGGAGTCTATGCGCGACCTCGCCCTTCGGGGTGGGCAGTACAGTCACCCGGAAAAAGCAGCCCTTCTGGATTACTGTGAATCCGATGTTGACGCCCTAAATCGGTTGCTCCCAGTGATGTTGCCCCCTATTAATTTACCCAGGGCAATCCTTAGGGGGCGTTACATGAAAGCGGTTGCCCGAATTGAATATGCCGGCATCCCTATTGATCGCACTACCTTAAATCATTTAGAACATAACTGGAATGCCATTCAAGACGAATTGATTGCTCAGGTAGACCAGCAATACGGTGTCTATGAAGGACGCTCATTTAAAACACAACAGTTTGCTGACTGGCTAATTCACAACAACCTCCCCTGGCCTGTATTGCCCAGTGGTAAATTAGACCTCAAGGACAACACCTTCAAGGAAATGGCAAAGAGCCACCCTCAAGTCGCCCCCTTACGGGAATTACGTGTCGCTTTATCGCAAATGCGGCTCTCTGAGTTAGCCGTAGGACCTGATGCCCGTAACCGGTGTCTACTCTCCCCTTTCCGTTCTCGAACCGGTCGCAATCAACCCAGCAATACCCGGTTCATTTTTGGGCCAGCAGTCTGGTTTCGGTGCCTCATTAAACCCAAACAAGGTTATGGGTTAGCCTACATTGACTGGAGCCAACAGGAATTTGGTATTGCCGCGGCATTATCCAATGACCCGTTAATGAAAAAAGCCTACTCTTCGGGTGACCCTTACCTTAGCTTTGCCATCCAAGCCGGTGCTGTACCCCCTAATGCAACTAAAAAGTCCCATAAAGCTGAACGAGAACAGTTTAAAGCCTGTGTACTAGCAGTCCAATACGGTATGGGAGCAGAATCTTTAAGTCTGCGCATTAATCAACCGGTGATACGTGCCAGAGAACTGTTACGCCTGCACCGTGATACTTATCAGGTCTTCTGGCGATGGTCTGAAGACGGTCTTAATTACGCCATGTTATACAACAAAATCTGGACGGTATTTGGTTGGACCTTACAACTTAACGCAAACCCCAATCCAAGGTCGTTAAGTAACTTTCCGATGCAAGCCAACGGGGCCGAAATGCTCAGACTGGCTTGTTGCCTGGTCACCGAAGCCGATATCACCGTTTGTGCGCCTATTCACGACGCCCTACTTATTGAAGCGCCGCTCGACCTTTTAGACACGCATATTCAGCAAACCCAGGCACTGATGGCGCAGGCCAGTACCGTTGTCCTGGAAGGTTTCGCGCTACGCTCGGATGTGGATATTGTTCGTTATCCAGAGCGTTACAGTGATGAGCGAGGGACGCAAATGTGGGAGACAATTGTTCAGATCCTGAACCGTCAAAGGCCGCAACCTGTGCGTTCACGCACACCCCACCTGTGCGCCAGCGCACTCTAACCTGTGCGTGAACGCACACCCGTCTCCTCTTATTATCTTATGCTTGTATCTTAAATATATATGCCCCCTATAGACATACATAAAATAGCATTACCTAAAGGCAAAGTAATGACGCCTAAGCCTAAAAAGAAACTGCCACGCCATAAAGACAAGGAACATTTCATTAAAGGGCCTATTCCATTGGATTGGGCGACGATAGCCGCCAGGTTACCCGGTAAGTCCTGTCAGGTGGGTAATGCACTTTGGTATCTGGCAGGGCTTAGTAAATCCACACCGACCATCAAACTCACTCAGATAGCCCTCAATAAATTCGGGGTCACCCGATATTGTAAATACCGGGCATTGCGGCATTTAGAGCTGGCAGGGCTGATCACGCTAGACAGTGCTCATGGCAAGAACCCCATGATCACGATTCTAACGGCTCCCAAGGGCGAATAGGATGAAAACATTGGATTTGAAGTGTGCAGCAGCACTTTTGAAGATACACCCGCAAACACTGCTTCTACGGGCTCGTAGTGGCAGCATACCTGCCGCTAAACCCGGTAAATGCTGGGTATTCATAGAAGAAGACTTGATTCATTGGCTTAGATCGCAGTACCCTATTAGTCGACAGGAAGTAAGTGCGGCTACAAATGGAGGACGCACATGCTCTTTAAAAGAAAAAAAAGTGATAACTGGTATTTCAAGTTTACCCTCAGAGGAAAAACTTTATACCGATCTACTGGCACCTGTAACAAGGCTCAAGCACAAGAAATAGCCGATAAAGCGAAAGCTGAGGCCTACAACGTGGTTAAGCTCGGGCAGAAGCCCCGGTACACTTGGCAACAGGCTGTCATTCGATGGTTAACAGAGTCAGAGAAAAAATCTATTGAAACGGATAAATACCATTTCAAATGGTTGAGGCAATTTCTTGATAATGTTTATTTGGATGATATTGGTCCGGAATTAATAGAAAAAATTATTACCGCTAAATTAAAGGTTGCCGGTAAAACACGAGTCAACCGCACCACTGAGGTCATTCGCTCTGTGCTCAACAAAGCACAAAAGGAGTGGGGCTGGATTGAAAAGGTACCGTATATTCGGCGATTCAAAGAAAAGAATCAACGGCTGCGCTGGCTAACCCACTATGAAGCAACCCGGCTATTAGCTGAACTACCTGAACACACCAAGGCGATGGCAATATTTACCTTGGCCACGGGACTTCGGGAATCTAATGTAACTGGTTTAGAGTGGTCACAAATTAACCTGCCAAGTAAAATCGCGTGGATTCATGCTGATCAATCTAAAACAGGGAAAACCATTCGCATACCATTGAATGACAATGCCATTAAAGTACTAGCGGAACAATTGGGAAACCACCCTGTTCGCGTTTTTACCTTTCGAGGAAAACCCGTCACCAAAGTCGGTACGAAATGGTGGCGCATGGCTTTAGAACGTGCCGGGATTGATAATTTTACCTGGCATGGTCTAAGACATACCTGGGCAAGTTGGCACGTTCAAAGTGGCACACCGCTGAATGCGTTGCAGGAATTAGGTGGGTGGAGTAGTTACGATATGGTACTGCGATATGCCCACTTGGCACCCGACCATTTAAGCGAGTTTGCGAGTAATATTAACCTGGAAATCGTTGCAAAATCAGGTGCACCCGATAATGTGGTAAAGCTGAAAACTCGCTAAGTTATTGATTTAATGGTGGCGATACCGGGGATCGAACCTGGGACCTCGGGGTTATGAATGCCGAGAAGACTACCTCAAACTCTTTTAAACTCCCTTTAATCAATATGATAGCACAAGCCTAAGGTTGTTTAAAGTAGTCTGAATTTGTATGAAAGCATATCAAGTTTCGTAGTTTTTTCGTAGTGTAATCCTGTGTTCCAAATAT